>NZ_JAEDXW010000100.1:0-254 GCF_036877565.1 Edaphobacter sp. HDX4
TTCGATCCCTCCGCGAGACCGATGAAATTAGCGACCGTCACCGGAGCCTGCTTGTCATATAGCTTGCACGTGAGGCGACCCATCGTTGTATCAATCACAGCAGTTGGGCCTGTGGGAATGACGGGCGGCTTCGCCTGACTCGTCGTACTCGGAGCATCAGGCAAAGCATCCGTAGAAGGGGTCTGCGGAGACGGAGATGGGGACGACTGGGTGGGGGCCGCGGGCAAACTCGTTGGCGACTGAGACTGTGCCGA
>NZ_JAEDXW010000101.1:0-254 GCF_036877565.1 Edaphobacter sp. HDX4
GATGAGCTGAATCGAACGGACTTTGTCGAGAGAAGCGATGGTGCAGCCGGGTACGATGGCGAGTTCCGGCGTCAGAGAGGCGATGGGGATGAGCCCGAGGTCGGCCCGACCGGAGAGCAGTTCGTCGGCACAGAGTGCCGGAAGCGTGTAGTGGAGCTGATAACGCTGAGCGAGCTCGTCGGAGATCGGCGGGTGCTCAAGGTCCCACATGAGAGGCGCCGAATTGAGGAAGTTGATTGCGGCTACGCGGACGG
>NZ_JAEDXW010000102.1:0-254 GCF_036877565.1 Edaphobacter sp. HDX4
GCAGGAGCTCGCCGAGCTGAACCGGCTGTTCTTGTTGAATCCAGTGACCGGCGCCGTCAATGAGCTCAATCTCTCCCATCCTCGTTGCTGCCTTGGCTTTCATCAGATCGAGTGCACCTGGTGCCGATAGGTGCCCCAATCACTCTTCCCGCCAATGAAGAGTGATGGCACATCGATTGTTTTGCCTGAAAAGAGGCGCAACTCAGCATTCAGTGCTGGATCAGAGAAGACGCGATACGCCTGCAGCGCGCCTT
>NZ_JAEDXW010000103.1:0-254 GCF_036877565.1 Edaphobacter sp. HDX4
CATCGCCCCCGCGTCGATGCCCTCCTCCCGCAAAAGAGCAGATGTTCCCACAGCGACCCGTCTTCCGTCGATAACACCCGTCACGCCCTTTCCAGTCACAGAGGCAAACTCCTTCACCTCTGCCAAGGCAACCCCGCATTCTTCTGCTCCTGCGACGATGGCTGCGGCCAAAGGATGCTCGCTTGCTCGCTCCAGGCTCGCCACCATCTGCAGCAGGTCGTTTTCGTTTACGCCGTCGGCGACGACAATCTGGG
>NZ_JAEDXW010000104.1:0-254 GCF_036877565.1 Edaphobacter sp. HDX4
CGGGGTTGTGGCGGGTGCTTACGCCTTCGTTGCGGAAGTTGCGGTTGATCTCGTAGACGCGGTCGAGGCCTCCGACGACGAGGCGCTTGAGGTAGAGCTCGGGGGCGATGCGGAGGAAGAGGTCGAGGTCGAGCTCGTTGTGGTGAGTGATGAAGGGGCGCGCGGCGGCTCCGCCGGCGATCTGCTGCATCATCGGGGTCTCGACCTCGAGGTAGCCGCGGGTGTCGAAGAACTTGCGCAGGGCGCGGAGGACC
>NZ_JAEDXW010000105.1:0-254 GCF_036877565.1 Edaphobacter sp. HDX4
GTTCGGCTGTCCAGACTCTTTATGAGTGATTTGCCTCAGGCGAGGCCGTTTCGGGCTGAGTTCTTTATAAGTGCCTGTGCAGAGGGAACCGCAGATCCTGCGAAGTCTCTCGCGATGGAGCTGCGAGGAGGCTTCGCTCAGGATGCCACCTTCGGGAAGGCGATTTGGATTGGGTGAGGTTCTGCAAAATCCCAGGTCTCAGAATCGAGACCTGGGGCACCCGGCGGTGTTCTCTCTATTGGAGGTGTTTGCCG
>NZ_JAEDXW010000106.1:0-254 GCF_036877565.1 Edaphobacter sp. HDX4
GACCGGTCCGGCCGGAGAGCCGCTGGCAGAACTGAGCGAATTCCTTGGCGTCCGCACCAACAACTACGCCGAGTACTCCGGCCTGCTGGGGGTCCTCGAGTACGCCCTGCAACACGGTCATCGCCGCCTGCGTGTCGTCTCCGACTCCGAGCTGATGGTCAAGCAGATCCAGGGCAAGTACCGGGTCAACTCGCCAGATCTCAAGCCTCTGTGGCAAGAGGCGAAGAACCGCATAGCCCGGCTGGATGCCTTCG
>NZ_JAEDXW010000107.1:0-254 GCF_036877565.1 Edaphobacter sp. HDX4
TCGAGTGCATTAACGGACGGCATCAGAAACCAACGGTGGCCAAATAGCGAGGTTGATCTTCTCCGTAGGACAGTCGGTCATCCAGCTTGGAAAGTCGCAACCATCATCCTGTTGTTCTTCGCGATCGAGCGGTATTCAGGCGAGCTATTTTCGATTTCTCTTGGGCGTTGCTGATTCTGGGGCAAACGATGGAACAAATTCGAAATGCAGTGCGACCCCCGCGGAATCCTCCAACACCGAGTACTCGTATCCAG
>NZ_JAEDXW010000108.1:0-254 GCF_036877565.1 Edaphobacter sp. HDX4
CTGGATACGAGTACTCGGTGTTGGAGGATTCCGCGGGGGTCGCCCTGCATTTCGAATTTGTTCCATCGTTTGCCCCAGAATCAGCAACGCCCAAGAGAAATCGAAAATAGCTCGCCTGAATACCGCTCGATCGCGAAGAACAACAGGATGATGGTTGCGACTTTCCAAGCTGGATGATCGACTGTCCTACGGAGAAGATCAACCTCGCCATTTGGCCACCTTTGGTTTCTGATGCCGTCCTTTAATGCACTCGA
>NZ_JAEDXW010000109.1:0-253 GCF_036877565.1 Edaphobacter sp. HDX4
GGAATCGATCTCGGCGTCGGAAGAGACGTCGCACTGGTAGGTCTTGGCGGCGGGTAGCTCCGCTGCGAGGGCGTCGGCATCGCGCTGCAGCCGTTCGCTTTGATAGCAGATCGCGAGGGTCGCGCCGCCTCGGCGAGTTTCTGCGCGATGCCCCAGGCGATACTGCGCTTGTTTGCGAGGCCGAAGACGACGGCGACTTTACCCTTGAGATCGATCATGATTCCAGTAGTTCTCCTCTGAAAAATTCCCTGCT
>NZ_JAEDXW010000010.1:0-175599 GCF_036877565.1 Edaphobacter sp. HDX4
GGCCGCTTCGCGGGTGATTGTTTCGGTCCCCTTCGACTGCGCTCAGGGCAGGCTCTGAAGCGGTGCCCTTAACGAGGCGGGTTGAAATCTTGTCGATGTGGCGAGATCCGGTTTTTCCGGCGCCATCCTGAGCGGAGCGCGTCGGCGCGCAGTAGAGGATTTGTGTTCGGGAATTTGACGCGGGAATGAAGAGACCGCAGATCCTTCGACTGCGCTTCTCGCGATGGATCTGCGAGAAGCTTCGCTCAGGATGACACGTATGTAGAGGACGTGGACGCGCATCCCTTCGCTAGAAACTCGATCCCTGTATCGGGGTCGTCACAATGCTCCCGGATGAGAAGGGTTCGAGCTTCGCTCGAATGCCCACTCATCCGATGAAGCCGCATGAATGGGGCACCCGGCCTTCGGCAGAGCGGTAGCCGCTTCGCGGTTGATTGATTCCGCACGGTTGAAGCTGTCCTTATCGACTGCGGTTGCAGCGGTGGTTAGAGAGGATGACGGGGCAGCCCCGCCTCGAGGAGAAAGATGGTGAGGCGCGGGACTCTACGACAGATAGGATCGAAGTTCGTTGGGATGGTAGCAGTGGGCCAGCGCCGAATCTTTTGAAATACGTCGGGAGTAAACGAGTTCTGCCAGTGACTGGTCCATGGTCATCATGCCTTCCGCCTTGCCTGTTGAGATTTGAGAGCGGATCAAGTGATCTTGTCCATGCCGGATGAGATTTCGAACTGCAAGGTTGGCAACCATGATCTCTACTGCTGGATACACACCTACATGGTCCATTGCGGGAACAAGTTGCTGAGCGATGACCGCAAGAAGCGCCAACGATAGCTGCTGCCGAATCTGCGACTGACTATTGGGCGGAAAGCTATCCACAATTCTCGACATCGTCTGAGCCGCTGCATTTGTATGCAGCGAAGAGAGGACAAGGTGGCCGGTCTCTGCTGCGGTAAGTGCAGCAGCCATCGTCTCAGAGTCGCGCATTTCGCCGATTAAAATGACGTTCGGATTCTGGCGAAGAACCGCTCGAACGGCTTGCGCAAAGCTCGGGGTGTCGTGACCAATCTCAATTTGCTCCACGATGGATTTGCGGTTTGTATGCTGATACTCAACCGGGTCCTCAATGGTGATGATGTGATCTCGCCTTCGCGTGTTGATGAGGTCAACGAAGGCAGCCATGGTTGATGTCTTGCCACATCCGGTTGGACCGGTAAGTAAGACAAGTCCCTGCCTACGTTCCATCAGCCGAGCAAGCACTGGAGGCAAATGAAGAGATTCCATGGTGGGGACCTGGGCTGGCAAAAGTCGAATGCTGGCAGCGAGTGTGCCCCGCTGATAGTGGAGGTTGGCGCGGAACCTGCCGACTGAGTCTTGAGCAAAACAGAAATCGAGAGATCTGTTGCGTTCCAACTCCTTTGATTTTTCGGCATCCAAAAGGGGCAGGAGCATCTTGCGGAGCTCCTCACTGGATAATACTTTGCCAATACCTGAGTTCAACGTGCCGTTGATTCTCAACGTCGCAGGGGAGCCTGCCACCATGAGGATGTCCGAGGCGCCTTGTTCGACAGCTAAGACCAGGAGAGTGTTCAGTGCAGCATTTCGCTCTGCTTTCGGGACCGATGCAGAGGCATTCAGCTCGTAGACGAGCTCCGATAATTCATTCTCAAAAGTAGCCATTAACTCGTCCTCGTTCGATACGGAGGCATCATCGCCCAGCTTTCAACATGTGTTTAGAGCGAAGCACATGCAGCGAGGATAGCAAGTTGGCGAATTTGGCGAACGCATGACCTGCGGGAATGGGGTGGAAGCTACGTTGTTGATTGCCTTCTTGTAGCAAGAATTTCTTGAAGAACTATCTCGTGAGTGTCCCGGCAGGGTTGAAACCGTGCCCTTAGGCACTGCGGTCGAGCTTCGCTCGAATGCCCACTCATGCGATGAAGCCGCATGAATGGGGCACCCGGCTGCCGCTGTACCCTTACGGACTGCGGTTCGCAGCTTCTCTCGGAAGGGTCACTGATGCGGTTAAACAGGATGAGTGCGGCGCCCCGGCAGTAGGCTACAGATATTTCTTCGTATAGGAACCTTCTTCGGTCAGGCGCATTTCCTTGAGCCATTGTCTATTGAAGCCTTGATCACGAGGAAAGCGAAGTTCAATGTCTAACAGAACTGCTTCGATTTCACCAGCCAACTCTGGTATCTCCTTCGCCTGTCGGTTGAGCAGACATATGGATAACCGAAAGAATGCTGATAATGCGGTGAGAATCCGATCTTCGTTCTCGAGTAACGCTACCCTGGCTACGAAATAGTTGTAAGGATCGTCGCCGTGAGCTCCAGCTTGATCACGGTAAGCCTTCATCACGCGCTCTCCTGGAGTAATACTTCGATCCCAAACTCTATCTATAGCTTTTGCATGCTTGGAGAACAATGACTTCCATATCTGACGTGTATTTGTACTTTTCGATTTGTCATTGAGAGCCATGAATGTTGTAACGGTTGTACTCAGAAGAGTTTCTTTGAATCTAGCTACGCTATGGTTCAGTTCATTAGCAGGGCAAACTCCAGAATCTGTGAGGTGAAGGCTTAGTAATGCGAGATGGATGACTTCAATCATTTTGAGATGAAACACGACGTATTGTCTTCCAGCCTTAGCTCGTTCTTCAGTCATTTTGTACTCGCTGATATCAATAAATAGGTCTAAGCTACAAAACCGTTCCCCTGCTTCATCTACAAGGTCATTTCGGAACACAAACGCCTCCCTTGCGGGAGCGTTTTGTTTTGCTGATCGTTCTGATCAGATGGATTGATTCAGCACGCGGTTGAGGCGCTGGACGAACGTTGCAGGATCCTTCAGGGGCACGCCTTCGAGCAGCAGGGCCTGGTCGAAGAGGAGCCATGCGGCGTCTTCGGTTTTGGCGTTGGTGGGGTCGGCGAGCAGCTTGCGGATGATCTCGTGATCGGGGTTGATCTCGAGCGTGGGGCTGGGCTCGGGCATCTCCTTCTGGCCCATGGCTCGCATCATCTGGCGCATGCGTGCGGAGGGCTCATCCTCGTCGGAGACGATAACGGACGGGCTGTCGGCGAGGCGCGTGGAGACGCGGACCTCTTTGACGGCGTCTCCGAGGGTGGCCTTCAGCTTTTCGAGCAGCGGCTTCAGTTCTTCTGCCTTGGCGGGCTCGTTCTCGTCTTTGAGGTCTTCGCTGGCGGCACCTTTATTGACGGCCTTGAGGTCGATCTCGCCGTACTTGTCGACGGTGGAGAAGACGATCTCGTCGATGTCGTCGTCGAGGATGAGGACTTCGATGCCCTTCTTCTTGTAGATCTCAAGCAGAGGCGAGTTGCGCAGGATGCTCTCGTTGCCGCCGGTGATGTAGTAGAGCGCCTTCTGCTCGGGCTGCATGCGAGATTTGGCCTCGGCGAGAGAGGTGAGGCCTTCCACCTTCGTCGACTTGAAGCGGATGAGGTCAAGCAGGGTCTCGCGATTGGCGAAGTCGCCGTAGAGACCTTCCTTGAGCGGGCGGTTGTATTCGGCGATGAACGTTGCGTACTTCTCAGGATCGTTCTCGGCGAGGTTCTTCAGCTCGGAGAGGATCTTCTTAACGCTCGCGGTCTTGATGCTGGTGAGGACCTTGTTCTGCTGCAGGATCTCGCGTGAGACGTTGAGCGGAAGGTCTTCGGAGTCGATGACGCCGCGCACGAAGCGCAGGTAGGGCGGCAACAGATCCTTGGAGTCGTCCATGATGAAGACGCGCTTGACGTAGAGCTTGACGCCCGTCTTGTAGTCGGCCTGGTAGAGGTCCATAGGGGCCTTGGCCGGAATGTAGAAGAGGGTGGTGTACTCGAGCGTGCCCTCGGCTCGGGTGTGGAACCAGAGGAGCGGGTCTTCGAAGTCGCCGGTGAGGGACTTGTAGAACTCCTTGTAGTCCTCGTCGGTGAGCTCAGATTTGGAGCGGCGCCACATGGCGGAGGCGCTGTTGACCTGCTCGGTGGTGCGGGTCTTGATGGACTCTTTCTTCTCGGCGTTCCACTCGCTCTTGTCGTAGGTGAGAAAGATGGGGAAGGCGATGTGGTTGGAGTACTTCCTGACGATCTCCTGCAGGCGCCAGCTGTTGGCGTACTGCGCGCCCTCGTCGTTGAAGTGGATGATGACGCTGGTTCCTGCGATGGTGCGAGCCTCGGGGCCTGTGACCTCTTCGATCTCGAAGCCGGTCTTGCCGTCGGAGGTCCACTTCCAGGTCTTGTCTTCGGCGGCCTTGCGGCTGATGACCTGGACCTTGTCGGCGACCATGAAGACGGAGTAAAAGCCGACACCGAACTGGCCGATGAGGTTGGAGTCCTTCTTCTGATCGCCGGAGAGATGAGAGAGGAAGTTTTTGGTTCCGGAGCGGGCGATGGTTCCGAGGTGCGAGACGAGGTCTTCCTCGTTCATGCCGATTCCGGTGTCGGAGATGGTGAGGGTCTTCGCCTCCTCGTTGAGCTCGAGGTCGATGCGCGGCGGTGCGATCTGCTCACTGGCGAAGAGAGCCTTGTAGGTCTCGTCGGTCAGGGTGAGGTGGCGCAGCTTGTCGAGAGCGTCGGAGGAGTTGGAGATCAGCTCGCGGAGGAAGATCTCCGGGTGGGAGTAGAGCGAATGGACGATGAGGTGGAGGAGCTGGCTTACTTCAGTTTGAAATTCACGCTTAGACATGGCGTATCTATTATCTACAAGAAGAAATAGAGATGCCAGACGCCTCCCAGGGGGTGAATCTCCCGCTACAGCGCGGCGACGGTGAGCTCGGTGTCGGCGTGCGACCAGGCTTTCCTGAAATCTGCCTCCGCCTGCGCGGCGTCCGTGGATTTCTTCTGCGCCAACAGGCTCTGCCACAGGCCGTAGAGCGACCGCGGGTTGCCGGGATTGAGCTGCAGATCATGGCGGAAGACGCGCTCCGCTTCCGCGGGCTGGTTGCTGCGGAGGAGGGCTCCGCCAAGGGATTCGCGCACGGGATAGTACCAGTCCGATGGCTCGTTATAGGTGAAGGTGTCGTTGAGAGCGACGGCCCTGCGCCACATGGAGATTGCCTCAGGATATTTTCCCTGGGCTTCGAGGATGCGCGCGTCGAGGACCTCGAGAGCAATCTGGAGCGCGGATTTAGCTGGATTCAGGAAGTCGGGGATCGCGTTGGGGGGTAGAGTATCGACCGTGTAGGCGAGGGCAGCCCGTTCCTCCCGCGCCTGCGGAAGGAGGTTCTGCGCCGTGTAGGCGGAGGCGCGAGCGTAGTGCCAGAAGGCAGTAAGGATCTTGAGATTGGCAGGGGGCATGGGGGAGGAAAGGATGGTCTCCCACTGCTGGAATCGAACCAGCATCCAGGGCTGGGTGGGGGTGTACCACTCCACCTGCGGATTGTCCTTGATCTCGGGAATGACGTGGTCCACGAGTTCTTTGGCGGCCTGTTGCGTGCAGGCGTTGTTGCCTTCCATGGAGCAGGAGGAGGCGAGGAAGTGCATGTTGTGGGTGTAGTACATGCTGTCGTACATGTTGACGACGCCGTTTAGATTCTGCGCCTTGAAGTAGGCGCGATCCGCGGCGACGGCACGTTTGTTGGCCAGCTCGGAACCGTTGTAGTTGCCGGTGCGCTGAAACGTATGCGCGGGCATGTGGACGAGATGGCCAGCGTTCGGAGTAGCAGTTTCGAAGAACTTCGCGGAGGCGAGAGCGAGCTCAGGGTGCGGCGAGGCTTCGGTTGCGTGGATGAGAAGGTGATTGGCTCCGACGTGGCGTGGCTGCCTGGCGAGCACAGTCTGCAGGGTGGTGATGATCTCCTCGGTGTGCGGACCGGGCTGGCCGGAGGGCGACCAGAGCTTCCAGGGATTGAGATCCATCAGCGATTCGGCATAGAGCGCGGCGGCGTCCAGGTCGTCCGGGTAGTTGTCGGTGAGGGACTTCATGGCCGAGGCGTAGGCATTCCCCTGCACGGTGATCTCGTCACCATCGCCGGCATAGCGGACGGAGAGCGCTGCGATGTAGTCGCGTTCCGGCTGCGACTGGGCGAGAGACCGCGCCTTGCCGAGCGCGTTGATGGCCTGCTGGGCTCTAGCGTGGCCGATATCGATGTCGTTGTAGTTGGGACCGACGGCGAGGGCAAGTCCCCAGAGGGGCATGGCTGCCGATGGGTCGAGCTCAGATGCCTTCTGGAAGGAGCGCCGAGCCTCATCATGATTGAAGGCCCAGATATAGTCGAGCCCCTGATTGAAGTACTTCTGCGCCTCTGGACTCGTGCTCTGGATGGGATGATTGGAGTTTCCGATTCCGCTGACGAGGGTGACGGGACGGGTGTCGGCCGCGCTATGGTTGTTCGCCATCGGCATCTGCGCAATGAGGGGAGCGGAGAAGAGAACGGCAGTGGCGAGAAATTTCATACGGCCTCAGGCTCGGGATTGAAATGCGGATTTCAGAAGCTAAGAGTAGTTTGCCAGGGCATTTTCTACAAAGAGAGGAATCGGCGACGCGGCGATTCACATGGAAAGGAGCTTTGAGCATCAGGCGATTTTCATGGACATGCGTACACGACTTGTGTTTCAGTTGGCGGAGACCGAGATGCTGTTACGACGTCTGGACGCGTTGACGAATGCACCGTCCCGGAACGAGGCACGGCTGGCGATTCCCCCCCCGGTAAATTCAGGCCAGGCAAGATTTGTCTTCTGAACAAAAGTACAAGGCCCCCGAACTCTACGGAGAGTGAGCCGATGCCCGCACGCCTTGTTCAAGTCACCATTCTCAACAATTCTGATTATCCCATCGTCTGGCAAGATGATGGACGCATCCATGGATTCTGGCAGGAGCCATGGTATCCATCGAATCTAAAGAATCTGAAGCGAGGAGAGCAGGGAACGTTTCGCCTGGAGTCCGGAGGAATTGCAACCGGCGTGGAGGGCTGGGCACTGTTCAAGATCGATGTTCCGTTCGCGTCAAATGTTGGCGTGAGGACAGAGTTCTTCCGGCTTGACTTCGATCGCGCTTACATCGAATTCACGGCGTTCAAGGGAGGCGTCGACTATACCCTCAAGGATCCTCGCACGGGTGATGCGCAGCATACCGGCCCGCAGCTGGCAACGGTTCTGGACAGGGGATCGGGTGACATTGCGAACATCGACAGCAGCCCCTTCGAATTTGTAGCGGGCTTGCCTCTCGGCGTGCCCAGTGGACTGTTTCTGCTGCCCAATGAGTCCATCGCAAAACACGTCGCGTGGTTTGTGGAGGTGAGGAACACGGATGCGATTTCGACCCTGCCTCTTGTGGTCGCGAAGAACGATAGCATCCTCTACGCGGTGACGCCTCGTGTGGAGGCGAGCAGGTCATTCGAAACACTGCCGAGTTCGGCGCTGGATCACCCTGCGCACGGACACGTAACACCCGCGTCGGGTGGCGATCTGATGTGGGCCCGCCATGAGGGACGACAGGACGGAACCTTCAAATGGGAAGGTCCGGAGAAGGTCGGAGCGCGGTGGGACGGACTGGCCAAGGTGTTTTCCGCTGGGGGCGGCATCCTGTACGGCGTTACTACCCGGGTCGAGCCTGTGTATTCCAACGAATACCTGCGGGTCGGTGAAGCCGGCGGACATATAGGTGGAAATATCGTCACTCCGGGATCGGGTGGCGACCTGATGTGGTTCCGCCACGTTGGGCGTGAGGATGGTACGTTCCGCTGGCAGGGGCCGAAGCACGTCGGCAGACGATGGGACGGCTTCAAGCATCTGTTCGCCGATAGCGAAGGCGCCATCTACGGAATCGAGGAGAACGGCGATCTTATGTGGTTCCATCACGTTGGCCGCGAGGACGGAAGCTTCGTCTGGGAAGGGCCACGGAAGGTGGGAACGGGATGGGGAGAGCTTACAAAGGTCTTCTCCGGTGGAGACGGAATCATCTATGCAGTGACACCCAGAGTGCACGAAGAGCGGCACAGGACAGGCGGAACCATCACGGCTACGGGCGGCGAGCTCGTATGGTATCGCCATCTCGGTTCACCGGGATGGCAGCTTCCGCTGGGAGGGTCCGAGGACGGTTGGCAGTAGATGGGACGGTCTGAAAGAGGTCTTTTGTGACGAGCAGGGGATTCTGTACGGCATCACTCCAGTTGTGGAGGCCTCTTATGGTTCCGAAACGTTGGTTCTCGCTACAGCTGGCGGTCACGTGGGAGGAAACTTCACTCCAGCTTCCGGCGGAGACCTGATGTGGTACCGGCACCTCGGCTGGCAGGATGGAAGTTTTCATTGGGCCGAGTCAAAGAAGGTTGGCACCGGCTGGGGATCGCTTGCGACGGTCTTCTCCGGAGGAGTGGTGTGACCCGCAGTAGTTCGCGCCGTCTGGCGAAGCCAGAAGGGCGGAACGTGCGCTTGTCGAAGGGCGCGCAACAATTCTCGTTAGCAGACGGCGTCAAGGGCGCCGGGAAAGAAGCAGGACGATGCCTCCACCTGATCTGCAAAAACAATTCAAGACAGTCCTGACCGATCCCGAAGGACTTCATAAACCAACGCTGCCAACAACTGCCATCGTGAGAGCCGACGCTATAGGCAGTCGAGGGAACTGGACAGCAGTTTACGGCCATAGTGAAGGCTCAACCGCGATCTACGGGGAGAGCCCTGTCTACGCGGGATTCTTCAGCGGAGATGTCTATGTCAGCGACGACCTGACTGTAGGTCCTGATTCAAAGTCGGTCAACGAAGCCATAAAAGCGATTGGTCAGCTTCAAGCAACCATCAACGGACTGGTTCGAACCATCGGCGATCTCGAGCAAAAGGTAGGTTCTGAAAATTCCTCGGGACAGACCAGCTTCGGTGTACCGGTGCGAAGCCCGGTCGTGAGGCCAACCATCGTCATGACGGACTTCAATCCGCTCGCGACTGGCAACCTTATCTTTCGCCTAACCGGGAATGGATTCAAGCGGGGCAGCAAGGTCATGGTCCGGGTCTTCGATGTTTCTACTCATACCCAGCTGACGCTAGCGAACGAGGGGATCATAAGCACATTCTCTCAGGCCGAGTTCTTCTCTCAGCCTGACGGCTCGTTGAATGCAAGCGATCAGTTTCAGGCTGCACATGGCGATGAGCTGAACTTTGCTGCGACCGATGGCACCATCGATCCGAATGATACTTCTGGTATGTTGTGGAGCAACTCGATCTCAGTAAAGGTTGAGTGAGAGAGATGTGAAGGGCCCATCCTTCTGATGAAAGGATGGGCCCGATGATTCGCCACGCAAGGCGACGGGCAGGCTATGCGACGGTCTGCTGGTCGAGCAGGCCATCGGCCATGGCAAGTGCGCTGTCGAGTGCGGCGACTGCCTTGTCGATGTCGGGCTTTTCGACGATGAGCGGCGGGGCGAGGACGAAGTGGCTCATCCAGGCCTGCATGACGATGCCTTCGGCCAGCATCTTCGCGGCGATCTGCTCGACGACGATGGGTTTGCCGTCGAGCTTCTCCTGCCAGCTGTTGAAGGGCGTCTTGAGCTTCTGATCCTTGACGAGCTCGACGGCCCAGAAGAGGCCGATGCCACGAACGTCACCGATGGAGGGATGCTTCGGTTTGAGCGCGTAGAGCTTCTCTCCGAGATAGGCTCCCATCTCGTTGGCCCGGTCGACCAGGTTGAGCCGACGCATCTCGTTGATGGTGGCAACGGCCGGACCGAGCGTCATGGGGTGCGCCTCGTAGGTGTGGCCGTGGGCGAAGTAGTTGTCATCGAAGAAGTCGGCGATCTTCTGCGTGGTCGCACACAGGCCTAGGGGAACATACGCCGAGGTGATGCCCTTCGCCGTGGTGAGGATGTCGGGCTTGACGCCCCAGTTGTCTACCGCGAACCATTTGCCGGTGCGTCCCCATCCGGCCATGACCTCGTCGGCGATGAGCAGAACGCCGTGGCGATCGCAGAGTGCTCGCAGCTTGTTGAAGTAGCCGGGTGGCGGAATGAGGACTCCATTGGTCCCGACGACGGGCTCCACAAGAACGGCCGCGACGTCGCCCTCGTTAGCGATCATGTACTCGAGGTAGTCCGCGCAGGCGATTCCGCACTCGGGGTAAGTATGTTTGAGCGGGCACTTGTAGCAGTTGACCTCAGGCGAGAAGAGGATGCCCTGTCCTTTCCCGCTAGGCTCGATGGGCCAGCGACGAGGATCGCCCGTGGCCGCGATCGACATGGAGGTAGAGCCGTGATAGCTGCGATAGCGGGAGATGATCTTGGTCTTGCCGGTGTACATGCGCGCGATCTTGAAGGCGGCCTCGTTGGCATCGGTCCCGGAGGTGGTGAAGAAGAACTTGGTGAGGCCTTCAGGAAGAACTTCGAGCAGAAGCTTTGAAAGCTCAGCGCGCGCGGTGGTGGCGTAGAAGGGAGCGGCATAGGCGAGGGTTTCGGCCTGCTGCTTGATCGACTCGATCACCGCCTTGTTGTTATGGCCGAGGTTGGAGCACATCAGCTGCGACGAGAAGTCGAGGAACTGCCTGCCATTGCCGTCGGTGAAGTAGCAGCCGTCGGCAGAGACGAGATGATTAGGATTCCAGAACTTCTGTTTGCGCCAGGTTCCGTAGTTATGGTCCTTGGTGAGCTGGATGACTTCCTGCGAGGTGAGCTGTTCTGACATAAGGCTCCGTGCTGAGGAGATGAGGTGCTTCTGAAGGCAGTTAGGGAAGGCTGATGACCACTGCTTAGTTGCGGCGGGCGTGGGAACGGCTGTTGGAGATGGTTCCGTCGAGTGAGCTGTTGGCGTCGAAGACAGCTTCGCCAAAACGGATCGCGCTCATCAGCAGATCTGCGCTGCGATCGATGGCCATGCGGATATGTTCGCTGGCTCGACAGCGCGCCTCGTCTGCATTGCGGTCGCAGATTGCATCGACGATGCGGATGTGCTCGGCCACCAGGGCGGGACCGTAGGACTCAAACGGAAGGCCAAGATAGAAGAAGCGCATCAGCCGGACGTGGATGTTGCTGACGACCTCACAGAGGCGCTTGTTGCGTGTGGACTGCGCGATCAGGGTGTGGAGCTGGTAGTTGGTCTGGATAAACTCGCGGTAGCTGGAGCGATCGCCCACACGATATTCGTAGGTTGCGAGATTCCTCATCTCTTCCAGTTCTTCGTTCTTCGCCCGTTCTGCGGCAAGGGCGGCGGCCTGGGGCTCGAAGATCATCTGCATCTCTTGAAGGTCATGAAACTCGGCGACCGACAGAGGTGCGATCATATAGCCACGAAACGGGATGATGCGGATGAGTCCTTCATGCTCGAGGCGGCGACATGCCTCGCGGACGGGTGTGCGGCTGGTGGTGTAGAGGCGGCCGAATTCAGCTTCGGAGAAGGCCCGTCCAGGGGTTAGCTCACACTCGACGATGTCCTGACGAAGCTTACGGTAGAGAGGTTCAACGATGCTTTCCATTCCGACTCCACAGAGAAAGCTGACCGGGTGGCTTTGCCAGCTCAGTAAGGATAAATGGGGGTGCAGACAACTGGGCGGTATCGAAATTTTCGAAATCAGTATACAGCCCGTTGACAGGATGGAGGACTCCGTATATTGTTCCTCCAACTCCGTCGTACAAGCACCATGCTGTTCACGCGCCCGGTTCCCGGGTGCACGAGCTACACCTCTCTGTATCTGTGTCATGACGTGGAGGTTGTTTATGCGTGAGGCATTTGCGGTTAGCTCTCTAAGATCTACGCCCGCGGCGATGGGCCGTCTTCTCTCGATTCTGTTCACGGTTCTGTTCCTGAGTGTCGCGCATCCGGCGTTCGGACAGGCGACAGGTCAGGTGACCGGTGTGGTCTCGGATCCCGCGGGACAGGTCGTGCCGGGCGTCAGGATCGAATTGACCAATGTGGCCACGGCGGAGTCGCGCACGACGAAGACAGGTTCCGATGGAACCTACGTCTTTCCGCTGGTCAACCCGGGAGTCTACCGGGTCAGGGCCACTGCGACGGGCTTCAAGACGATGATTGTGGAGAGGGTTGAGGTGCAGGTCAACGGAACCTCCCGCGTCGATGTGCATCTTCCGATCGGCGGCGTTGTGGAAGAGGTGACTGTGACGGGTGCATCGCCCCTCGTGGAGACGGGAAATGCGACGCTCGGCACGGTCGTCGATCACCAGGCCGTGGTCGATCTGCCGCTCAATGGGAGAAACTTCGCGCAGTTGGGGACGCTGATTCCCGGCGTCATTGCGGCCCCGGCTGCGCTGGGTGGTGCAAATGGAAACGCAACGCCTGGTGGATTCGGTAACTCGACCGGAAGCTTCAACGTGAATGGAATGCGCAACCAGTCCAACAGCTTTCTGCTGGATGGCGCGCCGAACAACGATTCCTTCAACAGCGGCTTTGTGATGCGGCCTCCGCCAGATGCGATTGAAGAGTTCAAGATCATGACACACTCCTACGACGCGCAGTACGGACGGAGTGCGGGCGCGATCGTCAATGTGGTGACTCGCTCGGGAACCAACACCTGGCACGGCAGCGTCTGGGAGTTCAATCGCGAAGCTGCACTGGCCGCGAAGAACTTCTTCTCAAAGACGAAACCCAACTACCAGCAGAACCAGTTTGGAGGAGCGGCGGGCGGAAAGATCATCCGCGATCGCCTGTTCGTCTTTGGCTTCTACGAGGGCTTTCGCCTGAAGGACGCGACCAGCAATGTGCTGAATCAGCCGGTGCTTAGCCAAGCGATGCGGGGTGGCGACTTTTCCGAGCTTTCCACGAAGATCATCGACCCGACGACGGGACGGCAGTTTGCTTACCAGGGACGGCCGAACGTGATCGATCCGGCGAGGATCAGTGCAGTAAGCGGGTATCTACTGAATACCTACATCCCTCTTCCGAACGCTCCCGGAAACTTCTACACGGCTTCGCCACCCAACATCGACAACCGCGACATGTGGGGAGTCCGAGCGGACTTCAAGCTGTCGAGCCATGCCCTGCTGGGTCGATATATGCGATCGCACCAGAACCTCTTCGGGCCGATTACGCCGTCGAACTTTGCTCCCGCTGGAAATCGTCAGATCATGACCCTGCAGGATGCTATGGGTTCGGACACCTGGGTGATCAACTCCCAGATGATCAACGTTGCCCGCTATGCGCGGCAATGGATCGGCGGTACCCCAAACGCGACCAGCGGTCTCGATCTGAAGACGGCAGGATACGCATTCAATTCGAGCAACCCGCAAGCCGCCGGTCTGCCGAATGTGGTGATCACAAGCTACTTTTCGCAGGGCGATGCACAGCAGCCGTTCGCCTCCCGCAGCAACAGTGTCGATACCATCTCGGATGACTTCACGTGGACGCGAGGCAGGCATACGCTGCAGTTCGGAGGCGAGGTTCGTCGCGATGGAATCGGCCTGCTCTATATCAATCGTCCCAACGGCGCCTTCACCTTCAATGCCAACTTTACGGGATACGCGCTGGCAGACTTCCTGCTTGGATACCCATACATGTTCCAGCAGGGATCGGGTGATCCGGCGATGAATGGCAAATCGTGGACCTACTCTGGCTACGCACAGGATCAGTTCCGCATCAGTCCCAAGCTGACGGTTGTGGTGGGCGGCCGTTACGAGGTCAATCAGCCCTATACGGAGGCCAAAGGACATCTGGCCGCGCTGCATCCCGGTCAGCAGTCGACGGTGCAGCCGAACGCTCCGCTGGGACTGGTGTATCCCGGTGATACGACCACGCCCGACGCAACTTACTATGCCGACACCAACAACATCTCTCCCAGGTTGGCGGCTATTTATGATCCGGCGGGCGATGGCAAGACGGTATTTCGTGCGGCATATGGGATCTACTTCGACACCGTACCGGGTCAGGGCGACTTCTTCCAGAACGGTACACTGGCGCCCCCCTTCCAGCCCCTGCAGGAGATCGATTTCTACCAGCGAGCGGGCGCGACAGCCACGCCAAACTGGTTCTCAAACCCATACGCAGGTGTCTCGACCGGAGCGGTCGGATTTCCTCCTGGCCTGACCTTCATCGGATGGAGTCTTCCTCACTCGTATAAAGCTGCGAATATCCAACACTACAACCTCGGCATTGAACATCAGTTCACCCCGCAGATGGGCTTCGAGCTTGGATATGTCGGAACGAAAGGCAAGCAGCTGCCGATCTTTATCGAGGTCAATCCTACGAATGTGGTCCCGTCCAGCTCCGCAATCAACGCGTACGCAGCAGGAAGCCGCGCAGTCTTCCCGGCGTTCGGCCTAACCCGCCCGACGTTCTCTGCGGCAAAGAGCTGGTATGACTCGCTGCAGGCTCAATTCACTCTGCGGACCTGGCATCGAGCGACCGCGACGGCCGCTTACACCTGGAGCCGCTCGATCGACGACGTATCGGGATTGAACATCGGGAACGATTCACGCCCGATCCTGCCGGTGACGATCGGTGATGAAGGTTCGATCGATGCTGCCATGGCACGAGAGCGCGGCAATTCGCTGTTCGATACACGAAACCGATTTGTCCTTAGCTTTGCATACGAGTTGCCACGGCTGCTGGACAAGCCTGCGGCAGCGCGCCTTCTGATCGGAGGATGGCAGGTCAACGGCATCTTCCAGGTACAGTCGGGTAATCCATTCACAGTTGTGAATTCGGCGACGACGGCGCAGTCGCTGACCTTCCGGCCCAACATGACCTGCAATCCGAATAACTATGCGAACCGGAATGTCGGAACGACATCGACCTTCTTCAATACATCCTGCTTTTCGTTGCCGATGTTGGGAACGAGGGTCAACAATAGCCAGTCGGGCAATGAGCCCCGCGGAGTTGTTGTGGGTCCCGGCTTCAATACAACGGATGCTTCTATCTTCAAGATCTTCCGCGTAACCGAGACACAGCATGCGGACCTCCGGTTTGAGGTCTTCAATGTCTTCAACGAAGCGCACTTCGCTCAGCCGGGCCTGACCTTTGGAGCAACGACCTTCGGACGCATCACCTCCACGGTCGGAAACGACTCCCGGGTCATCCAACTGGCCTTCAAATACGGCTTTTAGGTCGGCCCGGTAAAGGAGCAAACGGTCTCGACCAGCGCAGTTCAACGGCTCCGGATAATGATCCTGGGCGCTCTTTCCTGAGGTATGGCATGGCAACATCCGAGATATCGGCAAAGGTGCAGGACTCAATCTGTAACGGCATCGACCGGATTCAGGATGAGATGATCTCATTTCTGCGGGACCTGGTTCGCGTGCCGACGATCAATCCGCCGGGCGAGTACTACCGCGAAGGAGCGGAGCTGATCGGCGACCAACTTAAGAAGTTTGGTTACGACACCAGCTACATCACGGCGGAAGGGCTCAAGGAGCACACCCCGGAACATCCGCGCGTGAATGTCTTTGGAAGAATGAAAGGGAGTACCACTCGACCGTCCCTGCACTTCAACGGTCACTTCGATGTCGTTCCGGTGGGAGCCGGCTGGACGCGCGATCCTTTCGCCGCGAGTATTGAAGACGGCAAGATGTACGGACGCGGAGTCTCCGATCAGAAGGCAGGCATTGCCGCCTCCATCTTTGCCGTCGAAGCCATACGGCGTGCAGGCCTGAAGCTGCGCGGAACCGTAGAGCAGAGTGGGACGGTGGATGAGGAGAGCGGGGGATTCGCCGGTGTCGCGTATCTGGCACGGCACGGTTGGCTCGGTAAAGAGAAGAACGATTACGTCATCATCACCGAACCTACCGACACCAATCACATCTACCTGGGGCATCGCGGCGTGTACTGGTTCAAGGTGACGACTCACGGGCGTATCGCGCACGGCAGCATGCCCTATCTCGGTGTAAGCGCGATCGATCACCTGACGGATTTCCTCCATGGCGTGACGCACGAACTGAAGCCCAGGCTCGAGACGCGAAAGACCGAAGTCCCGGTACAGCCGCCGAAGTCGCGCTATGCCAGCATCAATGTGAACTCGGTCTTCGGCGGACAGCCCGAGCATGGAACGCAGACGCCGTGCGTTGCAGATCGTTCCGGAGCAATCTTCGACCGCAGATTCCTGTCGGAAGAGTCGTTCGAGGAGGTACGTGGAGAGATTGCAGAGATGCTGGAAAGGTACAAGGCAGCCAATCCGGAGTTTCAATATACGCTCGAAGATCTGATGATTGTCCATCCCGTACAGACCGACCAGAGCTGCGACCTTGTCCAGACACTCACCGGATGCATTGAGCAGGTTGCGGGAACGCAGGCTGTCTACGCGGCGAGCCCTGGGACCTATGATCAGAAACATGTCGTGCGCATCGCGAACGTTGCGCAGTGCGTGGCATATGGCCCGGGCCTGTTGTCGCAGGCGCATCTTCCGGATGAGTACTGCCGCATCGACGACATTGTGGCCTCCGCCAAAGTGATGGCGCTGACTGCGGTACAGTTGCTAGGGTTGGAATAGGGCCGAACGAATGAATATCTATCTCATCGCATTGCTGCTGTATTCCATCTTCCTGATGGCGCTCGGCATCCTGATGAGCCGCAGGGTCAAGAACTCCGCGGATTTTCTCGTTGCGGGCCGCAGCATGGGAACCGGCCGCCTGTTTGCGACCTTCCTGGCGGCCAATATCGGTGCAGGCTCGACCGTGGGAGCGACGGGACTCGGGTACAGGATGGGAATGTCCGCGTGGTGGTGGGTTGGCTCCGCCTGCATCGGCACCTTTCTGCTCTCGCAGTTTCTCGGTCCGAAGCTGTGGGTGCTTGCAAAGGAGCACGGCCATGCAACACTGCAGGATTACCTGGAGTTTCGCTACAACAAAGCGGTCAAGGCCGTTATCGCGATCCTCTTCTGGTTCGGTGCGCTGGCCATCCTTGCAGGGCAGCTGATTGCGATCTCGTGGATCCTCAATACGGTTGCAGCGATTCCGAAGTGGGAGGGATGCCTGATCGGAGGCATCGTGGCCATCGTGTACTGTACGGCCGGCGGCATGATGTCCTCCTCCTTCGTCAACATGTTCGAGCTTGCCGTGACGATGTCCGGCCTGTTGTTGGCGGTTCCGTTCGCGCTGCATGCTCTGGGCGGTTGGTCTCATGTGCACGAACTCGTATTGGCGAATACAGGAAGCCAAGCCAAGACGGCGGCACTGTTCAGCATCACCGGAGCCGGACCGAAGCAGTTGCTCGCCTGGATTGCGATTCTTGTGCCGTCGTTCATGATCTCTCCCGGCCTGGTGCAGAAGGTCTATGGTGCCTGCGACGTGAAGACGGTGCGCGTGGGAGTTGGATTAAACTCCGCGGGCCAGGCCATCTTTGCATTCGTCCCGGCGGTCCTCGGGTTGTGCGCCTTTGCCGCGATGCCTCATCTCGCAAACCCTGAGCTTGCGCTTCCTGCCGCGATGAAGGCACTGCTGCCGGAGTGGCTGGGAGTCTGGACTCTCGCCTCCATCTTCTCCGCAGAGCTGAGCGCGACGGACGCCATCCTGTTTATGCTGTCTACCTCGCTCGCGGTGGATCTTTATAAGACTTTCCTGAATCCCCAGGTTTCGCAGCAGAAGATGTTGTGGGTAAGCCGGCTGGCCTCGATAAGCGCAGGTATCGTGGGCATCCTGCTGGCTGCGGTTCTGCCTTCCATCATTCAGGCAGTCTCAATCTTCTACGGACTCATCGCCGTGGCCCTCTTCGTTCCAGTGCTCGCGGGTCTCTATTCACGACGTGTGCTCGCGCGCGCGGCTCTGTGCAGCATCTTCGCTGCACTGGCGGCTACTTTGTTGACCGTGCGTCTCACCCACGGCTCAGGCGTCGGTCTTCTCTCGCCACAGGCCATTGGCATCGCAACCGCTGCTCTGGTGATGATCGGGTTCCGTGTCCTCGCTCCCTCGATCGTGACCCAGAAGGCTTCTTCGGTTCAGGAAACCGTATTGTAGAAAGACAGCTGCGTTTCGGCTGGGAGAGGTTGTTAATGAAGCGTCGTGAGTTTGCTCGAAACCTGCTTGGACTCCCCTTGGCGGCGGTGCTGCCTGCAGAAGCCGCGTTCGCGGCGGCAAAAGAACCGCTGTCGCTCCCTGAGGGAGGCTCGCTGACCGATGTGCCGGGTCTGAAGGTTGGGCATCACACACTCAGCGAACGGCCGACGGGCTGCACGGTTGTGATCTGCGAAGAAGGAGCCACTGCCGGAGTCGACGTCCGCGGTTCAGCGCCGGGAACCCGGGAGACGGATCTGCTCTCGCCCATCAATACTGTCCAGCAGGTACAGGCGATTCTGCTCTCCGGCGGTAGCGCCTACGGGCTTGCGGCAGCTACTGGCGTCGTGCGCTGGCTCGAAGAGCATAATCTCGGCTACAAGATTGGCAAGGGTGTAGTGCCTATCGTTCCGGCCGCCATCCTGATGGACCTGGGCGTGGGCGACTTCAAGATCCGTCCCGGCGACGAGCATGGATACAAGGCCTGTGTCGCTGCCACTACAGGTCCCGTTGCGGAAGGAAACGTTGGCGCAGGAGCGGGAGCAACCATCGGGAAGATGTTCGGACCGAAGTTCTCCATGAAGTCGGGACTCGGCACGGCCAGCGTGAAGGTCGGTGACACAGGAATCGTTGTCGCCGCTCTTGTGGCGGTCAACGCAGTCGGCGATGTCATCAATCCGCAGTCAGGGAAGGTGGTTGCCGGCGCCCGCAGCGAAGATGGCAAAGGATATCGCGACTCCATGGATGCCATGTTGAAGGGCTATCGCGTCGTAGTGCAAAACGCCGCCAATACGACGATCGGGATTGTAGCGACCAATGCTCCCTTCAACAAGACGCAGATGACCAAGATCGCGCAGATGGCGCACGACGGTTATGCGCGTGCCATCAATCCAGTGCACACCATGGGCGACGGTGACACCATCTTTGCCATGTCGACGGGAACCACCAAGGTGAAGGCAGATGTATCCGCAGTCGGTGCAATAGCCGCGACCGTAATGTCTCGCGCTATTGTGCGGGCTGCAATGCAGGCAAGCAGTCTCCCGGACCTGGGCTTGCCTGCATACAAGGATTATGTCGGCAGATCGTAGCTGATAAGCGTCGATCGCACTTCTCAGGTGGAAGACAACGGGACGCGTTACGCGTCCCGTTGCTTGCCTTCGAAGGTGGCGTAGACCACCGGAAGCAGGATCAGTGTCAGAAGGGTCGAACTGAGCAAGCCGCCGATGACGACGATAGCAAGAGGACGCTGGATCTCTGAACCGGCACCCTTGGCAAAGAGGAAGGGAACAAGGCCGAGCGCGGCGACCGTGGCCGTCATCATGACGGGACGGAACCGCAGCCGGGCTCCTTCGCGAATCGCCTCGTCCTGCGGCATGCCCTCAGCCCGCAGCTTGCGGATGTATGAGACCAGCACGACCCCGTTGAGCACCGCGATTCCCCACAGCGCGATAAAGCCTACGGACGCGGGCACCGACAGATACTCTCCCGTGACAAAGAGTCCAAGCACACCCCCGATGGATGCCAAGGGAAGGACGGTGATGATCAACGCAGCAAACCGCACCGACTGGAAGAGAACGAAGAGCAGGAAGAAGATCGCAGCGATAGTAATCGGCACGATGATCATCAGGTGATGCATGGCTCTTTCCATGTTGTGGAACTGGCCGCCCCACTCGATGTAATAGCCAGGGGGCAGCTTCACCTGCTTGTCCACCTTCTGCTGCAGTTCGGCCACGAACCCGCCGAGATCGCGATCCTGCACGTTCACACCGACAACGATGCGGCGCTTGCCCATGCTGCGGTTGATGAGGGCCGGACCCTCCTTCACGCTGACCTTCGCCAGGTTATCGAGCGGGATCAGCGGGCCATCGGGTGAGCTGATCTGCAGCTCCTTGATGTCGGGAACGCTGTCACGAAGCGTCTGGGGCAGGCGAACGACTGCTTCAAAGCGCCGCTCACCCTCGTAGATCTCGGTCGTGGCCTTACCTGCGATCGCTGTTTCGATAACGTCGTTTACGTCGGAGGCGTTAAGGCCATAACGCGCGATGGCACGGCGGTCGATGTTGATGTTGAGATACTGCTGTCCGCCAACGCGGTCGACGCGCGTATCCTGCGTGCCCTGGATGGTATTCGCAACGCGGGCTATCTCTCGCGCCTTCTCCACAAGGACATCAAGATCGTCTCCATAGAGCATGACGGCAACGTCCGCGCGAACGCCGGAGACCATCTCGTCTACGCGGTCGGAGATCGGCTGCGACATGACGAGGTTGATGCCTGGGATGGAGGCAAGCTTGTCGCGCATCTGATCGGCAATCTTCTCCTGCGTCATGCCGCTTGGGCGATCCTCGATGGGGGTAAGCGAGGCGAGCACGTCCGCTTCGTTCGGCCCCGCCGGGTCGGCAGGCGACTCACCACGACCCACGCGCGAGACGACATTGTCGACGCCCTTCACGGTGAGCATGGTCTTCTGCATGGCCATCTCCATTCGCAGCGACTCATCGAGCGAGATGTTGGGAACACGATCCGCATTGGGAGAAAGCGTCCCTTCTGCCATCTCCGGGATAAAGGCGGTCCCGAGGAATGGGAAGAGGCAGAGCGCAAAGATGAAGAGCCCTATGACCGATAGCACCGTGGTCTTGCGATGGGAGAGCGCCCACTGGAGCATGGCGTTGTAAGGACGACGGATGCGTCGCACCAGCCACGTATCGTCTTCGGAGCCTCCGCGAAGCAGGTAGCTGCAGAGTATGGGCGACAGCGTGAGCGACAGAAGCAGCGAGATGCCGAGCGCGATGGCGATCGTGTAGGCCAGAGGCGCGAACATCTTGCCCTCCATGCCCTCCAGCGTCATCAGCGGAAGGAAGACGAGAATGATGATCGTCACGCCGAAGAGGACCGGCGTTGCAACCTCGCCGACCGCGTCCAGCACGACATGCATCCTGCCCTGTTCCGAGTTGATCTCATGGCCGTGTTGCCGCGCATGACTAAGCTTCGCGAAGACGTTCTCCACCACGACGACGGAGCCGTCGACCATCAGGCCGATCGCAATCGCCAGGCCTCCCAGCGACATAAGGTTTGCTGAGAGATTGACCTTGTTCATCACCAGGAAGGTCAGCAGCGGCGTGACCAGCAGCGTGGCACTGACGATCAGGCTGGAGCGGATGTCTCCTAAAAAGAGAACCAGCACGATGATGACGAAGACGATACCTTCGCCCAGAACCTCAGTGACGGTGTGGATCGCAGCGTCCACAAGCTGCGAGCGATCGTAGTACGGCTTGATGCGAAGGCCGCCCGGGATCATATGCTTGGAGTTGATCTCGGCAACCCGCGCCTTCACGCGACTGACGATCTCCTTTGCATTGCCGCCGGACATCATCAGAACGACGCCGCCGACTGACTCCGTATAGCCGTTCTTGATCATTGCGCCATGACGAACAGCGGTACCAAGGCGAACGTCCGCGACATCTCGAATGTATATCGGGGTGCCGCCCGACTCTTTCAGCACGATGCCTCGAATGTCGTCCAGATCCCGAATGAGACCTACGGAGCGAATCAGATACTGCTCCGCATGTTGCGGTAGGATTCCGCCGCCGGCGTTGGCATTATTCCGCGCCAGCGCATTGCAGACATCCTGGATGGTCAGGTTGTAGTAGCGAAGCTTCTGTGGATCGACCAGCGTCTCGTACTGCTTGACGTAGCCGCCGGTTGAGTTGATCTCGGCGACTCCGGATATCGAGCGCAGCAGGGGACGAACGACCCAGTCCTGCACGGTACGTCGCTCGGTGAGCTCTTCTTTGGTAAGGGGTCGCTTGCCATCTTCCGGGCGCTCCAGCGTGTACTGATACACCTCGCCGAGTGCGTTGGTGATGGGTCCCAGGATAGGTGTGACGCCCTCGGGCATACGCTCGCGCAGCTCGTTCAGACGCTCGGAGACCATCTGTCTTTCGAGATAAAGATTGCGGCCGTCTTCAAATACCAGCGTGATCAGCGACAGGCCGGGCTTGTTGAGCGAACGCATGTCCGTCATGCCGGGCAAGCCTGTCATCGCGATCTCAACCGGAATCGTGATAAAACGTTCGACCTCTTCCGGAGACTTTCCCGGAGCCTCTGTAGCGATCTGGACCTGGATGTTGGTTACATCAGGAAAGGCGTCGACCGAAAGATGCTGCGCGGCATTGACGCCAAAACCGAGCAGTGCAACCGCTATAACGACAAGAACGAGGCGATGCTTCAGCGCACCGTGAACGATGGACTGGAGCATTGCTACTCGCCTCCTTTGATCGCGTTCTGTTTGCGCTGATTGTTCAGGTGAAATGCACCGTCAAGAACGATCTTTTCTCCAGGGCTTACGCCACTCTCCAGCACGCGGTTATCGCCGCTCTCGAGACCGAGAGAGACCTCGCGAAGCATGTACTTCCTCGGTTCGATCTCCACAAAGACGTAGTCCTTGTTCTCTTCACGGACCACGGCTGTTGATGGAACTGTATTCTTGCGTTCGGATGCGTCGATGAAGGTCATGCCCGCGAGCATGGCAGGCTTGAAGATGCCATGCGGATTGGGGAGATCCATGCGTACCTGCACCGTGCGGGTGACAGGATCAACGATGGGTGAGACGTAAGAGAGCTTGCCGTGAAGGGTCTGGTCAGGCAGTGCGGGAACTTTGACGATGACCTCCATTCCCTTATGCAGGTGACCGGAGCTCTCTTCGGGAACATCGGCAATGACCCAGACATTGGAAAGATCGGCAACCATGAAGGCGATCTCGGCGGGCTGCACGATCTGGCCGATGGTGACTTTGCGCTCGAGCACAGTACCGCTGATGGTCGACAGAACGGGATAGTCGGCGTTGAGCTTGCGGCTTCCCTCGAGCTTGCGTATGGCGGCATCGGACATTCCCAGTCCGCTGAGCTGGGTCCGAAATGCGGCGGCTTCCGTGGATGCCTGGAGCAGCTCTGCGCGGCGGCGCTCGAGCTCAGCCTGACCCATCACGTCCGCCTTCACCAGTTGTTCGGCACGTTTCGTGGCCTGTTCTGCCAGATTCTCCTGCGAGAAGGCCTTGATAAAGGAGAACTGAGTGTCTGAGAGGTCGGTGCTGTGCAGCGTGGCAAGTGCTTCGCCGCGATGCACGTACTGTCCCTCAAGCACGAGGAGCTTGATGATGCGGCCCGCAACCGGTGAGCCGATTCGGGCAATGCGGCTGGCATCGGTATCGATCCGTGCGGCAACCTGAAGGGATCCCGCCACCTCCTGCATCTTCGGCTCGCCGATCACCAGTTGTTTTGCAAGATCCGGACTGACCGATATGACGCTGGGGTCACTCTCCGCCTTTACTTCCGGGGGAGGCGTGTTCTTTTTGCATCCACTGACGGTCAATAAAAGGGCAGCAACGGATGCCAGCGCGCAGCCGGCCAGGGAGCTCGTATGCTTTACGGTCTTCAATGCTTTTCTCCAGAGGCAACTACGCCAAGTTCTTCAAGGTCAACGAGGGCGGACTGACGCGCAAACTGTGCGTCCAGAAGATCGCCGCGAACGCTCTGCAACACGCGCTGCGCGTCCAGCACTTCCACGATGCCGCGCTCGCCAAATCTGTATGCAGCTCTTGCCGCATCCACCGCACTCTCTGCTTCATGCAGCGAGCCGGCCTGCAGCGACTTCGCCTGCTGATCGGCGAGTTGATAACTTTCGTAGGCCCGCTCCAGTGCGGCCGTCAGCTCAAGCTGCCGCTGATTGCGGATTGCTGAGGTCTGTCGGATTACGGCTTGAGAGTCCGCGATCTGACCACGGCGACGGTCCCATAGAGGAAGAGGAACGGTGACGCCAACGCGCCAGAAGGTCAGATCCGGCTGGCGCTCCCACTCTCCATAAAACGTTGGCTGCGGCACGCGCAGGGCACGCTGATGGTCAAGCTCTGCCTCTGCCTGCTCCATGGCTACATTGGCGCCCGCGATCACAGGATGATTCTTCAGGACCAGAGCCCGAAGCTCTTCCAGTGGGCCCAGATGTACCGGCGGCTCGATATCGCCACGCGGGTCAATGGGTACATCGGGCGGCGCCGCGATTACTGCTCGCAACGAGGCAATCGAATCCACGAGGTTGATCTGTGCACTTCGTACCGCAAAGGTCGCTCTCGCCAACTCGGCCTCGGCACGCGTCAGCTCAAGACGTCCCTTTTCGCCAACCTTGACCTCCACCTCGACTCGATTACGGAGATCTTGGACCAGCGCCAGATTCTCCCGGGCGTGTTCCACTTCGTGCTTCCATCTCAGAGCCTCATAGAAGGCGTGCTTCACGTCTGCCGCTAGCGACAGAAGCTCGGCGTTACGATCAAAGCTCTGACCCACTCGTCCAAGATCGGCTACCCTTCTCCGCGATCGGCGCTCGCTGGGAACCTCGATCGTCTGATATCCGGCATAGTGCT
The DNA here is from genome assembly GCF_036877565.1 of Edaphobacter sp. HDX4. Classification (NCBI taxonomy): domain Bacteria; kingdom Pseudomonadati; phylum Acidobacteriota; class Terriglobia; order Terriglobales; family Acidobacteriaceae; genus Edaphobacter; species Edaphobacter sp. HDX4. The sequence continues at coordinate 24,259 of NZ_JAEDXW010000010.1, forward strand.
GCAGGATGCCCGGTACACCCGGTGTGCGGATGTTACGTGCGCTCTGTTTTCCAGCGAAGTATTCCACCTGCGGATTCGTATAGGCGCGTGCCGTGATCGTTGCTGCTGCAGCACGATCGACCAGTGCGCTGGCCGCGTGCAGCCGTGGACTGTTTTGCTCTGCCATCTTCAGCGCTTTATCCAGCGTGAAAGGCACAGCCGAGGTCTGCTCCGTCGCGGTGGGCGGCGGCGGAGGCTCAGAGGGAGACGGCGCTTGGGGAAGTGAACCCGCCTGCGGAGCAGACACTTGGCCGGCAGCAGGACGCAAACAAAGCAGAAGAACGATTAAGAACCATCGCAGATGCACATAGAGAGGAAATGCAATCCAAGGACCAAAGCAGGCATGGAGAAATCCATACGATTTGGTGAAAATAGTCCCATTTGGGACACTTCGTCCTCGCCTACTGTCCCGTATCGTCCACGGGAGGATGCCTGCTGCTGCGGATACATAGGTCTGCGCTCTCAAAGAAGTGGAAGATCAATTGCATCTCGCTCCCCTGATGCATACATGGTTCTCGTCATCCGTGACGGTGACGCGGCTTCCGCCTCTCCTGGAGCAGCCGCAGACGCCAGCATGGGAAAATAAAGAGATGGGGCACTTTTCCAGGTCCTTGACGATCCTGCGGACGCCACGCGTGAAGGCGGCGGCGATCGCGACGATGATCGTCGCCGTGGCTCTGACAACATGGTTCACCTCGCCCCGTGCCATTGCCCTGCATAACGTATTGCATCATCTGAACTTCCTGCCCTTCATGATGGCGGGGATGTTGTTTGGCTGGCGTGGAGCGGTAAAGGCCCTTCTCTTCGGGCTGTTGATTGAATCCCCCATCATTGCGCGCCACTGGACGCGCTGGCCGATGGATGCCGAAGATCAGCTGCTGGAGCTGGCGATCTTTGGCAGCGCAGGCATCATCGCCGGTCTGCTTGCGGACCGCGAGCGCGTGCAGCGTCTGCGAGTAGAGTCCACCAAGCGCGAGCTCGAAAACGTCTACACGGAGCTGCGAGAGAACGTGGAGAAGATGAAGAAGACCGAGCGGCTGTCTGCTGCCGGACAGTTGGCCGCAAGCCTGGCACACGAGATCCGCAACCCGCTTGCAAGCATCTCCGGCGCGGCCGGAATTCTGAAGCGAGGCAATGCCTCTGCGGATAACCGCCAGGAGTGTCTTGGGATCCTGGAGAAAGAATCGCAGCGGCTCAATAAACTGCTGACCAACTTTCTCGACTTTGCCAGGCCCCGCCTGCCGCGTTACCAGCGTGTTGACCCCTGCGCTCTGGTGGAGTCGGTTACGGTGCTGGCGCGCCATGCTGCGATCCGGCAACAGGTCGCCATTATCGATGATCTTCCTCGGCAGCTCCCTCTCGTCGACTGCGATGCAGAACAGATGAAGCAGGTCCTGCTGAATATCGTTCTCAACGCCATTCAGGCGACCCAGGGCGGAGGCCGTGTCGTCGTGAAGGCATTCACAGAAGATGCAGAACTGTGTGTGGAGATTCGCGACGAGGGTTGCGGCATGACCCCCGAAGAGCTGGATCGTATGTTCGAGCCTTTTTTCACCACCAAGGAGAGCGGTACCGGCCTCGGTCTCGCCGTGGCCGCCAATATCGTGGAACAGCATGGCGGTTTGCTGAGCGCCGAAAATAATCCTGATCGCGGAATGACCTTCCGGTTAAACCTGCCGCTCGAGCGTGCGCAGAAGATGGCCGGTGTCCGATGAACTCGCGCCAGATCCTCGTTGTGGATGACGACAGCAGCCTCCGCAGCGTGATGAAGATGCAGCTGGAGGAGGCGGGCTACCAGGTTGCGCTTGCCGCCGATGGAGCGGAGGCGTACGAGCTGATCCGTCAGACCCGCCCGCAGCTGGTGATCAGCGATCTTAAGATGCCGACCAGCGGCCTCGAGCTCATGCGCCGGATCGCAGCGGACGACATCCAACCGACGTTGATCATCGTGACCGCCTTCGGCACTGTCGAGACCGCCGTCGAGGCCATGAAGCTGGGCGCATACGACTACGTCACCAAGCCGCTGGACTTCGAGGAGCTCGTCCTCGTCGTGCATCGTGCGATGGAGCGCCAGAACCTTCTCGAGGAAGTTAGGACACTGCGCTCTGTTCTCGACCAGAGATACGGCTTCGAAGGGATCGTCGGCCGCGCCAAGAGCCTGTTGCGGGTTCTCGATCAGGCATCGCGCGTGGCACAGCGCGACACCACGGTTCTTATCCAGGGCGAGACCGGCACCGGCAAGGAGCTGATGGCGCGTGCCATTCACTTCAACAGTCCGCGTAAGAGCGCGCCCTTCGTCACTATCAACTGCGGTTCCATCCCAAAGGAGCTGGTCGAGGCAGAGCTGTTCGGGTACACTCGCGGCGCTTTCACCGGTGCCGTGACGACCAAGCCCGGCAAGATCGAGCTGGCTGATGGAGGCACGCTCTTTCTCGACGAGGTCGGCGAGCTTCCCCTCGATGCCCAGGTCAAGCTCCTTCGCGTCTTGCAGCAGGGCGAGATAGCAAAGATCGGCGCGACCGAGGTTCAGAAGGTTGATGTTCGTGTCGTGGCTGCGACGCATCGCAATCTGCAGGCCATGATCGAAGACCAGACCTTCCGCGAAGACCTTTACTACCGGCTGGCTGTGGTTCCCCTGCTGCTGCCGCCCTTGCGAGAGCGCAGAGAAGATATTCCGGAGCTGGTGAAGCATCTCTTCGGTAAGGCGAAAGAGCGCCACGGCATGACGGATATTGAGCTCTCGTCCGCTGTCGTGCAGCACCTCACGCGCTATCGCTGGCCCGGCAACGTTCGTGAGCTGGAAAACGTTCTGGAACGAATGCTCGTGCTCAGCTCGTCGAATCTTGTGACCGAGGCCGACCTCCCTGAAGAGATTCGTCGTGTGCCGCCGGATAACTCTGCTTTCTGGATTGAGCTTCCGGAAGAAGGCGTGAGTCTCGAGGCAGTCGAGCGCGAGCTGATCCTGCGGGCCCTGGAGCAGGCAAAAGGGAACCAGACCAAGGCTGCAAAATATCTGGATATCAGCCGGCGTACCCTGATCTATCGCATGGAAAAGTACGGACTTTCGACCGAGTAAGCTGCCTCCTCCGTAGCTGGTTCGCCTTCCCCCGTCTGTGACAAATCGGCTGGAGATGCTTACGATGCTCTTAGCTTTGGAGAGCTCTCAACACCTTCATGGACCGACGCGACTTCATCAAAACCACCGGAACGCTACTTGCCGCCACTGCACTGCCTGCAACGAAAGCTTTGGCGCAGAATAATCCCGAACGTACCGTTCTCCCCCTGAACCGCGGATGGCGATTCCATGCCGGACAGGTCGTCGAGGCACACGACCCCGCCTTCAACGATGCAGTGTTCGAGCGCGTCGTGATCCCGCACACCAACCGTCGCCTGCCCTGGCACGGCTTCGACGATAAGGAGTATGAGTTCGTCTCCACCTATCGTCGCCGCTTTCGCACTCCGGCATCGGCGAAAGGGAAGCGCGTCTTCCTCGACTTCGAAGGCGCTATGACGGCATCGACCGTCTGGATCAATGGAACATCGCTCGGAGAGTACAAGGGCGGGTACACTCCCTTTTCCTTCGACCTCACGCCGCACCTGAAGGGAACTGGCGAAAACGTTCTCACCGTCTTCGTCGACTCTTCCGAGCGCGCCGACATCCCGCCCTTCGGCAACGAGATCGATTACCTTACCTTCGGTGGCATCTACCGGGAAGTATCGCTTCGCATCGTTCCGCAGACGTATCTGGATAACATCTTTGTCCGAACGAAGGACGTTCTCTCGCCATCGCCGGCGATCGAGGTCGACTGCTTCCTTGCCGGTTCCAACGCGTCCGATCTCACCCTTGAGGTTGAGCTGCGCGATGGCAATCGTACGGTCGCAAAGCAGACGGCTCACGTCTCTCACAACGTAGCTCCCGATCCGAACGCGACGTCTGATCCTGCGACCTCCGCGCCTGTGCATGCCAGCACTCAAACCGTCGATGATCCTGCTCGGCACACCCTGACGCTGGGTCAGTTGCCGGGAATCAAGCTGTGGGATCTTGCGAATCCGAACCTCTATACCGTGCATGTTCAACTCCTATCGGGCGGTCACGCTATCGATTCCGATACGCGTCGGGTCGGCTTCCGCGAAGCCACCTTCACCCCTCAAGGCTTTTCGCTCAACGGCAGGATCGTCAAGCTGCGCGGCCTCGATCGTCACCAGACCTTTCCCTTCGTCGGCCAGGCGATGCCTGCACGCGCACAGAGGCGGGATGCTGACATCCTTCGTCGCCACCTGCACTGCAACATCGTGCGTACCTCGCACTACCCGCAGTCACGTCACTTCCTCGACCGCTGCGATGAGATCGGCCTGCTCGTTCTGGAAGAGATCCCCGGCTGGCAGCACATCGGCGATGAGCCCTGGAAGCAGATCTCCATCGATAACGTCGGCCGCATGATCCGTCGCGACTGGAATCATCCGTCCATCATCCTGTGGGGTGTCCGCATCAACGAGTCTCCGGACGATCACGACTTCTACACCCGCACCGACAAGCTGGCGCATCAACTCGATCCCACCCGGCAGACCGGCGGCATCCGCAACTTCGCATCGTCAGAGTTGCTCGAGGACGTCTTCACCATCAACGACTTCGGCTTCCCTCTGCGAAAGCCCAACCATCCGCGCTATCTCAATACGGAGTTCGTCGGCCACACCTTCCCGACCAAGACCACTGATGACGACGAGCGCCAGCGCGAACATACTCTGCGCCACGCACGCATTCACAATCAGCTCGCCTCCGATCCCCAGTACGCCGGGGGCATCGGCTGGTGCGCCTTCGACTACAACACGCACGCGAACTTCGGTGCCGGCGATCGCATCTGCTATCACGGCGTCACGGACATCTTTCGCGAGCCAAAGCCGGCAGCCGGCTTCTACAAGTCGCAGTGCGATCCCGCAGAAGAGATCGTCCTCGAGCCTGCCTTCCACTGGGCCAACAGTGATGAGTCCACCATCTTCACCAGGGCAGTCGTCTGCTCCAACTGCGACCACCTGAAGTTCTTTCTGCGGCCCGTCGACGATGAGAACGCTCCGTGGAAGCAGATCGCGGAGCTTGATCCCGACCGCGAAGAGTTCGCGCATCTTACCTATCCGCCGTTCATCCTTGACCGGGAGAAGCTCAAGCACGTTCCCTGGGGCGATCTCCGGATCGATGGATACATCAAGGGAAAGCAGGTCATCTCGAAGAGCATGTCCGGCAGTGGCGCTGATCGCAAATTCACCCTGGTGCCGGATGACACCTCCCTGGTGGCCGACGGGGCCGATACCACGCGCGTGGTCATGCGGGTCACCGACCAGTTCGGAAACATCCGCACCTATGCCAACGATCCCATCACCCTCAAACTCGAGGGATCGGCAGAGCTGATCGGGGACAATCCGTTCGCCCTGATCGGCGGAACCGGAGCGATCTGGATCCGCGCCGGCGACCGTCCAGGAGCGGTGCGGCTCGTCGCAGCCCATCCGCGTCTGGGTTCCCAGGAGATCAACATCACCCTCACACCTTCGCATCCGGAGGCAATTTAGTCCCGCAGAACCGGACCGATTACCACACCGAATCGCAGCCGCCGGCATGAAAGAATTAAGTTCATTCATGGCTGCATGGACGGATCTACCCGAATCTCTTCGAGCACTCGCTGCCAGCTCGCCTGAGGCTGTGCTGCTCGAGACTTCGCGTTTCGATGATGAGAACCGTCACAGCTATCTCTTCCTTGATCCGATAGAGGTCTTCGCAGCGAACACGGCAGCAGAGCTGGATGCGCTCTTTGAATGGATGGAGCTCTCCCGCCGCCGTGGTCGTCACCTTGCGGGCTATCTCAGCTACGAGTGCGGCTATCTCCTGGAGCCACGGTCGAGCCTCGGCTCGTTCTCCCCTCCATCCTCAGGCGACTTGCCGCTCGCGTGGTTCGGAGCCTATGCGGAGCCATTCGTCTTCGATCACTCTGCAGGAAGCTTTCTCGGCGCTCATCCTCCGGCTGCGCCTTCGACAACGGCGCCTGATGTCTTCGCGTCGGATGCAAAGCTCGACATCGCACTAGAGGATTACACTCGAAAGATTCTCGCCATCAAGAGCTACATTGAGGCCGGAGATACCTACCAGGTCAACTTCACCGACTCCGTCACCATGCCTGTACCGCACGATGCGGCCTCATCCTTTGCGGTCCTCGCCAAGGCGCAGCCGGTCGCTTACAGCGCGCTCCTCCATACCGCGGGCCATCACATTCTTTCTCTCTCTCCTGAGCTCTTCTTCCGCATTCAGGATGGCCGCATCACCACCCGACCCATGAAAGGGACGATGTCGCGTGGCCTCGATCTCGCCGAGGATCAGCAACAGACGGCGCGGCTGTTGTCGGATGCCAAGAATCGGAGCGAGCACGTCATGATCGTCGACCTGCTGCGCAACGATCTTGGAAAAGTCTGCAGCATGGGTTCCGTTCGGGTCGATCAGCTCTTCTCCGTCGAACGCTATCGCACGCTTCTCCAGATGACCTCGACTGTCTCCGGAGAGCTTGCCCCCAGCCTCACCTTCGGGGACATCTCCCGCGCAATCTTTCCCTCCGGCTCCATCACAGGAGCTCCCAAGATTCGCACCATGCAGATCATCCGCCAGCTCGAACGTCATCCGCGGGGCATCTACACCGGCGCCATCGGTCACATCTCTCCTTCGGGCGACGCCACTTTCAGCGTGGCCATCCGCACCCTGGTCCTGCATAACAGGGTGGCAACCATGGGAGTCGGCGGAGGCATCGTCGCCGACTCGGACCCGGCCTCCGAGTATCGCGAGTGCCAGCTCAAGGCATCCTTCCTCACTCGTCCCTCGCCTCCCTTTCAGATCATTGAGACGATGCTCTTTGACGGCCACAGCATGCCTCTTCTCTCGCTGCATCTTGATCGCCTCGCTGGCTCGGCTGCCTACTTCGATTTCGCGTTCGACCGCGCCTCGGTCGAAACCCAGATTCGGCAACTGCAAGCGACTTTGACCTTGGGACAGCGGTACAGAGTGCGCCTGCTTCTGGCAGACTCCGGCGACGTCACCTTGACCTCCACGGAGATTGTCGAAGATACCTCCCCGCTCGCCGTTCGAATCTCTCCTCACCGGATCAACTCGCGTGACCTGCGTTTGCGGCATAAGACCACCCTCCGCGAGCTCTACGATCGGGAATACGCGCGTGCTCGCGAAGACGGCTTCGACGAGGTCCTCTTTCTCAACGAGCGGAACGAGCTGACCGAGGGAGCCATCACTACGCTCTTCGTAAACCTTGGCGACCAGCTTCTTACCCCGCCTCTCGCCGCTGGCGTGCTCCCTGGAGTGCTCCGCCGCCATATCCTCGAGACCCGGGAAGATGCGGCAGAGGCCCCGCTTTCTCTCCGCGACCTGAGTCTCGCCCGGTCTGTCTTACTGGGAAACTCTGTTCGCGGGCTCAGGCCGGTATCGCAGATAACTCCGTCAGAGCCCGGGGCAGAGCCGTTGTTTTTCGAAACGAAGCCTGGTTGATCGAGAGCAGGATTCTTCGAATGACATCGCCTGCGAATCCATTCGGTTTATGATGATGGATCGTTCAGGCGCTTGAGGTTGCCGGAACACTGGAGCTACCATATGCAACCCGAGACAGGCGTCCTCTCTCACCTTCTTCAACTGCTCATCGGAGCAGAGCGAACCGACAGGCTCTTCCGTGTTCTCCTCATCCATGCCGATCTCGCGGCCGATCCCGGGCCCCGGGTCTTGCGAGCCGTCCTCGCCCAGGCTCTCAATATGCTGCTCTTCGAGGACCTCCTCCAGCGCGTGCCCTCCGCCGCGCAGTACGTGCAGCACTGTCTCGATCACCATCGCACCGTCATGCACGATCACGGCGCCGTCCGGACCGTCGCCCTTGCAGGGATGGGTTCCCTGCCCTCCGGACACGGAGCCATCACGCGCGTCCTGCGCCCTCTGGGGTACGAGCTCCACGGACTCTACCCGCTGGAACGCCTGCGCATGTCCGGCCGCTCTTACGCGCAGATCGACCATCCGGAAGACATAGCCCAGTTCTTCATCAGTGAGCTCCACCCGGAACGTTTCTCACATGCCTTTCAGGCAGCGGTCTTGCGCGTCACTGCCACTTCGGTCGATCCCCTCACGCCGCAGGCCGCGGCGCTTCTTCACGAACTGGAGGCGAACAAGTCTTTATCCCTCGAGGACTCTCAGAAGCTGCTCCCCGTTCTGGTCTCCGTCTTCGATCGTCAGCACGCTGAACCCACCCTCGCCGACTACCAGATTCTGCTGGCCGAATCTCCCGAGATGGCATGGATTGCCACCGAAGGGAACGTCTTTAACCATGCGACCGACCGTGTACCCGATGTAGACCGGCTCTCCGCCGAACAAAAAGCCCTCAATCAGCCTATTAAAGAAGTCGTCGAGAACTCGAAGTCCGGACGGGTGCGGCAGACCGCCTTCCATGCCGCTCGCGTCACTCGCAACTTCCGTGCAGCCGACGGCACCACCGTGCAAAAGGAGGTTCCGGGATCGTTCTATGAGTTCATCACCCGGCTCCCAATGCCTTCCCCGAACGGCAAGAGAGTGTTGGATCTCAGCTTCGACAGCTCCAACGCGCAGGCTATCTTTAAAATGACAGCTAATACAAAGTCTTAGCCTCCTGACCGTGAGGGGCATGACCTTCGACCGAAAGAAGAGTACAGATCCGTTGTCCACCACAACTCCAGCAAACGCCTCCACCTCTCCCTTTGTCCTGCTGCCCAGCTCGCACGCTCGCGCTCACGAAAGCTTTCCCCCCGCAGCCCAGCTTGAGCAGGCCCTCCGCCAGAAGGTGCGGGGAGAGGTCCGTTTTGACCAGGCATCCCGCGCTCTGTACGCGACCGACGCTTCCAACTACCGGCACATTCCCATCGGTCTGGTCATCCCTCTCGACGAAGACGACGTTATCGCCACCGTGGCCGTATGCCGCGACTTCAACGCTCCCGTGCTCTCGCGCGGCGGCGGAACCTCGCTGGCAGGCCAAGGAACCAACGCTGCGGTCATCCTCGACTTCTCCAAGTACATGAACAAGATGGGGCCGGTCGACCCTGTCAACCGCACCGTACACGTCCAGCCCGGCATCGTCCTCGACCGCGTGCGCGAGGCGGCTGAAAAATTCGCCCTCACCTACGCTCCCGACCCCGCCACCCACAGCCGCTGCACCATCGGCGGCATGATCGGCAACAACTCCTGCGGAGTCCACGCTTTGATGGGCGGCAAGACCGTCGATAACATCCACTCGCTCGACCTCCTGCTCTACGACGGAACCCGCCTCACCGTCGGAGCTACGACCGAAGAAGAACTTGCGCAGAAGATTGCCGCCGGCGGCCGCACCGGAGAACTCTACGCCGGTCTCAAGCAGATTCGCGACAGCTACTCCGGCCTCGTACGCGAGCGATTCCCCAACATCCCCCGCCGCGTCTCCGGCTACAATCTAGACGAGCTGCTCCCGGAAAACCACTTCAACGTCGCCCGCGCCCTGGTCGGCAGCGAAGGAACCTGTGCGGTCATCCTCGGAGCCACGCTCAACCTCGTTGAATCTCCCCAGTACCGCACCCTCGTCGGTATCGGCTTTGAAGACGTCTTCATCGCCGCAGACCACGTGCCGCTCGTCCTCACCCACAAGCCCATCGGCCTTGAGGGCATGGACGGCCTTCTCCTGGACTCACTCCGCAGCAAGCAGAAGGCTCTCGACGACATCCCGCTGCTCCCCGAGGGCCGGGGCTTTCTGCTGGCAGAGTTCGGCGGGAACACGCAGGACGAGGCCAATCAAAAGGCCGAAGATCTGGCTCGCTCGCTCCAGCAGATCACGCACGCACGTATCTATACCAACGAGCAGGCGCACCGCGTCTGGGCTATCCGCGAATCCGGCCTCGGAGCCACCGCCTTCGTTCCCGGCCACGAGCGCACCGGATGGGAAGGCTGGGAAGACGCCGCCGTCGATCCTACCCAGCTCGGTTCCTATCTGCGGGCCATCTACGCGCTCATGCAGCAGTACGGCTACTACAGCCCCATGTACGGACACTTCGGCCAGGGTTGCGTTCACATGCGCCTCAGCTTCGACCTCGAGTCCGAGAAGGGCATCCTCGACTTCCGCCACTTCATGGATCAGGCAGCCGACATCGCCCTCGCTCACGGCGGTTCGCTCTCCGGTGAGCACGGCGACGGGCAGGCCCGCGGCATCCTCCTCCCCAAGATGTTCGGCCCGGAGCTGATGGACGCCTTCCGCCAGTTCAAGCGTCTCTTCGACCCCGACCTGCGCATGAATCCCAACAAGCTCATCGACCCGCACGAGATCCACGAAGATCTCCGCCTCGGCGCCGACTACAAGCCCTGGGAACCCAAAACTCACTTCGCCTTCAGAGAGGATCACGGCTCCTTCGCCCGCGCCACTCTGCGCTGCGTCGGCGTCGGAGCCTGCCGCAAGGCCGACGCAGGGACCATGTGCCCCAGCTACATGGCCACGGGGGAAGAACAGCACTCCACCCGCGGCCGCGCCCATCTCTTGTGGGAGCTTATGCAGCGTGAGGTCCTTCCCAACGACTGGGCCAACGAGCAGGTGCGCGAGTCGCTCGATCTCTGCCTCTCCTGCAAGGCCTGCAAGTCCGAGTGCCCCGTCTCCGTCGACATGGCCACCTACAAGGCGGAGTTCCTCTCGCACCACTACGAGCATCACTCCCGTCCGATCGCCCACTACGCCTTCGGACGAATCGATCGCTGGGCACGTCTGGCCTCCATCGCTCCGGGCATCGTCAACGCGATCAACAACGCTCCGGGAATCTCCACCATCGTCAAGAAGGTTCTGCACATCCATCCCAGCCGCACCTTTCCGCGCTTCTCGCACCCGTTCACTCCCGATCGCCGTTTCGCACGCGACCCGCAGCGCCGCAAGGATCGCCGCAACCCGATTCCTGCGGATGCTCCCGCCGTCTTCCTGTGGGCAGACACCTTCAACAATTACTTCCATCCGGCGACTATGCGCGCCGCCCACAAGGTCCTTATCGATGCGGGCTTTCGCGTCAGTGTGCCCAACCGGCATCTCTGCTGCGGCCGTCCGCTCTACGACTTCGGCATGCTCGACACCGCGAAGCAGTATCTCCAGAAGATCCTCGACGCCCTTACCCCGCAGATCGAAGCCGAAACCCCCATCGTCGTGCTCGAACCCAGCTGCGCCTCTGTCTTCCGCGACGAGCTCTGCAATCTCTTCCCCGACGACCCCCGCGCTCCAAAGCTGCGTTCGCAGGTCTATCTGCTCAGCGAGTTCCTCGTAAAGTTCGCACCCCACTACCAGCCGCCGAAGATCGACGGCAAGATCGTCGTTCACGGCCATTGCCACCACAAGTCCATGACCGGCATCGGCGAGCACGGCATGACGGCCGAGCTGCAACTGCTCCGCGCCACCGGCGCCGAGGTGCAGGCGCTCGACTCAGGCTGCTGCGGCATGGCAGGCCCCTTCGGCTTCGAAGACGACAAGTACGAGATCTCGCAGAAGCTCGGCGAGCGCGTCCTGCTCCCCGCCGTCCGCAACAACCCCCAGGCCATCATCGTCTCCGACGGCTTCAGCTGCTGCGAGCAGATCACCCAGAACACGACCGCCCGGCCCAAGCACCTCGCCGAGGTCTTGGCAGACGCCTCCAGGCAATAGAGCCTCGGCCAGGCCATCAACGCGAAGGATCCAAAGACTCGAACAATCGGGTGCCCATCTTCGCCGCTGCTTCATCGCGGCTAAGGTGGGCTCATCCCTGCAAAGTGCGAACCGCTCTTCTCATCTCCGTTAGAATCTCTCATCGCCACAAAGCGCAACCACCACTCCCGAGAGACGTGTCATCCTGGGCGGAGCGCAGCGAAGTCGAAGGATCTGCGGTTCACCTCTTCCATACCCTCCCACAAAGCGAAAGGGCGATCCCCCTTGCGGGAGACCGCCCCTTTCTTTCCGATTTTCGAAGATCCGGTCGGAACCGGATCGCAACGTCTTGTCATCCCGGACTTGCCCGGTACTTGCGAACCGAAGTTCGCCTCTCCCAACCAAGTCGTTCCTACACTCGCTGCAAAAGCTCTCTTGGTTCTATCTTCCTGCTTCCGGTTGCCCGGTCGCCTGATTTTGATTCTCCTTCCGGCTCTTCAAACTCCCCTTGGGGGTCCTCTGAATTCCCTTCAGGATCCTCGGTGATAGCTCCTTGTTTGCTTCTCCTTCTGGAGGATCGCTCCCCCGGTGAAAGCGATATTACTCCGGTATGAAAACGCCGCAAGAGCTATTTTCCTGTGGAAATGCGCGATTCCTGTGGAAGTTGTGGAGATCTCCCGGGCTTTGCTCCCCACTCATCGCAAACCATGCAGACGTACTCTCTCGGGCTCAGACTGCATTGGCTTTTCAGGTCAAGTTCTTTCCGTGGCCGCTCGCAATTGCGGGTGCCCCATTCTTATAGCCAAGTGCCGAATGCCCATATCAATGGCGCAGTCTCATCGCGACATGAACGGGCCATTCGCGCGAGGCGCGAACCGCCCTGCCTCGGCGGAGTTCTTTGACTGGAGCCTCGGCGTTGAGCCTGGCTCGATGTCAGTGTCGCCGTACATGTGGGTAACCCCTTCTTTTTTGTGCAAAATATTCAAAAGAGATGATTTAGGTCTGGACTTCGGGCGCACTCTAATTGCCAAACAGGAGAAAGCCCAATGAAAATCGATTTGGGTGCTCGCCAAAATATTGAAAACAGGTTATTTGATGGATCAATAAGCAAGCCCCGGCGTGTGCCGGGGCTTGCTTTTGTTGACCTGCTTCTATTGTAGAAGATCGGAGCATGGCAATGCGCACTTTCAGGCGGTTTATCTCTGTCCTGCAAGTGATCTGGATCGTTGTAGGTAGGGATTTCGAGATCGTCTTTCGCGGGTTTGGGCGCTTGACAGGAGATGGGAGGGTTTTCGCGCGAATGTCCCGCCGTGCCGTGAGGCTGCATGAGATGGGGAATAGATCGGGCGTTTCGCCCTGCGGGCTCCACTCCTGGCCTTCGGCAGAGCGGTGGGCCGCTTCGCGGGTGATTGTTTCGGCACCCTTCGACTGCACTCAGGGCAGGCTCTGAAGCTGTGCCCTTAACGAGGCGGGTTGAAATCTTGTCGATGTGGCGAGATCCGTTTTCTTCGGCGCTCTCCTGAGCGGAGCGCATCGGCGCACAGTCGAGGATTTGTGTTCGGGAATTTCACGCTGGAATGAAGAGACCGCAGATCCTTCAACTGCGCTTCTCGCGATGGATCTGCGAGAAGCTTCGCTCGGGATGACACGTATGTAGAGAACGTGAACGCGCATCCCTTCGCTAGAAAACTCTATCCCTGTATCGGGGCCGTCACAATGCTCTCGGATTGAGAAGGGTTCGAGCTTCGCTCGAATGCCCACTCATGCGATGAGCTGCATGAATGGGCCACCCGATGTACAGGTGAGATTTTCTGTATGGGCTACCCGCCGGGGTGAGCGTTGTCACGGACCTGTCGCAGTCATGTCTTTCTCTATGGACTCGGCGATGGAAGGTGAGATGACGGAGATCCTCTTGTAAAGCAACGCACCTCGGATTTTGGTCGAGAGATCCCATGTCTCAGAATCGAGACATGGGGCACCCGGCACCCGGCCGCTTCCGCTTGCTTGTTCGGTCTTCTTCGACTCCGCTCGGCAGGTTCTGAAGCCGTGCCATTAGGCAAGGCGGTTCGGGTTTTGTTGGAATAATCCCACATTCTCAAAACGAGAGGGTGGGGCACCCGGCTCGTGACGTCAGGCCACAGACTTGAGGCCTGGCGCATCTGATGCAGGGGACTCAAAGATGCAGGACGGTTGGGAATGGTGGAATGCACGGAGGTGTCGCGTGCCGGAGTGTAGGCGTGTGCGCGGCAGACTGGTTCGGAGTGTGGTGGCGTGGCGTGCTCGCTCGGTTGCCGCGGCGGTGATGCTCGTTTCCGTGGCCTGTGGGTTTGCGCAGGAGTTGACTCTTAGTCCGACACGGCCCACGGTGGCGAATGGAGCGACGATTCAAAGCAAGGGCGTGCTGCAGGTGGAGGCGGGCTACGATGCCTATCCGCAGAGCGTGCCCGGAAATCAGCAGACGGTGGACACGCTGGTGACGTATGCGCCGTTGGATCGCCTTCGGCTGGACATGCTTTGGTCGGCCTTCAATCATCAGCAGGAGGATGAGGACGTGACCTATGGCAAGGACGGGGACCTGGATGTGATTGCGAACGGCTCGCTGGTGCAGTCGGACTGCCAGACGAGGGCGGGATGCAGCTATGGTGGGCAGCAGTCGTTTGCGGTGAGCTATCACGTGAATAAGCAGACGCGGCTGTATGCGGAGGTCTTCGGGCAGAACGTGTCGCAGTCGAACACGCCGCCGGGGACGTACGTGTTTGGCGGGTTCTATCGCCAGCTGGGCGAGGCGTTCGGGATCGATGGCGGAATGCGGTTCGGCGTGAGCGACCACTCTGCGAGTGTGGGTTCGACGATCGGACTGGTGTTTGGGCGGCGGCTTCGGGGTGATGGTGGGGCGAAGTGATGACCCGAGTGCTTCAGGGGCTAAAGCCCCCTTCACTTTTGGAGATCTTTCGGCACGGCTGAAGCCGTGCCCGTAAGCGAGGCGGTTCGAGCTTCGCTCGAATGAACCCACTCATGCGATCTACAGGTTAGGTTTTATGTATGGCCCCCCGGCCCCCACCAAACCCTATCAAGTTGAGTTAAACTTCAGTTGCTTTTCATGTGTTCCGGATAAAAGGTGACTTGGACTGCAGTCCTAACTGTAGCGGGTGTTCCATGGATAAGAAATGGACGATACTTATATTGCTTTACAGCGTCGAGAGCTGCGCTTCTCAGCATCTCAGGACCTCCTAGAGCAACGACTTCGGTGACGTCACCGTTTTCATTGATTTCCGCTCCAACGACAACAGTACCGGCAACATGTGCGGCTCTGGCAATAGGTGGATACGGAACATCGACGCGATTAAGGAGATGTCCTTTTCCTTCTTTGACACTTACAGTGGGCGGTTTGGATACGGATGAACTCGTAGATTGACTTTGAGCTACCAGCTCAGGTTTTGTCTGTCCTTCAACGTCAGCTGAAACGAAGAAATTACATAGCGAAAGGACAATAACCGCCGTTTTGCAAATAGCCTTCACTCACGTTTCTCCCAAGAATAATCAAATTGAATGTTCTTCGAGTCTGAGTTTTACATGTCCTAAACACCCAAGTCGTGCAGAATTTTCCGGTTCACTTGTTCTAATAGCGTTAGCTAGCCTGCACGGCACGCTTTTCGCGTTTGTGTTTACCTCGGTTCCGGTGTGTCTTTTGGGAGTTGTGGTGCTGGTTGTGTCGGCTTGGAAATAGGTTCGAGCCTTGCTCGAATAATCCCACATCTCAGAATCGAGATGTGGGGCACCCGGCGTGGTGATGCTGTGGGGAAGTAATGACCCGAAGCCTCCAGGGGCTAAAGCCCCTTCACTTTGGAGATCCTTCGACACAGCTGAAGCCGTGCCCTTAAGCAAGGCGGTTCGAGCTTCGCTCGAATGATCCCACTCATGGGATGAAACCGCATGAATGGGGCACCCTCAGGATAGGTTGAGATTTATGTATGGGCCACCCGCCCAAGGCGGTAGATTTGAACCCACCGATAATATTGGACCCGGTGTAGCTGCGGCAGGTGCAGCTAGCACATTCGGTACTCATGCACAGTGCATGGGGGCTGCCGTCGGTCGCTAAAGATTTGAGGAATATACGTGTATGACCTTGCCAAAACACCCTCGCGTAGAACCAAAACGAAATATCTTGACCATGTGGATCAGCTTCGGACCTGAACTAAGCGCTACGCAGAGAATCGGTTTTACATTATTTTATTTGTGCTTGCTACCTTGCGGCTTACTGTTATTAGTAAGTGCCACGGACTCATGGAGGCAGGGGAATTTTCTCGGTACATTGATATGGGCAATACTAGGAATATTCTTAAGTAGCGTCAGCGTCGCCGGCTTAGTCAACGTCATCCGATTTCCCAAGGCCAGGGGATAATTAGAAGGTATGCCGCTCTAGGATGAAAAGCGATTTCTCACGGCAAAGAACGGGATGCCGAATCAGGGCTCGACTACTTCGGGGCTAGATCGTATGTAAGTACGATAGGGCTCTTCATGTCGACGGATGAGCCGTTCTACAGCGGCCAACTCAACAACCCGCAAGACCTCAACCTGTACTCGTATGTTCACAACAATCCGCCCTCGAACGCATAAAAAGGCCGCGATTGCTCGCGGCCTTTAGCTGTTGCTGAGTTGATGTGGGGTTAGACCTCTTTGACTCCGTCGACGAATGCCTTCAGCTTGCGGCTGCGGCTTGGGTGGCGGAGTTTGCGCAGGGCTTTGGCTTCGATCTGGCGGATTCGCTTGCGGGTGACCTGGAAGGACTGGCCGACCTCTTCGAGCGTGTGTTCTGATCCGTCTTTGAGCTGAGCGCGTTTTGTCTTTATCGCGAAGGGATTTTCTTGGCTCAGCTTACGGCAGGGAAGAACGCCGCATCTATTCAGTTCTTTTAGCTCCGCAATTGCGCAGCCCACTCTGGCACAGGTTCGTTCCAATGTAGATTGCCTTTGCTTCCGAAAGCTACCAGAACGTAGCCACTCTCACTGGAGTTATCCAGAACAACGGCAAGGTCTGCGTCGGGCAAAAGCTTTTTCATGTTCTTCAGAGTGCGTGGAAAGCGTCGCCTCTGAACCTCTTCAGGAACATCGTGTCCGCCCTTTTCGACGCGGGCCTTCACGCGTTCTATGTTGATCTCCACGGAGGATGTACCGACAAAAACCACCATGATGCTGAACCCAGCCGCTTTGGCGCGGGAAGCCATTCGTAGATAGGTGTTCCCGGAGAGCGTTGTCTCGACGGTGAAACTCTGGCGGCTCGCGATCAGTTCTTCGGCCAGCAGAAGAACTCGCCTTCCGGCCTCCATGTCAGAGTGATTGGGAGTGATGGTCTCCTGCAGAGACTTGACGATCGCGTCCGGATCAAGCACCGGGGCCTGTTGAAAGATCTCTCGCGCAGACGATGTGAGCGTACTTTTACCGCTTCCATTGGGGCCGGCGATGATCGTCAGGACCGGTGTGCTCAAGCGGCGTCGCTCTTAGCCTTGGCTTCTTCAGCCTTCTCTTCGCGAACCCAATCGAGCTTACGGCGTTCCCACTTCACGCCTTCGCGGCCAGCTTTCACAAGAGTCTCAGCGAACTTCTTGATATCGAACTTCTCAACATCGATAGGAGCGGCCATGGCAAAATCGTACTCCTCAGACTCGCCTCTCTACAACAGATTGCTTGCTGTCGCTTGCCAATAGCCAGCTGCCTCTCACGGCAAGAAAAGGCCGCGACTGCTCGCGGCCTTTGTGGTGTTGCTGGATTGATGTTATTCGTTAGACTTCTTTAACTCCATCCACAAATGCCTTCAGCTTGCGGCTGCGTGATGGGTGGCGGAGTTTGCGCAGGGCTTTGGCTTCGATCTGGCGGATGCGCTCGCGGGTGACCTGGAAGGACTGGCCGACCTCTTCGAGCGTGTGCTCGCTCCCGTCTTCGAGGCCGAAGCGCATCTTGATGACGCGCTCTTCGCGCGGCGTCAGGGTGCGGAGGACCTGCGAGGTGTACTCCTTGAGGTTGACGCTGATGACGGCGTCAGACGGGCTGACCGCCATGCGGTCCTCGATGAAGTCTCCAAGGTGCGAGTCTTCCTCTTCTCCGATGGGGGTCTCGAGCGAGATTGGCTCCTGGGCGATCTTGAGGACCTTGCGGACCTTCGCGACTGGGATGTCCATGCGTCGGGCTATTTCTTCCGAAGACGCTTCGCGGCCAAGCTCCTGCACCAGTTGCCTGGAGGTGCGGATGAGCTTGTTGATGGTCTCGATCATGTGCACCGGGATACGGATGGTGCGGGCCTGGTCCGCGATGGCGCGGGTGATAGCCTGCCGGATCCACCAAGTGGCGTAGGTCGAGAATTTGTAACCGCGACGGTACTCGAACTTGTCGACCGCCTTCATCAGGCCGATGTTGCCCTCCTGAATGAGGTCGAGGAACTGGAGGCCGCGGTTGGTGTATTTCTTCGCGATCGAGACGACGAGGCGAAGGTTGGCCTCGATGAGCTCGCGCTTGGCGCGCTCGGCGTCCATGTCGCCCTGGATCATCTCGCGCTGGGTGCGCTTGAGGTCGGCGATGGAGATTCCGGCGTCCTTTTCAAGCTGCTCGAGGTCGACGCGGCAGTTCTTCTGCTGGCGCTTGTACTCCTTGCGCAGCTCTTCGGACTTGGAGGCCTCGTGCTTGGTGTCGAGGGTCTTGATCTGGCGCTCGAGGGTGCGCATGGAATCGACAGTCTTATTGACCTTGTCGAGCAGGCGCTTCTTCTCGGCGTTGGTGTACTTGAGCTCGCGAACGACGCGATTGATGTAGACGTGCTCGCGGCCGATGAGCCAGCGGGTCTTGCGCTGGTACTTCGTCTTAGCCTTCGCGTCCTTTACATCCTTGGCGTCGGGGTTGGCGAGCTTTTCCTCGAACTGCGCGATCTTCTTCTGGTGCTTGAGAATGACGTCGATGCGGCCGACGGTCTGCTTGACGCGGGCCTGCAGGATCTCTTCGGTGAGCTCTTCTTCATCGAAGGTGACGACTTCCTTGATATTGCGAACGCCGCGGCGCAGGTCGTCGCCGAGGGCGACGATCTCGCGAATGACGATGGGGGAACGCGAGATGGCCTTCATGACGCGGAGCTGTCCGCGCTCGATGCGCTTGGCGATCTCGACCTCGCCCTCACGGGTGAGCAGAGGGACGGTTCCCATCTCGCGCAGGTACATGCGGACGGGGTCGTTGGTCTTTTCCAGTTGTCCAGGGGAGAGGTCGAGCTCTACATCCTCTCCTTCTTCACCGGCCTCCGGCTCGTACTTGTCTCGGTCCCGGTCGAACTTGTCGCCGGAGAGGACGTCGATGCCCTGGGTGTTGATAGTGGTCAACAGGTCGTCGAGATCGTCAGGGGAGGTGATGTCGCCCGGCAGCAGGTCGTTGACCTCGCCGTAGGTCAGATATCCCTTCTCCTTGCCGGTTTCAATGAGCTTGTCTTCTATATCGTCTTCGTACTTGTCGATTTCTTCAGCCACGAGGGTGCGCGCTCCTGCGAATATTTTCTTTTGGTTGGGATGCCGCTCAGGCGAGGTTCTGTGGTCTCTGGGCGGAGCTATCCCTGGGTTATTTCCGTGGTGTCAGGGAGCAGGTAGCGGTAAAGACCGCTTTGGCCAGCCGGACCTGCAGAGAGGTCAGGGCATTCGAGGGCACACTTCCCCAGCGAATCACAGGATACCACAGTAATTTAGACGTCTCAGGAGGAAAAAAGATTCGGGGGCGGTGTCCGAAGAGGCTCTCCGCGGGCTCCTCCCTGGTGGGAGGGACAGCGGCGGAGGTGGATATCTGTTCCATTAGAGCCGTAGTCGTGTCCGCAGTGACTACAACGAAGGTGGTAGATGGTCTGGCCGGGGAAGCTCTCGGAGGGGAAACCGGTGCGGGCGACGACTTTCTGGCCGTGTTTATTGGTGTAGCCGGGGTCTGTGGTCTTGTGGCGAGGCATAAGTGCTTTGGAGAGTTTAAAGCCTCAGAGAGGCTCCGTGTGAGAGCGGAACCATGCGGCTAACTGATCTTCGCTGAGAGTCCCTTCAGCGAGATGGAGAAAGGTGAAGTAGGTCTCTTCTCTTGAGGCTTCGACCTCCCAACCATTCATGAACAGAAAGGTAAACGAGACAACCAAAGCGGTGCGTTTGTTACCGTCGAGAAATGCGTGGTTGCGAGCGATACCGAAGGCATAGGATGCCGCTAGCCGGAAGATGTCCGGATTCTCGCTGTAGGCAAACACGTTATGCGGCTTTGCCAGTGCTGAATCAAGCAAACTTTCATCGCGGATGCCAGAGGCTCCGCCATGCTCTGCGAGTTGCTCGTTGTGCATGGCGAGAACACCATTTTTGCTGATCCATCGAGGTTCGGTCACTACTCAGCAAGCCGACGGAGGACATCGCGATTCTTCCGCATAACGTGGCGCGCGGCCTCCATCTCCTCCGCAAAGTTCTGATCGTAAGGAGTCAGTTCCATCCCATTGACGGTCTCGTTGAAATAGACCTGGTCTCCTTTTTCGAGATGCAATTTCGCCATAACTTCTCTCGGAAGAATAATGCCAACAGAATTCCCGATGGCGATGATCTTCGCTGTAGCGGCCATAAGGTACCTCCGTCCAAAAATTATAACATTTGTTATAACTTGGCTTAGTGGGATCAATCGATTTCAGCGACTATGTGGTCCGGATCGTTTGGTCTCCAACGGACTATGCATTGTTTTTTCGTGAGAAGATGCGCCTGCAATTGCGCGTCGGCGAGGAGCTTGGGAATCTGGGAGATCGTCGTCCATTGCTCGCGAACTTCACCATCGACGGAATATCTTGCCTGAACCTCTACTTCGTAGAGCATCGCTCCGCCGAATTGTGAAAATCCGTGGACGGCGAGACGGATGCGAGTGCCTTCAATGGTTGCGAGGGCACTTGACCACTCCTGCTCTCGGCGAATCTGTTGGCGATGCTTGTTGTACAGAAGCCCTGCGAGGCAGATGATGCCTAGCGAAACGTATGCGGCAAGTTTGGCTAAACTCTGCCAGTCACTCCGCCTCTTCGGGAGGAGCGAGTGCAAAGCAGCTGGATTTGATAGGTGACGCGGCATCGCACGCTCATATTATCGGACCGCAGATCTTTCCACTGCCCTCTCGCGGCGAGGCCGCCGCGAGAGGCTACGCGTAAGTGCTACCGATTACTTTCGGCAGACGGGATTGTTGGCTTTCGGCACGGCGAAGAAGGTGATGCTGGTGGGGGCCAGCATGGCCTGACCGGCGGGAGTCGGGGTTACGGGGAGCACGGGGAGGTTGCCTTTGCTGTCGAGGGCCAGATCTACCCCGTTGAGAGAGACCTGGGTGCTGGTGAGGTTGTCGGAGGTGAGTACGAAGCGCTCCGACGCCATCGGGAGGTCGATCTCGTGGGAGGCGTTGCGGTCGGCGTTGATGGCGAGGATGGCGACTCCGCCGGGCTGGTTGCGGAGGCAATGGGCGTAGAGGTAGACGGGAGGCTTCGAGGCACCCGCATCGAGGACAGTGGTTCCCATCAGGCGTCTCCAGAGCAGGGCGGCCCAATAGTCGGGCCTGGGGGTGAGGGTGTCTTCGTCGAGCAGAGCGTAGTCGCTGGCAGCGAGGGTATTGTGCGCTACGACCTGGACTTTGCGGCGGGCGAGGGCGCCCAGCTGGTTGAGATAGCGGAAGGTGTCGATGAAGGTGGAGGCCCAAGGGTCGCCGCCGCAGGCTGCCTCTGCGGTTTCCGTGAGCCAGAGGGGTTTGCCGGGGAGGTACTGATCGCGAAGCTGGGCGTAGAACTGCTCATCGCGGTCAGTGCGGGAGAGCCAGGCGTCGGTGAGAGCGGTGTCGACGGTGTCTTCGGAGCGCTGGCCGGGACGCTGGCAGCGCTGGGAGACTCCGCCGTAGAAGTGGTAGGAGAAGGCATCAAGTCCCTGGGTTCCGGCGGCGTCGAGCAGGTCAGTGGTCTTGAGCAGGGTGAGCCCGATGGGGGGTGAGGAGGAGAAGCCGAGCTCTCCGACGGAGCCGGGGCCGAGGACGGTCATCTTTGGTGCGGTCTTCGAGATGTAGGCGTAGAAGGCATTGTAGTCGCGTCCGTAAGCTGCAGCGTCGTAGCCTTTGGGGACGTTGCTGATGGAGGCGAAGGTGGGCTCGTTGAACATCTCCGCGGCGGCGATGGACCCTCCGTGGCTGCGGGTAAAAGCGAGGATCTTCCTGGCCTCGACGGGCGTCCAGACGTCGTTGGAGTCCCGCACGCCGGTGCTGACCGCGAAGGAGCTTATGAGCCTGGCGTCTACGGCTTTAGAGAAGTTGAGGACGCCGCTCCACTGCTGGCGGGTGAGGACACCTCCGAAGCCTGCGGGAGGTTTTTCAGGGACCGGAGCATCGGAGTCGTGGAAGTAGGTGGAGTTGGCCCAGGTTCCGCTGACACGGACGTAAGCAGGCGAGAGGGCGGCGGCGAGTTTGCGAAGCCTGGGATTGGAGAGATCGATAGGCGCGCGGTAACGGTAGAGGGATGGGTCCATCCCCGCGGGTACAGAGGCGGCCGAGGGTTCGTCCTGCCGGGCTTTGCCCTGCTGCTTGTAGGGCGCCCAGAAACGGCCGCCGGTAACCTCAACCATCTCAATGTTGTAGCTCTGGAACCGCGGGTCGATGGTGCCGATGCGGGGCAGAGTGGAGACGGAGAGGGTCTGTGCGGCCAGAGCCGGTAAAGCAACGGTGGACGCGGCCAGCAGGATGATGCCGCAGATCGCTCTCAACAAAGGATGCCTCCTGGAACTTTCCAGGAGGCAGGTATATCCGTGCCGTAGAAGAGTGTCAACGAGGAAGGCCGGAGGTCAGACTGTCTCCTCGGGCGGATTGACGGGAGCCGATGTCCGGCGCACGCGGGCGAGAAGAGCTGCGGGACGGAGAGACTGCGGATAGTCGGTCATGCTGGCAAGAAACCCTGGGAAGGTGTCATGGGAGAGCCTGAGTGAGGCAGGAAGAACATAGGTGTTCATGACAAGCTCCGACACCAGCAGAGATGCGGCGGCCCAGTAGAGGCCGAAGTGCTTTGCGAATACGTAGGTGACCACGACGGTGATGCTGGTTCCGAAGAGGTACCAGGCTGCGAGCTTCTGGTGCTGGTTGACGGCCGCGAGCAGAGTAGAGCTGGTGGACCAGAGAGAGTACGCGACGACCACCATGAGCAGGATGGAGAGCAGACCGCGGCTTGGGGGAACGTGACCTCCGGTCCAGTGGGTAAGAAACCAGGGTCCAAGTGTCATCATGGTTGCGACGACGATCAGCGCAATGATGAGGCCGAGCTGGCAGGATCGTCGGTGCAGGGTGCGTGTGAGGTTTATGTCGTTGGTTCCAAAGGCGCTCGACATCTCCGGCCAGAAGGTATTGTTGACCATCTGGACCAGCTGCAGGGCGACGCGGGAGACGGTGCGAGCGGTACCGAAGATGACGACAGCGGTAGGGCCGAGGGCGTAGCCGACCGCCATCAGGGTTCCCTGCAGATTGAGAGCGTTGCCGATGGGGAAGGCCATGAAGGCGAACGCCGGAGCCGAGAGGCGGCGAATCTCCGCGAAGCTGGCGTGTTTCCAGCCGTAGCGGATCCACGGGAGATCGTGCCGCACCATCAGGCAGAGCACAATGGTGAGGACAGCATTCGAGGAGGCGAAGACGAGGGCGGTGACACGGGCTCCTCCGCCCAGGCAGACGGGAATGAGCATGATTCCGAATGCGGTGAGCGAGAAGATGCTCTTGATCAGGGAGCCGTAGGGGTAGCGACCGACGCAGCGGTAGGCGGACTGGAGGAGCGCCTCAAGCTGGCCGAGGAGAACGGAGCAACCGAGATAAAAGATGATCCACTTGGTGTCGCTGGCGTCGATGGCGTGCAGCTTGAGCAGACGGGCGGCAGGCGTGTAGTAGAGGGCAAGACCGAGAAGAAGGATGCAGCTGGAGCAGATGATGGTGATGAGCCACCAGCAGCTCTGAAAGACCCGAAGAGCACCTTCGCGGTCGCCGCGGGCGGTCATCATGGTCATCTCATTGCCGGCGACGTTGCCAAAGCCGAAGCTGCTTACGTTCAGGTAGGACGGGATGGCACTGATGATCATCCACTCGCCGTACAACGGGACACTCCAGAAGTGGAGGAAGACCGGAACCTGGACCAGCTGAACGATGGTCGTCGCCAGCTTGCTGATCCAGTTGGAGATAAAGCCGAGGACGAGTCGTCGTTTGGTAGAGGTGTCCATGAGATTCCGATCAGGGGTCTAGCGGCGCGGCAGTGCGCCACGAAGGCGCTGCGCGAAGGGGCGAACGAGATTTTTGCCCCTGTTGAGGATGCTGCGCATGGGGCGCGGGAGGGGACGGCCTTCGGCGAAGGTTTGCAGAAGCTGTTCCGAACCGGTCCGTTCAGCCCATGACTGAAAGAGCGGAACCACGTTGGCGCGCTCTTCGGCAGAGAGCTTGTCCTGGGCCGAGAGGAGATAGCGAAGGAAGTTCTCACGGCTGGACTGGGCGATCCAGGCGGTGTCGGTGAGGCCAGCGCGCTGCGCAGCGAGGGGAAAGACCTCGTAGAACATGCGCTGCTCGTCGCGGATCCACATGCCGAGGCGTTTGCGAAACTTGTCGCCGTCGTGGCCGACACGATAGCCGCTGATCAGCTCGTTCTCGTAGATGAAGGAACCGAAGGGAGCAAGCTGGGCGAACATGGGCCAGTCGCCGAAGGATTCCATGCCGAGATGGTAGCCGCCTGATTTATGGAGGGTTTCACGATGTACGGCGAAGGCGGCGAAGCTGGCCTTGGGCCCATGTCTCTGTTCGAAGAGATTGTCGGGCGGAAGAAGTGTGCTCTTGACGCTGAGCAGATACTGCTTGCTGAGGACTTTGCCGTCCTTGTCGATGTTCTCCCAACCGGCGCGAACGAGCACGGCATCGTCGCGACGGGAGGCGCCGCGGACGAGAGTTTCGACGAAGTTGGGGTAGGCGATGTCGTCGCTGGAGAAGAGGGTGATCCAGTCCCCGCTGAGGCAGGAGATGGTGAAGTTCCACTGGCCGCCCACGTTAGAGCCGACCGGGGGTTTGACGCCACGTACCTGGCCGGCATATTTGGCGATGATGTCGGGGGTGTGGTCGGTGCTGAAGTGGTCGGAGATGACGATCTCGTCGGGCGGGCGAGTCTGATTGAGGAGGGAGAGAATGGTCGCCTCAAGGTACTCCGCCTGGTTAAAGGTGGGGATTCCCACAGAGAAGGTCAAGGGTCTGGCCATTGTCTTTGATTGTAACAAGGGCAGGTTACGGAAATGTTTTTGGCGGGTTGAAGCGACGCTTAAGCAAGTTGGCTTGTATCTCTAAAGAAGTGTCCTATTGAGCGGAATCTGCGGGCTTTCTTGGTGTTTGGCGTCAATTTCAGTTGTGGTGGACAAACCGCAGATCCTTCGACTGCGCTTCTCGCGATGAGACTGCGAGAGGCTTCGCTCAGGATGACACCTTCATCAGAACGCAAATACTGAAGCCATTTCCAAATGTTGACACACGCTAGTGCTCGCGGAGCCTGCGATTGTGTTGTGCGAGTTCCTGAGTGAGTGTCGCGTGCATCGAGTCATCCCCGCGGCGACCTGCCTCTGCGATGAGAACTCGAAGCTCTCGTTGACGGCGTTCGAGGTGACGGCGCTCGAGGGTATGGAGAGCGTCTTCTACCTGCTCTGTCAGAGACTTAGGGGTAACGGTGAGATCTTCGACGTCCGGCTGCTGGAGAGCGCGGGCGAGCAAGACGCGCCCTGGCTGGTCAGGGGCGGCATCGAGCGGATTGGCAGGCGGCGGAGCTGACGCCAGGTTCTCCAGAATGGCAGAAGAGGGAAGGCCGTCGTACCAGCCCGGGTTTTCTGAGAGGCGCGTGGAGGCGAGCTGGCGGGCGGAGTCGTCTTCAGGGAGGACGAGAGCGCGAAGCAGGATACGCTCGGTCTCGCTGGCGGGGTCGTGGCTGTGGGAGCGCACACTCTCGACGCGCTGCATGGCGGCCTGGCGGAGCTCCTGCCGGAGGATGGCGGAGTCGATCCCGAGCTTCTGGGCGGCATCGGCGGCGAACTCATCGCGCTGCAGGGCGGAGGGGATGCGCCGGATGTGCGGGA
This sequence comes from Edaphobacter sp. HDX4, assembly GCF_036877565.1. Lineage (NCBI taxonomy): Bacteria > Pseudomonadati > Acidobacteriota > Terriglobia > Terriglobales > Acidobacteriaceae > Edaphobacter > Edaphobacter sp. HDX4. Next base: position 50,092 of record NZ_JAEDXW010000010.1, read on the forward strand.
GGAGGAAGTTCATCGCCTTGACCTTGGCGTCGGCGGTGCGTGCGGGGTACTCCTGACGGGCGCGCTCGATGAGGTAGTCCATGTAGCGATGAGAGGAGCGGACTGCCGCGGTGTAGGCCGGAAGGCCGCGCTCGCGGATGTAGCGGTCGGGATCGAGGCCGTCTTCGAGAAGGACGATGCGAACGTCGAAGCCTTCTTCGACGAGCATGGCGCCGGCCTTTTCCGCAGCGGTACGACCGGCGGTGTCGGGATCGAAGTTGAGGATGACCTGCTTGTTGGGAGTGAAGCGCGAGAGCAGGCGGACCTGAGCCTCGGTGAAGGCTGTACCGGAGGTCGCGATGACGTTGCGGATTCCGGCCATGTAGACGGAGATGCAGTCCATCTGGCCTTCGACCAGGAGGGCGAAGCCGAGGTTGCGGATCTCCTGACGCGCCTTGTCGAGATTGAAGAGCACGTGGCCCTTGGTGTAGATGGGGCCTTCGGGCGAGTTCATGTACTTGGCGATGTCGCGGCCCTTTTCATCCTGCGTGTCCAGGGCTCGTCCGGTGAAGGCGATGGTCTTGCCCTGCTCGTTCGCGATGGGGAACATGATGCGTTTGCGGAAGCCGGCATAGAGGGGGCCGGGCGAGCCATCGGCCTGGTCTTTGGATTTGAAGAGACCGCTGGCGCGAAGGATCTCCTCGCTGAAGTGCGGCTTGAGAGCGTTGCGCATGTGGTTGAAGTCGTCAGGCGCGTAGCCGATGCGGAACTTCTGAATGGTCTCAGGCGTGACGCCGCGGGTGGTGAGATATTCGCGTGCGCGTGCGGCCTCGGGCGATTTCAACGCAGCCTCAAAGTATTGCGTGGCTGCCTCGTGGATATCGAGGAGCTGGCGGCGCAGGCCGGCCTCGCGAGCTTCTTCGGGGGAGGAGAACTCGCGTTTGGGGAGCGGGATGCCTGCCTTCTGCGCGACGACGCGGACGGCTTCAGGGAAGGGGATGTTCTCCAGCTTCATGACGAAGGTGAAGACATCACCTTTTTCGTGACAGCCGAAGCAGTAGAAGTAGCCGTGGGTCGCGTTGACGGAGAACGAACCGGTCTTCTCCTTGTGAAAGGGGCAGAGGCCGGTGTAGTTCTGCGCGCCGGTCTTACGCAGCTTGATGTATTCGCCGACGATGCGGACGATGTCGGCCTGCTGCTTGACGGTCTGAGAGAAATTATCGGACACGGAGAGGTACGGTCAGTTTATTCGATTGCGGAACGACTTCGAAAGACGGCCGTGAAACGCCGGCTGGAGAAGATAGTTGCGTGTTGAACGGCAGGTTTCGCACCGGGAACAACAGCGGATTTTTTTTGTGAAGGATGGCGAAAACTAAGCCGGGCGGATCGTGTCTATTGGGTCTGGAGTTTCCTGAGCAGGGGGTTGTGACAGAGCCTGCTCGAGCATTGAACGTTTTGGATGCTGCGTATTTTTTGCAGCTGTTTTGAAGGAGTTCTGGATATGCCTTCGCTAAGGGCCATGAAGATGATTCGCTCGGCTGTTCTGGCGGCCGCAACTGTTGTGCTTCCGGTGGCGGCTTCCGCTTCGGTCAATATTGCAATTGGGGTCTCGGTCAATACGCCTCCTCCTCCGCTGCCGGTGTATGCGCAGCCTGCGTGTCCGGGTGATGGGTACCTGTGGACGCCCGGTTACTGGGCGTGGGGTCCGGCAGGTTATTACTGGGTGCCGGGAGTATGGGTACGGCCGCCTGCCGTGGGCGTGTTGTGGACGCCTGGCTACTGGGGCTGGGGTGGTTCGGCGTATGTCTTTCATGCCGGATATTGGGGACCGCATATCGGCTTCTACGGCGGCGTGAACTATGGCTTCGGTTATACCGGTGTGGGTTATGAGGGCGGTTACTGGAGAGGCAGCGCATTTGCCTATAACCGGTCGGTCAACAACCTGGGCGTGGTGCACGTCACGAACGTCTACAACCGAACGGTCGTCGTGCGGAACGTCGAGCGTGTGAGCTACAACGGAGGCCGCGGAGGCCTGACGGTACGTGCCTCGGACCGGGAGCAGGTCGCATTCAACGAGAGGCACTACCAGCCGACCTCGAACCAGGTAGCGCATGAGCAGGCGATGCGATCCAACCACATGCAGCTGGCCTCGTACAATCACGGACATCCGCAGACGATGGCGGTGTCGAGGGTCGGCGAACGCCAGAACGTGCAGCAGCAGCGGGTTGCAAACGGCGTACGCTCCGGAGAGCTGACCTCGCACGAGACGCGGAGCATCGAGAACAACGAAGCGCGTGTTCACCAGCAGGTTCACAACGAACGCGCGGCTAATGGCGGCCAACTTGACCAGCAGCAGCGTCAGCAGGTCAATCGGGAACAGAACCACGTCAGCAACCAGATCGATCGCGACAAGCATAACGACCGTGAACGCAAATAGGGGTATGACTTGAGAGGAAAGGCCCGGAAGAGATTCCGGGCCTTTTTCTGTCGCCTAGAATGAAGTTGTGAGACCTGAATGTCTGGATCGCATCATGGTGGTGCTGGTCCGAGCTCGAAACTCGAACAACATTGGCGCTGCCGCGCGGGCGATGCACGACTTTGGATTCCGCCATCTACGGGTGGTGAGCGAGTATCTGCCTCCGCTCGAAGAGGCGCGTTCGGCGGTCGATGCTTCTGAGGTTATCGCTGGAGCGAGGGTATTTCAGTCGGTTGCAGAAGCGGTCTCCGATTGCACCCTGGTGGTAGGAACGACGGCAGTTGGAGAGCGGGCGCTGGAGCACCCGCTCCACGCGCTGGCTGAGGCGGGAGAGAAGATTCTTGCCGAGGCTGGAGGTTCGTCCTCGCGTGTTGCCCTGCTGTTTGGCTCGGAGAAGACGGGGCTGAGCAATGAAGAACTGAGCCACTGCCAATGGCTGCTGACGATCCCGATGTACGAGCACGAGGAGATGCGTCACCCTTCGATGAACCTTGGGCAGGCGGTCGCGGTATGCCTGTATGAGCTGGTGCGGAGCAAGGAAAGCCACATCGATGGGCCGACAAGAGAGGCAGCGCGCGCCGATGAGGTGGAGCGCTTTCTTCAGCTGTTCCGGCAGGTGCTTGAGGAGACGGGGTACATCAGGAGGTTTCCGGCGAACTCCCGCGAAGCACAGCTGCGTCAGCTGGTGCTGCGGATGGGGATCACGACGGAGGATGTGCCGGTGTGGATGGGCGTCATGCGGCAGATGCTCTGGAAGATGGAGCAGGGCCGGAAGTGATGGTGAAGCGCGAACTGTGTTTTGTGAACCGATATGCATGTCATAAAAAGCGAGGCCAAAGAATGTCGTCAGGAAAGATTCGGTTTGCGTCGGTAGCCCTGTCCGTGTCGCTGGGAGTGACGGGCTTCGCGCAGGAGGCCAGACAGCTGACCCAGGCGGATTATGCCCGCGCTGAAAGCTTTATGAACTACAACGTGAACCCGCTGGTCTACCACAGTGTGGAGCACCCGATCTGGATGGGAGATGGACGCTTCTGGTATCGGGATCATGGGCCGGAGGGTGCGACCTATTTCGTTGTGGATCCAGCGAAAAAGACCAAAGCGCCGGCCTTCGATCACGCGAAGCTGGCGAACGCGCTGAATGCCGCGACTGCCGCTTCGACATCGGATACGAAGAAGACGCTAACGGCGACCACCCTGAATCTCTCGGAGCTATCTCTTGCAGACGGAGACAAGGTGGTAACGCTAACGACGGAGGGCCGGCGATGGCGGTGTGATCTGAGTGGAGCAGGTGTTTGTACCCCGGCAGATACACCGACAAGCGCAACTGCGGTCGCTGCACCACGACGGGAAGAGTCGCCGCATCCAGCGGAGCTGTCTCCCGATGGTACGAAGGCGGTGTTTATCCGCGACTGGAACCTGTGGATGCGAGAGATGGCTACAGGGAAAGAGACGCAGCTGACCAAGGACGGCGTGAAGGACTTCGGCTATGCGACCGATAACGCGGGATGGCAACACAGCGATCGACCCGTTGTGTTGTGGTCTCCGGATTCCAGGAAGATTGCTACCTTTCAGCAGGACCAGCGCAAGGTCGGTGAGATGTACCTGGTTCCGGTGACCAACGGACACCCCAAGCTGGAGGCATGGAAGTATCCGCTGGTTGGCGACAAGAACGTAACCCTGATTGAGCGAGTGGTGATCGATGTCGACAAGCACAAGGTGATTCGATTGAAGCTTCCGCCGGACCAGCATCGTTCGACGATCTGCGACGATGTCAGCTGCAACGGCGGATGGGACGATGTGCAGTGGAGCGAGGACAGCAGGCAGCTGGCCTTCGTTTCGACTTCACGCGATCACAAGCAGGAGTGGCTTCGCGTGGCCGATGCGCAGAACGGCAAGGTGCGAGAGGTTATGACGGAGACTGCTCCCAGGTTTTTCGAGAGCGGTAATGATCGTGTGAACTGGAAGTATCTCTGGGGCACCGATGAGGTGCTGTGGTTCAGTGAGCGGGACGGCTGGGGACAGATGTATCTGTACGACGGCAAGACCGGAAAGCTGAAGAATCAGATCACCCAGGGCGAAGGGAACGTAACGCAAGTGCTGCTGGTGAACGCAGCTGAGAGGGTGTTGTACTTCGTCGGCGTAGGCAAGGAGAAGCAGCGCGATCCTTACTTCCGCCACTATTACAGCATCCACTTCGACGGCAGCGGAATGAAGCTGCTGACGCCGGAGGATGAAGATCACGGGATTACGGCGTCGCCGGATGGCAGGTACTTCGTCGACGTAGCCTCTACGCCGACTCTCCCGCAGACCAGTATTGTGCGGGATGCTGATGGGGGCCTCGTGATGGATGTCGCGAAGCAGGACATCACGAAGCTTGTCGCAACGGGATGGGCTCCGCTGACGCCGATCACGGTGAAGGCTCGCGATGGAAAGACGGATCTTTACGGATTTATGTTCAAGCCTACGAACTTCGATGGGTCGAAGAAGTATCCGATCGTGAACAACGTCTATCCCGGTCCGCAGACGGGATCGTGCGGCAGCCGCAGCTTTACAGCCGCGCATCGTGACATGCAGTCGCTGGCAGAGCTGGGATTCGTGGTGGTGTGCATCGATGGCATGGGAACTCCATGGCGTTCGAAGGCATTTCACGAGTTCTACTATGGCAACCTTGGGGATAACACGATTCCCGACCAGGTTGCGGGCATGAAGGAGCTTGGAGCGCGGTATCCGTGGATCGATCTGGATCGCGCGGGCATCTATGGTCACTCGGGAGGAGGGAACGCAACGGCTGCGGCGTTGTTCAACTATCCCGATTTCTTTAAGGTCGGCATTGCGGAGAGCGGCAATCACGATCAACGCGATTATGAGGATGACTGGGCGGAGAAGTGGGCTGGACTGGAGGTCATCAATCCTGATGGGACCAGCAACTATGACAGCCAGGCGAACCAGAACATCGCAAAGAACCTGAAAGGTCATCTGCTGCTGGCGCATGGGACGATGGACGACAACGTTCCGATGAACAACACGCTGCTGGTAGTGGATGCACTGATCAAGGCAAACAAGGACTTTGATCTGCTGCTGATTCCCAATGCGCACCATGGGTACGGATCGGCTACGCCTTACATGACAAGGAGGCGATGGGACTACTTCGTTCGTTATCTTGCGGGAGAGACGCCTCCGCATGAGTACGAGATGAAGCCGTGGGATAAAGAGCAGGAGGTCCTGCACGGTCCTGCTCAATAGGACAGGTTTCTGCAGCGCTGTAAAAACCAAAGCCCCGACATCGGTCGGGGCTTTGCATATCGAGTGTTGAAGAGGGCCGAAGCTATTGTGCAGGAGCGGGCGCAGCGGGAGATGTGCCGCCGCTGATCCGTCCGACCTTCCACCCTTCGTTGGTCTCGATGAGCGTAGCGGTGCCAGACTGGGTCCCGCTGAGGTTCTGGCGAATCTGCGGGTAGGCATTCTTTGTCTCTTCTGCCGCTGCCCATGCAGGCGCATCCGCCACGGTGTAGTGATACACAACCTGAGTCGTCGCTCCGCGCTCATCGGTGGTGGGTGTAGAGCTATCGATGCTGGTGACCTTGCGATGGCCGTAGCAGAAGTTGCCGAAGCCAGGCTGGTCGACGTCTGCAACCCAGGCGCCACGCCCTTTGTCAGAGATGTCGTAGTTGTTTACCTGCTTGCTGGCCACAATCATCACCTTTTTCTCTGCGGTGGTGCGGGTCAACAGGCCCTGGTCGACAAGCGCGTCGTAGCCAGCGGTCTTGCTGTCATCTGATGTATTGGCCTGGGTCGGGAACTTCATGGACGAGTCCCACAGGCAGACGGGATGTGCGCTGTAGTAGGCGTTGATCGCATCGGTGAAGTGCATGGTGTTGTCGGTGTGCTTGTTGCATCCGATGCTCAACGAAAGTGTCGCCGCTACGGCGGTTGCAGCCCACAGAGGCCGAAGATTTCCTGGGTTTCTCATTCGTACACGCTCCTCAATAGGAGTGGGATGCAGAACTGAGCGAAGACGTCTTTCAGCATGACGGGCAAAGACATGTTTTTACACACTGGGCAGACCAGAGATGCCGATTTAACGATGCTGGAGCGACTGCGCGATCAGAGGCAGCGCATCAGGAGTAATGCCCTGTTGACGCAGGGTGCGGATTGCAAGGGCATCGTGACGTTTCGCCAACCTGACGCCGTTCTCATCGCGCAGAAGCCGCGTGTGAAAGTATGCAGGCGATTGCAGATTGAGGGAGGACTGCAATAGAAGCTGGCGTGCAGTGGACTTCAGCAGATCCTCGCCGCGAACGACTTCGGTTACTGCCATAGCTGCATCGTCGACTACGCAGGCGAGCTGATAGCTCGGAAGGCCATCTTTCCGCCAGACAAGAAAGTCTCCGAAGTCCACGCCAGGGATGAAGTTCTGACGGCCGAGATTGCGATCGGTGAAGCGAATGGTTTCTCCATCCGGCACGCGAAAGCGGTAGTTGACGCCCGGTTCGATGACGGTGGAGGAGGCATTCTCAAGGGCGCGGCAGCGCCCTGCGTACAGAGGCTCGTCGTCCATCTCTTCATGTGGTGCCTGTACCATCTGCGCGAGGTCGCGACGGCTGCAGGTGCAGGGGTAAGCATGCCCGCTGGCGAGGAGCAGCGCGAGAGCTTCGCGGTAGAGCGCGATGCGTTGGGATTGAACGATCATCGGTGGAGCCCAGCTGATCCCCAACCAGGCGAGATCTTCGATCATAGCTTCGACGTACTCCTGCCTGGAGCGTTGGGGATCAAGATCTTCGTTACGCAGCAGTAACACTCCATGGTGTTCCCGCGCACGCTGCCACGCAGCCCAAAACGTTGCGGCGTGGCCGAGATGGAGCAGACCGGTTGGAGAAGGAGCCAGGCGTCCGATGTAGTTGACGGTCACACCATGAGGGTATCGTAACCGCGGGGTCTCGCCTGAGCGATGGAAGTCCCCGGCGATACATGGGGAACTGCTGTGGTAAGCCACCTAAACTACGCATCCGCCTGAGGTAAGCGCGCGGCGGATGGGTCATGGCAGGACGCGAGAGCTTCGCCGTGAATCCGTCAGAGAAGATGCCGGAGGGTGGTAACGATTCTTCTGCTTGACGCGATGCCGGGGGCGGTCGATAAATAAATGGATTGGCGGAATGGCCTGGGTTCATGCAATGCCCCGGACTTCCGAAACATGGGGGAGGCTTGTCATGGCTGTACTGTGTCCGGAATGCGATAACCCGATCGAGATTGACAACGAACTCGACGCAGGAGAGACGGTTGAATGTGGGGAGTGCGGTGCGGAGCTCGAGGTGGTTTCTACGGAGCCACTGGAGCTGGCTCTCGTCGAGCCCGCCGGCTACGATGACGAAGATTTAGCGAGTTTACCGGGCGAAGAGGATGAATGACTTCGCCTCGAGTAAAGGCGATCCGTATACTAGGATGATGAAAGGTTTTAAGCTGCTTCCCTCTTCGTTTGGCAAAGCTGCCCTCGCCTTCTCGCTGGTCTGCGCCTCCGGGATTGTTCCCACCACCTTTACCCTTTCCGCTGTCGCGCAGCAACGCGGCCCCGTGCAGCGAATTGTCGAGGGGAAGGTTACGAACGGTTCCTCCGGAGTTGTAAAGGGAGCAGTCGTTTATCTGAAGAACGGCCAGTCGGTAAAGAGCTTCATCGCGAATGATCAAGGGCAGTATCGCTTTGGCCAGCTGGCTCAGAATACCGACTACGAGATATGGGCTGAAGAAGACGGTAAAAAGAGCAGCGTAAAAACCATCAGCTCCTTCGACAGTAAAAATCACTTCTATATCGACCTGAAGATCGATACCGGTAAGTAACACTTCTGTCCAGATTTGCCCCATCGCTGAAAAGGAAACGAGGACTGCGTTTGCAGTCCTCGTTTTGTCTCTGGGGGAGTCCAATTTAGAAGACATAGGACACCTTGAGCTGAATCTGCCGGGCAGATTGGAAGAGCGCGGGCAAGCCATATCTGTTCGATAAGGTCTTTAGTTGAGGCACTGCATTGCCAGGGCCTCCTCCTGCGCTGTTGCTGACGGCTATGTAGTCCCAGCCTGATGTGAGGGACTTGTAGTCGTACGTGGTGGGATTAGACCGGTCGGTTGGAAATGTAGCAGTGGTGATGGGCAGGTTATAGATGGAAGTGACCGCATGCTGGTTGAGCAGGTTGAAGAAGTTGACTTCGCCTCCCAGCCTGCGGTTTTCGTGATCCCGGCTGATCTTTACATAGTGGGTGAGGTTGAGACTGGTTTGCGTATAGGCGGGAGTGCGTTTGTCATGCGTGATGCTGTCCAGAACCAGGTCACCACCGGAGGCTCGATGCAGATTGACGAAGTTGCCCTGATCCTCCACGAACTGGCAGCTGGAGGTTGAGGTTAGAGTTGGCCAGCAGGTTGAGACAGGAGTTCCCTGGAAGATGGACTGCGAGAGGCCGACGGTGGATTCGCCATGGAACCAGCTCTGCCGGTAGGCGCCAAAGAGCTGGAAGGCATTGGGGCGATCGGTTGGGAGAGGACCGCTGAATGGCTTGCCATGCGATGTGAACTGCATCTGAGGCTGATCGAAGGAGCGGTTGTTGTTGGGGCTTTGACGACCGCCGTTGCCGTCGGTGATGTTGGTGCTGGTGAGGCCGGGATAGTTCCCCCGGAGCCTGCTGTAGGTGTAAAAGGCATTAACGAACCACTTGCTGCCTAGTGTCTTCGTGACCCGTAGCTCGAGACCGTCATAGTTACGAGTTGCTTTGGGCTGGATGGGGCAGGACGAGCAGAGAGGCGTGGTGAGGCCGTCAGCATAGAGCGGACGGTGCAGCAGATCGCCGTACCCGGGGCCGGGATTTCCGATATAGAAGCCGAGAGCATCACTCGCGCCGATGTCTTCGATCGTGTTGTCGAGACGATTGCGTGCATAGCGAGCACTGAACGATAGGGATGGTGTGATGGCCCAATCGGTTCCCACAATTACTTCGTGCTTCTTCATGGGTTTTACGTTGGGATCGACGCCTGGGTCCTGCGGGTTGATGACGCTCTTGCGAAGGTCCAGATTCTCGATGAAGGTGCCCACGTTGACGCCGGGCGCGGGCCCGGAGGAGGGACAGCCATGTTTGTCGGGGGACGTGGGGAGAATCTTGTTGTAGTCATAGTCGTCCCAGGCGTACGCGCACTGGTGCCAGTACTGTCCGCCGAAGGAGCCTGAGGGCAGGGAGTATTTGATGATGTCGTAGAACCAGCCAAAGCTGGCGTAGGCCTTCAGTTTTCCGTTGTGGAGGACATCGTAGGCGCCTCCGATACGGGGAGCCACCTTATCGCCGAAGCCGAAGCGAATGCTGGATGCGCCGGGATTGTAGGGCGGCAGATACTCTGAATCGAAACGAACGCCCGCGTTGATCGTAAGGCCGGTGTGGGCCACCTGCCAGCCATCCTGGAAGTAGAAGGCTGAGTTGTTGCCTCGGGCGATTCCGGCGTTCTCCACACCATCATTGACGATGAAGTAGCCGTAGTTGCCGCGGCAGTGATTGCCGTTGGTCGGCCCATACTTTGCCACGTTGGCGGCGATGACGGCGTCGCAGGCAGAAGCACTGGTTCCGACGGGATAATCGGCGCCGTAGTAGAGCTGTACCTGTGCCGTGTTGTATCCGCTGAGGACGTCATTGATGACGTTGACGCGGGAGTATCCTCCTTTGAAGCTGTGGGACCCAACCCAGCCATTCTTCAGATACGAGGCGTCAACATTGAGCTGTTTACGGCTGAATTTGTTGTAGAGATTCTGCAGATTGCTCTGAATGTTCGAGAAGGGTGTGGACTGGAAGAACGCCGCGGGCACACCTGCCTGTGAGAAGGTCTGACCGGAGAGGGTTGTGGTTCCGGCCTTGCTCGGCGTATCGGCGACGGCGCTGGTCTGGTAGAGATACTGAATTCCTGTGGGTTTGCCGCGACCTCCTGAGTTGGAATACGTGTAACCGTACCGGGCGGACAGGAGCAGATTCGACGTAATGACGTAGTCACCGCCGAAGACGTATACGGAGGCTGGATTTACTGTTCCTGTGTCTGCACGGAAGCTCGTAGGATCGCTACCGGCGCTTGCGTTCACCTGGCCATTCTTGCTGTCCGGTTGAGGGAGCGTGTTGCCGATCACGCGAGCGAAGGAGTTCTCCCATCCCGCGAAGAGTGTGAGTTTGCTGAAAGGTGCATAGTCAAGCCGAGCGAACGCATAGTCCGTATCCTGCGTCGTATAAAAGTCCCTCGGGCCGGGACTGACCTTGGTGAAGTTTACGGTGCGCCGAGCGCGGTAGTACTGGGGAACGAAGCTGGCGAAGAGCGAGAGCTTGTCGGCGAGGAGAGGACCGCCAAGGGTGAAGCCAGGTTCGACGATCTTGTAGTGGTCCTGTTTCGCTATGTAGTACTGAGCGGCTCCATCGGTACGCTTCCCGGAGTTTGCGGGCGTGTTGGGATCGAGACGAAGGCCGCACATGGCCGTATAGCTAAAGGCGCACTGATCATTGGCATTCAACGCGCTGGAGCGGTAGTAGGTGAAGATGCTGCCGTGCCAGTTATTGAGGCCGCGTTGGCTGATGACATTGATAACGCCTCCCATCGCGCCACCGAATTCGGCTTCGAAGCTCGAACTCTTGACTGAGACCTCCTGAACAAATTCGGTTGGCACGTTGAAACCACCTGTACCTCCCGGCCCTGTGCCGGAGCCGCCACCCTGGATCCCGGTGATGTTGACGCCTTCCAGCAAATAGATATTTTCGGCATCGCTGGCTCCGTCGATCTGATAGCCGTTGGTGCGTGCACCATTCAGCAAGGGAGAGATAGTTGCGCCCGTGGCGTTCGGAGCCAGACTCTGCAAGGGCTCCTGCCGGGCGCCTGGCGCAAAGGCAATCACGGACTGGAAGGACCGGCCCTTGGGTATCTCCTGAAGGACTTCGTTGCTGATGGTGGTTTCGACCTTGCTCTGCGTGACGTCGACCATCGCGACCGACGAGCTGACGTCGATCACAGCCTCGGTGCCTGCAGCGGTCAGGGTGATGTTCAGCGTAGGCAGATCGCCGGCAGCTAATGTCAGGTTTGTCGCCTTTGCCGTCATTCCGGCACCGCTGACGGTGAGGACATAGGTTCCAGGGGGGAGCGCGTTGACACGATAGACACCGTGCGAATCGGTCCTGGTGACCACCGGCCGCATAAGGCTGGTGCCAGTAGCGGTAACTGTGGCGTTCGGTACGATGGCGCCTATCGGGTCCGTAACCACTCCCTGAACTGCTGCGGTGGTTTCCTGGGCCGGAGCCTTGATAAGGGATGCGGGGAAGAGAAACAGTGACAGACAAACGATTGTCGAGAATCGTCGACGCAGTCCTGCTAAAGTTTTCATCATTTCGTATGGCCTCTCGGAGTCGATCTACAAAGCGAAAAGTTTGTACGACCGGGTACTTCCTGGTCCCGATTTACAGGGGCACGCCTTCACCGCAGAGATGAGCGGGGGCATACAGACACAGCGAGGTGTCTGCCGGACGGGAGTCCGCGCGCAATTTTTGTAACGGGTGAAGCGATGGATATGCAGGAAAACGTATAAGCATACAAACGAAGGGTCAACACAAAAATGTGATGAGCCCCCGTTTTTGCGTGATGAATTCCCACGCTTGAGACGAAAGATAATCGGGAGTGCAGGAAACCAGCGAACCGTCTGGGGATTTACAGCTTCTCGTCGATGCGGTCCCCGTGGCTTGGCGGCTGACTGGTCACCATAATGCGGAGCGGGGCTTGGCTGCGATTCATCGCCTGATGCGATTGGCCGGGAGCGATCTCAACTCCCTCGCCTGAGCGGACGGTGAACTCGTGATGCTCGATCTCCATCGTCAACTCGCCTTCGAGCACGAAGAAGAACTGACGGGCGTGAACGTGGTGGTGTCGTGCCTCGCTTGTGCCGGGAGGCATTCGCTCTTCGATGATGTTGACCTGTGGCGTTCGCACGAGGAACCAACCATCGCACTGGTTCCCCCAGGTGTAGTGCTCCGCAGATGCGGTGGAGATAACTTTGGCAGGCATCTATCTACGATGTCGGGAGAAGTGCCGCCGATGCAGGAATTTCAGAGAGGGATATTTCCATGTTTCCGCGGGGGATTTTTTTCCCGCTTTGTGGCAAGCATGTCGAGTGCGGTATTCAGTCGTCGTCGAGTCTCGCTGGGGCGTATGACCGCGTCGATATATCCGCGCTCTGCAGCGATGTAGGGATTGGCAAATCTCTCACGGAACTCGTCCACCCTGGCAGTCCGCGCCTCGGCGAGCGCTTCGAGCTTTTGTTCCTCTGTCAGTGACACTCCCTGGGGCATGACTGCCTGGGCACGACGCACGACCGTATCCAGTTCGCGTTTGTAGACGATATTGACGGCACCCTCCGGCCCCATCACTGCGATCTCCGCGGTTGGCCACGCGAGGTTGACGTCTGTCCTGAGATGCTTGGAACTCATCACGCAATAGGCTCCGCCATATGCCTTGCGAGTGATGACGGTAAGTTTAGGCACGGTGGCTTCGGCGAAGGCATACAGCAGCTTTGCACCGTGGCGAATGATGCCGCCATGTTCCTGCCGCGTGCCGGGCATGAAGCCGGGAACATCCTCGAAGGTGATGAGTGGAATATTGAAGGCATCGCAGAAACGGACAAACCGCGCGCCCTTAACGCTGGCATCAATATCGAGGACACCGGCGAGAACTGCTGGCTGATTGGCGACGATTCCCGCGGGACGGCCGTTCATTCGAGCGAAGCCGACGACAAGATTGCGGGCAAAGTGTTCGTGCACCTGGAAGAGATACCCATCGTCGACGATGCGCGTGATGACATCAACCATGTCATAGGGTTGATTGCTCTCGTCGGGGATGATGGTGTCGAGAGAAGCGTCCGCGCGGGCCGCGTCATCATTCGTCGGGCGGAGTGGAGGATCGTCAAGGTTGTTCGAGGGGATGAAGCCGACCAACTCCCGGACCATGGCCAGGCACTCTCGATCATCGTGCGCCATGAAGTGCGCCACGCCTGAGATCTCGTTGTGAGTGGTAGCGCCGCCCAGGGCATCCTTGGTCACGTCTTCGTGCAGCACCGTCTTGATAACGTCTGGCCCGGTGACAAACATGTAACTTGTGCGCTCGGTCATGAGCGTGAAATCCGTGATGGCCGGCGAGTAGACAGCACCGCCTGCGCAAGGGCCAAGGATGGCGGAGATCTGGGGTATGACTCCGCTGGACAGTGTATTCCGGAGAAATATATCGGTATAGCCTGCCAGCGAGAGCACTCCCTCCTGGATGCGCGCACCGCCCGAATCGTTGAGCCCGATCATGGGGGCACCCACTTTGATGGCGAGGTCCATGATCTTTACGATCTTGGCTGCGTTTGCCTCAGACAGGGAGCCACCAAAGACTGTGAAGTCCTGCGCGAAGACGAAGACGACTCGTCCATCGATACGCCCGTGCCCTGTGATGAAGCCGTCTCCGGGGACACGCTGCTGATCCATGCCGAAGTCGCTGGCGCGATGAGTTACGAACTTGTCTGTCTCCTCGAAGGTCCCCTCATCGAGCAGCAACTCGATTCGCTCTCGCGCGGAGAGCTTGCCTGCGGCGGTCTCTCTCGCGCGGCGCTCGGGTCCGCCACCCTCTTCAGCGATGGCGTTGCGCGCTGCCAGTTCAGCCAGCCGAACCTGTTGGCGGTTAGGTTTCGCTTGCGAGGTACTACCCTGTTCCGTTGGCGTCATAGGCAGCGATTTTAGCAGTGTGGCAGGCGTTTCGCAGTGTGAGCGGAGAGGCGAGACAGGCTCGACCCGCACCTTGTTTGGAGTTCGCTCAGACTGTATCGCCGGGCTTCGGCTTAGGAACTGCGGGATCTGGACGCACGGGGTATGGAGGTCCCTTGGCGAGGACCTTCTGAAGGCTGTCATCGTATCCGTAGATATCGTCGAAGAAGTGGACGCGACCATCCTCTTCGACCTCCGCAGTGACGTAGAAGATAACGATCGGGACAGGAGACTTGAGGTTGACCTGGTGGTTGTCGGGGCCCGAGTTCATTGCCTCGTTGACCTTATCGAGATCCCATTCCTGGCCATCCTTGTCCTTCTGATCCTGCAGCAGCCAGGCCGCCAATTCAGCAGGTTGCTGCACCCGAACGCAGCCGTGGCTGAAGTCCCGCCGTGTGCGATTGAAGAGGCTGACCGCGGGGGTTGAGTGCAGATAGATGTCGTACTGGTTGGGAAACATGAACTTGACCAGCCCAAGAGAGTTTTTGGGTCCGGGCTTCTCACGAACGATCACACCGCCCTGTGCGACCTGCTTGACCGTGTAGTTTGGGACCAGCTTCCCCTTGCCATCGATGACCTCAAAGTTCTTTGTCTCCAGATACCCATGGTTCGTCTCCATATGGGGAACCAGTTCCTTGCGGGCGATATCTGTCGGCACATTCCAGAACGGCCTGAAGACGAGATAGCGCATCATGCGCGCGAAGACGGGGGTCTGATGGTCGCCAACGACCTTACCCACCACGACCTTCATCGTGAATTGGAGCTTATGGTCCGGGTCATATCCGCGAAGAACAAATTCAGGAAGATTAACGATCAGCCGGGGATTGAGATAGGGCTCGGGCAGCCAACGCCAGCGTTCGAGAGCATCCTGAAGCTGAGCGACGCGCTTTGACATGGGCACGTTGAGGCTCTTGACTGTATCGGGCGTCAGCTTGCCGTCGACCGTCAGACCGTGCCTCTCCTGGTAGTTTCGAAGACCTTTGCTGATCTCCTTGGTGATGACATGCGGCGTTGTTTGTTCGCTCTCAGTTGGTGCTTCGATGTCTTCTTCGAGAGCGAGTCTCTGTATAAGCTGACCAGCCTCCGGATAGGGATCACCTGCCGCAAGAGGCTTGGAGACCATCGGCAGAGGCTGTTCCGCAGTGTCGCCAGCCTGACGGCGAGCCAACTCTACATAGCGGGCGAGAGCCGCTTCGGTTTGGCGGTACTGTTCGGAGTCGGGCTGCACGGTTGAGAGAAGCTTGGACACATCGGTGACATCGACCGCTTTGTCTGAGACAAACTCGGCGAGATCATATTTCTTATCGGCCACGTTGAGGCCGAAGTTGAAGTGTTGAGGATTGACCCGCCCGATGCGCAGGTCGGAGATGAAGCGCATCACCGAGACAGTCATGGCGACGTCGAACTGGGCGATAGCGTCTTCATGCCGGCTGGACAGAGAACTGATACGCGCAGGCCAGCGGGAACTGTCATAGTCCTGGGGGTTAAGACCCTTGCTGTCTGCCGTGGTGAAGGCCTGGATGAAACCCAAAGCTGCGGGAGTGGGTTTGCTGTCGCGCGTCCACGCGATCTCGTAGTTGCGATCTTCGTAGAAGGTCTTCACGAAGGGCTGGTAGTCGGATACGTTGGGCCAGCGGAGGAAGGAAAGGCTCTTTGAAGCGACCAATGGCTGGAGGTCGTCGGAGTAGTCCGTCGTATTTGGAGCCGAGGTAGTTTTGCGATGTCGATGGCATCCAGAGAGTGAAACCAGGAGAGCCAGAATAGAGACAGCACCGGCAGAACGAAGAGCAGACTTATTCAATGAGGACCCGTCCCGAAGAGAGTTTCTTCTAACAGCTATTCGCTAAGTGGTGCAGGGTGGATGATCGAACGGTTTGTTTCCAGGTACGAACGCAACGAGAGAACGGCCGCACAGACGATTCCTAGGATTGACGAGAGATCGAGTTTAAAACTGTGATGCACAATGCGGCCTGTGTGACGAGGATGAGGCCGGTGAGAGTGAGAAACAGTTTACGGTAACGCGTCTCCAGGATATCGGCGAAGACTCCTCCGAGGAATGTGAACAGGAAGGGCAGTGCCCAGAGCCAGGGGCGAGCCACGGTCTGGGTTGTGACCAGCGGGAACAGGGCCATGGCCATCAGCAACGGAGCCGTGTTTCCGAAGTAGCGGCAACGAGGCACACCGACGAAGAGAACTGCCGCGACAAAAAACGCGATCGTAATGGCGGCATTGGCAGGTTGGGTGAAAAAGATCTTCATCGGGAGAAGCGAGAACCAGAAACGGGCGCTTCCGCCGGTAAAGACATAACTGAAGGCCTGGAGGCGGAATGCGTAAAACGCAAACAGGACGAAGAGCGAGCCGACAGCAGAGAAGATGAGGGTCTGCATCACATAGCTCCGCCGGCGCTCAGCCAGATACATCATGAATATGACCGCCGCGACGAAACCTACCATGGCCGCGAGCAGATGGGCAGCGGCGGTGAGCCCGAGCGCAATAATCAGCAGCGCAATGCGCGGCCGCCACTTATGCCTCGGCCCCTGCATGGCATGGGCGACCCCCATCGCCGTGTAGACGAGACCATAGAGACCCCACATGGCCAGCACATCGTTGTTCGGAGAGACAGAGTAGCGGACGATCTCGGGACAGAAACAGTAGAGTGCGAGGGCAAAAAACCCACCTTCGTTTCCGAACAGACGCCGGGCGACCCACCAAAGTCCTGCGCCCAGCCAGAGGGCAAAGAGAACAAAAGGAAGGTGCAGCAGAAACTTGACGCTCGAGAGCTCATGCCGGGCTTCCCAGGTCGAGCCATTCAAGCTTCCGGAGGCGTAGAGCCGGTTTTCGGGGCTGCGCAGCTTGTCGACCGCCAGCAGAACCAGTCGTTGTGCGGTCAGGGGCAGGCCTGCAACCCGATAGCCGAAGGTCCCGTCGCCGTTCAGATTCCCGCAGGATGTGAAGTATCCGGCTAAAGGGGAGGGATTCTCCCACATCTCGCGTCCGCATCGGGCAAAGCGATAGTCGTCCGTGGAAAGCTGCTGGCGCGAGATGACCCACGTACATTGTGCGAGGAAGAGTAAGAGCAGCAGCGCGGCGAGCCGCTGAGGCCAACCCATTTTAAATTCAGCAAGTTTCAACCGCGATCCGCCCTCTACTTCTTCGACCAGCTGCCCTAAGACCTTATTTCTATCGTATCGTGAGAGAGATGCAGTCGCTTACTTTTACCCCCGGTCTGGCCTTCCTCTCTGCCGATTCTCCGTCGCCGCCATGGACGGTAGTCTTCGAAGATGAGGGAATCGCGGGATATTTCTACGCCTGCGATCGGTCTCAGACAACGCACGAGGAGAGCATTCTGGACGCAATGCTCATCTATAACGTCGAGGCACTAGCCAGGAGCGACGAAGAGCACAAGCGTCCGGAACCGGAACGTATCGCAGCCGTCGAGTGGTCACGGGATGGCATGCAGGCGGTCCTTTATCTCGATGGGATCCCGCAGGCTCTTTACGACTTTCGCGAGAAGGCCGGCTACTGCCGTCTTAACTTCCCGAATTTCCTCGAAGAGCAGGGCGAAACCTGGCGCAAATCTTCGCATGCCTGGTCGGAGCCTGCGATCCAGCGATTCGAGGCGGAACTGTACGGAATGGCCGGATCGCAGGATCCAAACAGCTGATCTCTGGCGAGGCGAAACAATTGCCTCCGGTATCGACCGCACTCCCGCAAAGTGGGATTGCTATAAAATGAGGATGCGGTACCCTGAATCTCCAGTACAGGCGCGCACTCCCAATTTAGACTCGCGCACGATCAGCCAGATTATTTTTGTGTCGCACCGTTTCCGCAGGACGAAGGAATCAAAGGGTTGTCCTCTTTGGCTGGCGCAGAACCAGGCAGCATCAACTATCGCGGAATCTTCGGAGCGCAGATTTGAAGGCCCCTACCCTCCATAAACACTACACTGCTCTCGACGGTCTTCGCGGTCTGGCCATCCTGCTTGTCTTTATTCGCCACTCCTTCCTTACTACCCACCTCAACTCGCTGCCTGCGCAGATCCTGGCTTGGCTGGGAAGCGGCGGATGGTTGGGCGTCGACCTGTTTTTTGTGCTCTCCGGGTTTCTGATTACGGGCATTCTGATTGATTCACTCAATAAGCCCCGGTATTTCAAAGATTTTTACATTCGACGCTCGCTGAGGATCTTTCCTCTCTTTTATGGGGTTCTGCTGCTTTGCTGGATTCTGACGCCGGTGCTGCATCTGCAGTGGCAGCTCGGTCACCTGTCCTACCTTTTCTACTGCCAGAATATTGCGGTTGACCTCAATCCGAGTTTGAGCCATGTGCCTCCGGCATTGAACCTCGAACATTTCTGGTCGCTGGCCGTTGAAGAGCAGTTTTACATGCTGTGGCCACTCACGATCTTCCTTCTGCGGGATCCGAGAAAGATCATTCGCTCCAGTCTCTCGACGATCGCCGTCGGCCTGCTGGCGCGCTGCATCCTGTTGCTGGTCTTCCCCTCCGAGAAGATCATGGAGTGGATCTACAACGGACTTCCGACCCATGCCGACGGGCTGCTGATGGGAGCCGTCTTTGCCGCCTCTATCCGAATCTGGAGTCTCGACGAGATACTTCGGCGGATGCGCTGGCCCGTCTACTTCTGCGCCGCCATCGCGGTTGCGATCGTTGCCATCTCACACCGCCTGGACTTTCACACTTACTTGATGTCTTCCGTCGGTTATACCGTCTCGGCTATCCTCTTCGGCGGTCTTCTGCTGCGGTGCCTGGCACCCGGCAGTTCAGCCCAGGCGTTCTTCAGCACGAAGATCATGCGATTCTTCGGAAAATACAGCTACGGAATCTACGTCTATCACCTGCTCTTTACGCCTGTGCTGTCTCGTCTGCTTTACCGGCTGCAAGCGCTGCTGCACTCGCGCCTGCTGGGCGCCATGGCGTACCTGGTTCTCTGGTTTGCCCTCTCTATCGCCGTTGCGGTGGTGAGCTATAAGTTCTTCGAGTCACCCTTCCTGCGACTGAAAGATCGGTTCGCACCCCCTAAAGATAAAGACCCCGACGTGATCGCGAACGATCTTACAACCGTGACTTTGGTTGGGCAGTCGGCTGTTCGCTAACCATCGATCTTTGCCGCCACGCCGAGCCTCCAACTAGAACCGCATCTCCATAAACACGTCGGCACGAACATAGGGAGATTGCTTGGGTGGAAGGTGCTGGAAGCCTAGCGACTCATAAAGGTGAATCGCGTTGGATAGCTTCTTGTTCGTCTCCAGATACAGCGAAGCTGCCCCGAGTGAGCGAGCCTGCTGAATGGTATAGGCCAAAAGGCGCCGGCCGATGCCGCGGCCCTGCCAGGTTTCGGAGATAGCCATTTTGGCGACTTCATAGACGTCCGGCGACATGGCAATCAGCGCGCAGCATCCGATCGGCTTTTCGTCAGCGACAGCAAAAAAGATGTGGCCGCCTTTGGCCAGAACGTAGCCCTCCGGGTCTCCGAGCATCTCGTTGTCGTGATCCTCAAGCCCGAAGAACTTCCGGATCCAGGCCTCGTTGAGGAGGCGGAATGCCTCGGCGTCTCCGGGCTGGAAGGCACGCAGTTGAATGGAAGCTGTGATCCCGGAGTCCTCATTGGACGGTATATCGGCAAGGCAAAGAGTCGATGACATAACCAGCTCCTTAGAGAAGAGGCTAGAGCGAGCCAAACCATACGTCCAATATATTGTTCGTTTGGATTAGGATGTTCTAGATATGGATGACCGTGACCTTGAGCTTCGTCATCTGCGCTACTTCGTTGCTGTCGCGGAAGAGCTGCACTTCGGACGGGCTGCTGCGCGGCTCCATCTCGCTCAGCCACCCCTGTCCCAACAGATTCGCAGACTTGAGGAGATCCTCGGATATCCGCTGTTTCTACGGACTTCACGCGCGGTCAGGCTGACCGCGGCCGGAGAGGTTCTGCTGGAACGGGCACGGCGAACCCTGGGAAACGTGCGCGAGGACATGGAAGAGGCTCGGAGCGTCGGGCGCGGAGATGAAGGTTTACTGAGGGTCGGGTTTATCGGGTCGGGGATGTTGACTCCGCTGCCCGCGATGCTGGGAAGTTATCGCGGCCTCTACCCGAAGGTACAGTTGCGTCTTTCCGAGTCGTACACGGCGGGGATAGCCCAGTCTCTCAGCCGCGGCACACTCGATGCGGGATTTCTGCGGGACGGCGGCCCGATAGAGGGGCTGCACGTGGAAGCGTTATTCTCTGAGCCGTTTGTGGCCGTGTTGCCGGTCACCCACAGGCTTGCCGAACGGAGCGTGATCTCCCCCGCTGATCTCCGCGATGAACCGTTCGTCTTCTTCGCTCAGGCTGCCGGAGCGCTGGCTTACGAGAAGCCGATCTCGGTGTGCGAAGAAAATGGATTCAGGCCGCGCATCGTCCAGGAAGCGCCGCAGTGGCTGACCATTCTGCGGCTGGTGGGCGCCGGACTCGGGGTTTCGATCGCACCGGCCTGTGTTCGCCAGATTGCAGGGACGGATGTCTCCTGCCCCGGTCTGCAGGGCGCGAAGGTGGTGAGCGACATCGAGCTCTCCTTCCGAAGAGGCGAAGACCGCGCGGTCGTCAATGCATTTGCCTCGGTTGCGAGAGAGAGCTTCCGAACATCCGCGCGTGCGCGGATGGATGCATCCGCCGAAATCAGCCGAGAAAAAGCTTTTCGACGTCGAGCCAGTCGTTGACGCGGCGAAAGCCCTTGACCGAGATGTTGTGCGGCGAGGTAAAGAGAATGCCCTCGCCCTGGAAGCGTCGCAGCTGCCGCGGATTGTCGTCAATCAGATAGTCAGCACGGATGATGCTCTTGTCGCCGCAATAGACGATGCGCGATGGCGGGATGAAGGGGAAGTGACGCTCAAGCCACCGGTACTTCTGGTGGAAGGAGGTCGGTACTTCCATGGCGGCCGTCGCGATGAAGATCTCGTAGCCTTGCTGCAGGCGACGCATGACGCGCTGCGCCTCCGGCATCACGGTGAGACCTTCGAAGAAGTCTTCGGAGCGAAGATACCTCTCCAGAGCGTTGTGACGATCGATGGAGACGACATCCCACAGCTTCTTGCCGTGAAGATCCTTAACTGTGAGGTTTTCGTTGTGGTCGCGGTTATAGCGCAGCAGATGCTCTGCCAGTGCATCTGCCATCACCTCATCCATGTCGACTGCGATTCGTTTCACAGCGCTCTCACGATGGAAGCGGCGATACTCTCGTTTTTGCTCGGCTTCTTCTGAGGAGCATCGCGTGCCGGGTCCCAATAGAGCAGCCGCCCGCAGGTTTCGCACGTCAGCATGGTCTCATCGTTGCTTCGATCCCGTAGATCGTTCCAACGCTGTGGCCGAACGACCATCTGGCAGGCTGAGCACTTATGGTCCACGCCTTCGGCCAGCGCTGTCCCGCGCGACTTCGCAATCCTGTCATACATTGAGAGAGCACTCTCTTCGATGGTGGAGCGCAGCTCGTTGCGCCGTGCATTTACATCCACAAGCAGAGCGCGGTGGCTCTCGGTAACCTCAGCGGCCCGGGCTTTGTCGGCGGCGTGTGCGCGAGCGAGATTTGCTACCGTCTCTTCCGCTTCGGCCTTCTGAGCTTCCAGTTGCTCGCTGCGCTCCATGCTTTCGAGCTCCGCATCTTCCAGCCTGGTGATTTCGGCCTCGGCAAAGTTGATCTCGTGCTCGAGCGCGGAGGCCTGGGTGGTAGTAGTCACCACATCCATCTGCTTGCGGAGACGAGCTGCCTTCTGCTGGTGATCTTTTACATCGAGTTCCTGCCGTCGACGGAGCGCCTCTTCTTTGCCAAGACTCTCGGTGATGGAAGCAAGGTGCTTCTGGGCCTTCTCAAGGTCTGCGGCCCGGTTTGCGACCCGCTTGGGCCACTCAGCGATCTCTTCCGTCAGCCGGCGCACCTCGAGATCAAGGCTCTGGAGAGAAATCATTTTTTCAAGATCCGGATGCATGACACCTCCCGTTTTTCGGGCCCCGGGATGTGCAGCAGACACGAAGGCCGAAAAATCGCAGTCTAGCACGCTCAGAGGAGCCGAACCAATTCAGGAACATGCAAAGCTCTGCGCCGTTGAGATGCCTGGGCGCATTGGAGGATAATTGGAGACGTTGCGAGCCGCCGCCAGCCGTGTGCACGTCCCGGGCCTTTCGGCGGCCGATGTTTCACTTGCCCTTTGGGCATCCTCCTGCACACATCCCTCTCAGGACCGGTCAGTTATATGCAACTCTGGAATGATTACGAAGGAAGAACGATTGCTGAAGCGTACCCGTTGAAGAAACTGGTTCGCCCTGAGGGAAGAAGTGCCTTCTTCCTGACTACGAACGGTACTGGCACACCGTCGATGGTCCGGCTGATTGAAGCGCACTATGACGAACCTGAGATTCTTGCCCGCTGGCGGATGGTCTCGGAG
Organism: Edaphobacter sp. HDX4; assembly: GCF_036877565.1. Taxonomy (NCBI): domain Bacteria; kingdom Pseudomonadati; phylum Acidobacteriota; class Terriglobia; order Terriglobales; family Acidobacteriaceae; genus Edaphobacter; species Edaphobacter sp. HDX4. The sequence goes on from NZ_JAEDXW010000010.1 coordinate 72,767, forward strand.
ATCAACCAGGAAAATCTTGTCGCTATGCGGAAGTATGGCGAGACCGAGCTGGATGGTACGCCGTTGGTCTACGCCGTCATGGAACCGACGGAGATGAGCCTGGCGGAGCTCCTGCAGAACCGCACTCTCACGGTGGACGAGGCAAAACAGCTGGCCTCCAGCCTGATCCGGGCGCTTACCGCGCTTCACGCCCACGGTCTGGTGCATGAGCACGTTGAACCGGCAAATATTCTGGCTGCGGGGGAGACGATCAAGCTGCGGAGCGATTGTGTCCGAGAGGCCAATTCTCCGGATGATGAAGCCGAATCGAATCGCCGCAAGGCGGCGGACGCGCAAAATGTGGCCGCCGTGTTGCTGGAGGCGATGACCGGACGCCGCACGCTTCAGGGGTCGGCGACCCTTCTGCCGGCGCCCTTTGACGGCATCATTCGCAATGGCTTGAGCGGGAAATGGGGGCTCAGCGAGATGGCCGCAGCCCTCGGCCCTGTCGCCTCGCCTCAGCCTCCCGCAGCGACTCCGCGACCGATTGCCACGAAAGAGGAGCCCAAGAAGGCGGATATCGCCGCTCCGACGACTGGGTCATCAGAGACCGTAAAGGCCGCGGCCACGGCCGCAGGACCGCTGTTTGAGAGTGCGGAAAAAGCAAGGATTCCAGCAGCGCCCACGGCTTCAGAGCCGAGAGCCCCCGCGGCAGCGATTCCGGCCAGTCGGGTGGTTCCGCCTGCGCAGGCTCCAGATGTCAGGCACCGGATCGTGAAGCCTGTCGAGAAGGATCCGCGAAAGATTCAGCTCGTGGTGGTCGCGGGGCTCGTGGCTTTGTTGCTCATCTTTGTGGGATGGCGGATGATGCGAAGCTCGGAAGCCCCAAGTCCGGCAGAAAAGACGCACACGACAACAAGCGCATCCCAGCCTGCACCTGCACCAAGGGCAGCTACACCTGCCGCGACTGCTCCTGCAGGGGCGGCAAGTGCAGCTGAAGCGCCTCTCTCCGGCCGAACCCAATGGCATGTGGTCGCCTACACCTATAACCATCAGGACCAGGCGCAACAGAAGGCTGCGGAGCTGAAGCAGAGACATCCTTCGTTCAATCCGGAGGTCTTTTCTCCAACGGGGCGCGCACCCTACCTGGTTACCGTGGGGGGAGCCATGACCCGGGATCAGGCAATCGCGCTCAGGCGCAAGGCGAGGGCCGCCGGTTTGCCCCGTGACATTTACGCGCGGAACTATTCTCGCTAGACCTGCATGGGTGGGGTGCAGGCAGTTGGTCAGGCCTGCACCATGCATGAGGCAACTGCCACAAAAAAGGCGAAAAACTGAATCTCATGGCTTTGAGCGGGAATCGAACAGTCACCCATGGCGTCGAGCACCTTAGATCTACCTAACTCTCAGATAGGCAAGCAGAAGCAGAACCGGACCTCAGCTCAAGCCTGGCGGCCGAGCGTGAATCCGTGGATCGTCGCGATGACCGTTACGCTCGCGACCTTCATGGAGGTTCTCGACTCCTCGATCGCAAACGTCGCATTGCCCCATATCGCGGGAGGCCTGGGATCGACCCAGGACGAAGCGACATGGGTCCTGACGGCCTATCTGGTTGCAAATGCTGTGATTCTGCCGGCCGGCGCGTACATGACGACCTTCATAGGGCGCAAGAAGTTCTACATGATCTGCGTCGTCCTATTTGGCATCAGTTCGGCTTTGTGCGGCCTTGCCCCTTCACTCCCACTGCTTGTGTTCTTCCGCATTCTGCAGGGCATCGGCGGTGGCGGATTGGCGCCGTCGGAGCAGGCCATCCTGGCGGACACCTTCCCGCCGGAGAAGCGTGGTCAGGCATTCGCCATGTACGGTCTTGCCGTGGTGGTTGCCCCGGCTATCGGCCCTACTCTTGGCGGCTGGATCACCGATAACTACGACTGGCGCTGGATCTTCTTCCTAAACGTTCCGATCTGCCTGCTGTCCCTGTTCCTGACGTCGCGTATTGTGGAAGATCCGCCGTGGGTTTCGGAACAGGTGAAGGAGTCGCAGAAGGGTGGGATTCGTCTCGACCTGCTGGGTTTTGCGCTGCTGGGTCTTACCTTCGGCTCGCTTGAGTTCATTCTCGACAAGGGGCAGGAAGATGACTGGTTCGCCTCGAAGCTGATCACCTTCTTCATCGTCACGATGGTGGTTGCTTTCGTGGTAATGATCTGGTGGGAGCTACGGCAGCTGCGAATAGGCAATCGGCCCATCCTCAACCTGACACTATTCAAGCGACGAAACTTCGCAATCTCGTTTGGGCTGATGTTCGTTCTCGGTTTCTCTCTATATGGCACAACGATTTTAATTCCGCAGTTTGTGCAGACGCTGCTGGGTTATACGGCCGAGCTCGCGGGCATGGTGCTGTCTCCAGCGGGCTTTATGATGATGGCGATGATGCCGGTGGTGGGTATTCTTTCGAGCAAGGTGGACCCACGCAAGCTGATCGGCTACGGTTTCGCGATGCTCACGCTCTCGCTGGTGACGATGCACACGATGGACCTGGGCATAAGCTACCATCGGCTGGTCTTCCTGCGTGTCTTCCAGGCTTCCGGACTGGCGTTCCTGTTCATTCCGATCAATACGATCGCTTATATCGGGGTTAAGCAGTCGGAGAATAACGATGTCTCCGGCCTGACCAACCTGGCACGAAATATCGGAGGGTCGTGCGGTACGGCCTTCATTGCGACCATGCTGACGCGCCTGACGGCGGCCCATGAGACGAACATGGTGCGTAACCTTACGTCTGGAAATCAAGCCTTTGTCGAACAGGTGAAGCGATTGAAAGGGATGTTCGGCGGACATGCGGGTGGAAATCCCATGGTCGGACAGGCCTCACATACCGCGCAAGCATACATCTATAACCAGATGCACCGGCAGGCAGGCATGCTTGCGTACCTCGACATCATTCAGTACCTAGCGATCTTCTGCGCCTGCATGCTTCCGCTGCTCTTCTTTATCCCGAAGCCGCCGAAGCATCTGGACCCCGGGGCGGGTCACTAGATTGCGACATCAACCTACAAGGCCCGGCACATTGCCGGGCCTTCTTCTTTGCACGATCATCGCGCAGCAGGCAGGGGAAGATCGGAGTTCCAGGTGTCGACGATGCACTTCCACTTGCCGTCCGGCTGTCTCTTCCAGATCTCGAGAATCTTGCCGATATCGTGTACCGGCTGGCCCTTATCGTCGTTCATCGACATCTGGTAGGTGCCGTAGAGATAGCCAAGGTCGCTGGATTTCGCGACTTCGACCCGGGTGGGGTGCCAGGTCAGGGAGAGACCGGGGAGAGCTAGCAGACCCGCGATGCTACGGCGGATAGCAGCACTATCGTTGGCGATTGGCTGGTTGGGCGGCAGCAAGACTGCGTTGTTGGCGTAGAAGGCGTCCCAGCTGTCAATGTTCTTCGCCGCAGCGGTTTTAACCCAGTCGGCATCGAGCTGACGAATCGTTGCCTCGTCCTCGGCCCGCGCCTTAGCGATCGCGCTGGCATCGGGCGCGGCTGGCTGGCAGCCAGCAATGGTGAACAACAGCGTCATGCTCAGAAATAGAGGTCCCGTTGGTAAGGCCGTCTTGGAAGGCTTCCGCATGAAGATCCTCCGACTGGTATTTGTTCCAGTCGGAGGACTATATCGCACGAACTGAGATTGCAACACGCCTTTTCCTTGAGTTGGTCTACTTCCTCCTGCTGAGATCTGATCGGTCGGGGTAGTCAATGTCGACCCATTTCGATCCGTGAGTTAGGCCAGTCGCACGGAGTGTTAGCGAACCCGTTATTTCGATGAACCAAGTTCCAGGTGGTCGACACCTTTGAGCGTTGCTCCCATCTTGCCCTGCACGTCAAAGACGATCACCTGATTCTGTCCTTTGGAGAGCCACGGTGCAGGAGCATAGAGCGCCTTTTGAGGGCCGATGTTCCAGATTCTCCCCAGCGCGTGGTCGTTCAGCCACAGCTGCCCTTTCGTGAACGCGGAGGTGTCGAGGAACGTATCTGCCGTGTTCGTAAGATCGAAGTTGCCGCGATAGAAGCACGGTCCCTCGCAGGGCTTCTTCATAAACGGAAGCTTGTCAACATGGGTTATGGTCAGCGGGTAGATCTCCCAGTCAAGAAGCGGCTTACCGGCGAGAGTAACCTGATGGGTGATACCTGCGCTCTCTCCGCCGATCGTCTTGCCGAAGTTCACGCGGCCAGTGTTCTCCACGAGGATATCGAGCTGGGCACCCGCACTCGCATGCACTGAGACACGGTCCTGTTTCAGGCGGCGGTCGATTGTTCCCTGCAGCTTCTTATTCACGTAGATCTGTGCGTAGCTGTGCAACTGATCGAGCACCAACTCGCCCGCAGCATCTCCGGTGAGATGTGTGCGATAGAGGATGTAGCCGTAAGCTTGCCCGATCTCTTCCATGCTCTTAATCTGTTCTGACGAGATGGCGAGGGGCAGGTTGTCCCACAGCGATGCCGTTTCGGGCATGTCAATCGCAGGCACCGTCATCGCAGGCGCGACGTTGGGAACAGGCGGAGGTGTAATGCCGGTCGCCTTCGCAATGACGTCGCGCATGGCGAAGTACTTCGGAGTAGGACGCCCGCTCTCGTCCAGCGCAGAATCGTAGTCGTAGCTGGTTACGTCAGGCTCGTAGCTTCCCTTGCCATCGGTGTTAGCCCCGTTCATCCAGCCGAAGCTGGTCCCCCCATGGAACATATAGATACTTAATGAATATCCCTGGTCGAGCGTCCACTTCAGATTGGCGAGCTGCGCGTCGGTGTTGGTATGAGCGTGCTTGCCTCCCCAGTGATCGAACCATCCTGCCCAGTACTCGCTGTTGAAAAAAGGTCCATTGGGGCGATACTTCTTCAAGGTCGCAAACGCATCCTTCGCGTCTCCATCTTTCTCGCCACCGAAGTTAATGCCAACCGGCAGGTCGGGCAAGGAACCATCGGGAACCTGAACCGGCCCGTCGGCTGTATAGAGCTGTGACTTCGTGAATCCCGCATGCACCAGCATTTCGTGTATCTGCTGCATGTATTGATGGTCATCTCCGAACGATCCATACTCGTTCTCGACCTGCGTGAGGATGATAGGTCCCCCATTGCCGATCTGCAACGGAGCCAGCTCATTTCCGAGACGCTCAATCCATCGAGCAGCAGGCTTCATAAACTTCGGGTCAGTAGTACGTACGACTGTTGACGGATCCTTCAGCAGCCATGCAGGATAGCCTCCCCATTCCCACTCTGCGCATGCATATGGTCCCGGGCGGAGGATTACATAAAGGCCCTCCTGCTGGGCTTCGCGAACGAATTCAGCGACATCATTGTTGCCGGTGAAGTCGTAGACTCCCGGCTGCGGCTCGTGAACGTTCCAGAAGACGTAGGTCGTGATTGTGTTCAGGCCCATCGCCTTCGCCATGCGAAGCCGATCGCGCCAGTAAGCACGCGGAATCCGTGGATAGTGCATCTCGCCTGAGATGACACGAAAGGGCTTTCCATCAAGATTGAATTGCCCATTGCTGACAGCGAAAGAATGACCGGTCGCCGGTTGCGCCGCGGCGACGGAAACAAATCCGAGAAGAAGAACTAAAGCGAGAAGTTGCTGACGCAAAACGATCACCCCATAACGAGGCTTGCATCCATGGCGTTCGCGATATGGCGCCTGAGCCTCGATTTTTTATACAACACGGATGCGATCTGGTTCTTTTCGCTAGAACTTATAGACGAGGTCTACTCCAAAGAAGAGCTGGTTTCTTGCCTTGCCCCCGTTATAGCCCGGTCGATCCCACGAATGATCGAAGCGGAGTTCTGGCCGAAGCATGACGGTCGTTCCGAAGGTTTTGGTGGCATAGAGGGTGTTCTCCGTGTATTTGCCGGCAATTCCTGTGCGCTGTCCTTTCTTGTCGTTCAAAAGGCCGGATCGCATCCCGATAAACAACTTTGAATTCACCTTGCGGTTCAGATAGTTCATCGCGGCATACTCGGGTGCGAAGCAGGTCAGCTGCCCTGGAGCACAGAAGGCACCATTGGCTCCTGTCTCCGGAAGCATGGGCCGAGCCACATTGTGAGCGACGTTGGGCACGTCCCTCTCGTACATTCCCCATGCCTCGGTCGAGGTGTTCCAGCTGGCGTTGAAGCGATGGTTCCAGGTGACGTCATATTGCTGCACGTTGTTATAGGCGTACTTGCCGTCGTTGATTCCGCTCGCGCAAAGATACAGATTGTCGTGATTGGTCGAGGTGGAATAATCCACGCAGGCGATCGCTGACGGCTTGCGGTCCTCCGTCCAGGGCGCAACATCGTGACCTGCGGAGATACCCAGCTGCACCATCCATTGCGGAGTCAGCTTGAGCGTCGCAATGGCTCCTGTCTCGGTTGAAGGGGCCGCCGAGAACACAAGCGAGTGGCTGATCGTGTAGTTGCTCGGCGCAAGCTGCGTTTCGATACCGGGGAGAGCAGGGAAGCGGCCAATCCGGATGACCAGACCTTCCTTAACAGGAAGGTAGAGATCCAGAGACTCCCACAGAGGATCGAAGCCATACTGGCGGTTGTCCTCCAGCAGGAGGCTGCTTCCGTAACCCTTCGCGATGGTGTATCGATAGTCCGCGCCGAAGAAAGCCGAAAGGTGAAATCCCCAATCGAAGTGAGAGCGCTGCAGCGTATCGGGTTGGCGCTCGAACGTAAGGACGGCCTGATTCATAACCAGGCGATTGGGAACAAAGCCATACGTCAATGGATAGTTTGTATCACCAGATGTGGTGGCGTTTGCGGAGGCTTCAATCCATCCATAGAGAGCCGTTCGGCTGTTTTCCTGTTTGAGCGCAGCCATCGTCGGATACACATTTCCGTCGGGAAGCCCGATCGCGGTCGCTCCGCCGTAGGCCCAGTCCGACGACGGAAATGGAGGCGACTCAAGGGGAGCGTCCAATCCCCTGCGGGCGACCGGGGCGTCGGCGACGGGTGAGGAGGTCCAGTCGGCGATGTAAAAACTACTAAGCCGTCGCCACAGACTCGTAGTTTGCTCGAGACTGTTTCGGGATGTCGCGGTTGTGGAAGTAGGAGAGGGCACAAGGAGAGCTTCTTCCCCTGAGGCGAGGACTACAGTGCCGCGACCTGTGTCGGGGCGGTCTGCAATCTTATCCTGCGCTCGAGCGTGTTCACACCCGAACCAAAGAGTCAGGCCAAGGCAGATCGCCCAGCCGATCCAACAGCTGTTCAAGTAAATCTTCTCCGTGGTTCTGCGGCATCACCTGAAGAGTTCCTACAGCGGAACCTGAGCCTGATTCAGAAACGGAGAAAGTCTAACAGCTAGGACATTTGTCGTAATAGCGTGGAAAAATCTGTATAGACAATCAGTCTGCAAAAAGAGGCCACAGTGTCTCTCGATGTACACTGCAGCCCCTTCGAACAATTCACGTCTGTCCTACACAACCGGCAGTGGATTTCGCTCAGTGAACTGAACCTGATGCCAGTAGGGATAGGCACGCTGAACATCGCTGGCCGCATTAAGTTTGGCCATGTGCTCAGGAGAAAGCTTCCATCCCACAGCTCCCAGATTCTGTTTCAGCTGCTCTTCATTCCGTGCTCCGATGATCAGCGTGGAGATAGTTGGCCGCTGCAGCAGCCAGTTCAAGGCAATCTGTGGAATCGTTTTGCCTGTCTCCTTCGAGACTTCATCCAGTGCATCGACGACATTGTAAAGATACTCGTCATTGGGTTGCGGTCCACTGTCCACAACGACCTTCGCTTGCAGGCGGCTATCCTTCGGAAGCGGCTGACCACGGCGAATCTTGCCAGTCAGACGGCCCCAGCCCAGGGGAGACCAGACCAGAGCACCGACCCCTTGATCCAGCGCCAGTGGCATCAATTCCCATTCGTAATCGCGCCCAACAAGCGAGTAGTACACCTGGTGGCCTACATAGCGCGCCCACCCGTAACGCTCACTCACGCTGAGGGATTTCATGAGATGCCATCCGGAGAAGTTTGAGCAGGCGATGTAACGCACCTTGCCTTGGCGTACAAACTGATCGAGCGTGTTCAACGTCTCCTCGACGGGAGTCGTGGCGTCGAAAGCATGCATATGGTAGACATCGACGTAGTCGGTTCCCAGCCGCTTCAGACTTCCTTCCAACTGCTGGATCATGTGATAACGGCTGGAACCTACGTTGTTCGGCCCCTCTCCGAATCGGAAGGTAGTCTTGGTCGAGATCAGAACATCTTCCCGCTTATACGCCTTGAGTGTCTGTCCGAGAGCCGTTTCGCTGCTGCCGTTGGAGTACACATCGGCTGTATCGAAGAAGTTGAGGCCCGCATCCATACAGATGCCCACGATGCGGTCGGCCTCCTGCTGTGTCGTCTCCGACCATGCCTTAAAGAACTCGTTGTTTGCTCCCAACGTTCCCGCTCCGAAGCATAGCTCCGGCACCTTCAATCCTGATCTTCCAAGCTGTCTAAATTCCATTCCTTTAGGATGCACCCGTGCTGGCAGACGCTTCAATTGCTATCGCCGCAGTCCTGCAGGATTTACCGACGCGAACCATCTTCGGAGCTTGCGAATGAAGAATATCGGTCCTGCGACCGCCATCCACTCAGACGCTCAAGCCTCGTCATTTAATAGCTCGACAGGTTTGTCGACCTGAGATTGATAGATCTCTTCGACACGATCGACGGTATCGATCTCACTGACCGGCTTATCATCGCGGATTCGGACGATCCGGGGAAATCGCAGAGCGAATCCGCTGGAGTGCCGGTCGCTGCGCATCACGTTATTGAAGGCTACCTCGAGGACTCTCAATGGCTCGACGGTGCGGAAGTAGCCATGGTCTTCGAGGGTGTGCTCCATCATCCATTCGCTCAAGCTCGCAATCTCAGCGTCGATCAAGCCGGAGTATGCTTTGCCCACGTTCAGCAGTTCGCCGGTAGTTCCATGTTGAGAGCCGCGAACCGCGAAGGTGTAGTCGCTGAGGATTCCCGCACGCTTGCCATGCCCAAACTCCGCCCCCGTGACGACCACATCAAGGGTGGCAAGCTCTCGTTTGAGCTTCAGCCATGCCAGCCCCCGCCGCCCGGGCTGATAGATGGAGTCCGCCGCCTTCAGCATCACTCCTTCGTTGGCGCGGGCCCGAGCATCTGCGTAGGCGCGATCGATGTCTTCGGCCGATTCCACCAGGCGAGACGGTGCGAGCATCAGTCTCTCCAGTCCCTCGCTTTCAGGCTCGGCGAACATTACCTCCTGCGCTCCCTTCTTTCGCTCGTCTACGCTGAGGGGTGAGCGCACCGTCGCGACAAGCTGCTCCAGCACCGCCTCCAGTCGATTGCGTCGTTCGCGCAGCGGAAGGTGAAGCAGAAGCTGGCCATCAGCGAAGATCAGATCGAAGGCCATAAAGATTACCGGGACCTGCTCTCTCCACGCGTTCGAGACACGCTTGCGGCCGATTCGCTGGCCAAGTACGGCGAAGGGCAGGGCTCGGCCTTCCCTGAAATCCCAGCCAAGGATCTCTCCGTCAAAGATCAGCGGTCCCACGCCAGTCGAGCTCACTTCAGCAAAGGCTTCTGCAAGGTCGGGATAACTCTCAGTCACATCTTCCCGGTTGCGCGAGTAGATAGAGACACGGCCCGGCTGCGTCGGATCGCCGCAATGCACCTGGGCACGCATGCCGTCATACTTGTCTTCGAGGAACGCGGCGATATGGGCGCTGACTCCAGCCTGCGGAAGAGCCTCCACCTTCTCGGCCACACTCTCGGGCAACTCCTTCGTGTCTACCTTCTTCGAATTTCGCCTTGGATTTCCGGTTCTTACGACGGGGGGTTTGCTCGTGAACCTCTCCACCGCCTCTTCGGGACTGTCGACAGGCGATGCCAACATGAAACCCAGGGGATGGAACAGCCGCATCCTGGCTTCCTCCAGGGTTCCGGCGAAGGCGCGTTGCACCGCCGAGACGAGATCTGCCTCCAGCATGACCGCGTGTCGAACGTCTGCGACGGGGACATTAGCTGCTACCCCGATAGCCTCTTCCACCAGGCTTTGCTTCACGCCGATGCGCATATCTCCGAGCATCAGTTTGAGCAGATATTTCGCTTCGAGCGGGGTGGCCCGCCGCAGTAATCCCTCTACCAGTGCCGCGCGCTGGGCTGTAGTTCGCGCAACGGCTATCGCTGCGAAGGCTTCTGCGACCTCTTCGAGCGTTAGTCCTGAATCGGTCTCCCGGCCTTCCTCCGTGGCTTCGGCGGGTGTCTTCATTTGATCTCCGAAAGGTTACAAGTCAGCTACAGCGCGATGCGAATTCTCTCGCTTACTCCACGTCCTGTTCGTCAGTTGGTGCGTTGGTTGAGTTCGAACTCTTACGGGCAGACAGCAGGTCAAAGGCTGCGGCACCGAGATCGCCGTGCCTGCGATACGCGGCGGTGAGTTCGATCTGGGTAGCCCCGCTCACTTCCAGCAGGGTCTTGGTCAGGAGTGATCCCCCGGTGTTCAGCTTTCGCGGGTCGGCCTCGGCGAACGGCGTTCCGGCCAGGTACAGGGCAAAGCGCCCAGCGCTTTCACTCCCGGGTTCCGTTGCGTGCAACCGTGAGATCACCTCTGCGATAGCAGCACGTTTCTTCAACCAGCTAGACTCACCGGCCAGGTATTCCGCCAACTCCGCAAGCTCACGAAAGGGTGCCATCGGTGATCGTCCCTGAGTAGATCTACAGTAATGGATGCAGGAAATGCCGTCGCAATCTAGAATCATCCCGTAGGGAATCAGCAGGATATGGGCCCCATCTCCATTCAAGGAGCTATTCGTGGGAAAAACATACGCCAACATCCTCGAGACGGTCGGAAACACCCCTGCCGTAAGGATCAATCGGCTCGCGCCGCCGGATGTCAATCTTTTCGTGAAGGTGGAAGCCTTCAACCCGCTTGGCTCCGTAAAAGACCGGCTGGCCGTCGGAGTGATCGAGGAGGCCGAACGCACTGGCGAGCTGAAGCCGGGCCAGACCGTGGTCGAAGCTACAAGTGGAAACACCGGAATCGGGCTTGCCATGGTCTGCGCCCAGAAGGGTTATCCGCTCGTAGTCGTGATGGCCGATACCTTCTCCATCGAACGGCGCAAGCTGATGCGCTTCCTCGGAGCAAAGGTCGTTCTTAGCCCCGCTGCAAGCCGAGGCACCGGAATGGCCGCAAAGGCAAAAGAACTGGCAGAGAAGCACGGCTGGTTCTATACCCATCAGTTTACGAACGAGGCCAACGCCGACTTTCATTCACGGACGACCGCAGTAGAGATTCTGGATGACTTTCCAAACGGCTCACTCGATTATTGGGTTACGGGCTTCGGCACGGGTGGCACGCTCAAGGGTGTAGCCCGCGTGCTCGCAAAGGAATCTCCCAACACGAAGATCATCGTATGCGAACCGGCTGACGCCCCCATGGCTACCAGCGGGATCCCGCAGCCTCGCGATGCTGAGGGCGATCCCACGGCGGGTCACCCGGCCTGGAAGCCGCACCCTCAGCAGGGGTGGAGTCCGGATTTCATCCCCAAGCTCGCGGGCGACGGACTGGCCGACAACAGGATCGACGAGATTCTCACCATCGAGAATGCCGAAGCCATGAAGTGGAGCCGGGAGCTGGCTCGCAAGGAAGGCATCTTCTGCGGTATCAGCTCCGGCGCAACCTTCGCTGGGGCGCTCCGTGTGGCCGAAAAAGCCCCGAAGGGCGCAACCATCCTCTGCATGCTGCCGGATACGGGGGAGCGCTATCTCTCGACGCCTCTCTTCGGCGATATCGCTCTCGATATGACGGACGAGGAGCTTGCAATCTCACGTTCAACCCCAAGTGCACAGATGCCAGCTGCACAGGTCTAGGAGACCATCTCTTGCCGTGATGCAGCAACATCCTGAAGCGATTTGGTGATTTCGGAGAAATCGGGATGGCGACCGCTTCTTCCATTCCCGGTTCATCTCCGGTCACTTGATAAATGTGGTGAGGCGATCGATCGGCAGCCCTCGCCGAATCTTCTGTGCCTGGCGGTGCAGATGGCGCACCGGGTCGTCTGCACCGCATGCGTCGTCCTCCTCCGATTCCTCGTCGAGCTTCTCCTCGATGACGTACTGGATCTGCGGCTCAGCGATGGCCTGCAGCTGATGCAGTGCATTGCCCAGCATGGCTCCGCTGGGGCGAAAGCCGCGACCTCTTTTGCGCCACCGATAACGTTTCCAGGTGAAGGTGAGAGCGACAAAGCACACGAATCCATAAAGACCCAGAGCAAATAGCTGGTCCAGAGACACACAGATCTCCTCATTGAGTGAAAAGCATCTCTGCCCGCGCTCGTACAGAGAGCGGCGCATATGCCAGCGCTAAGGTCTCTCGCCGGCAGCCGCAGGAGATTACGTCAGGTCAATGAAGGCGGAGGCCGCTGGAAGAGCGCCGTCCTTACAGGTCCCGCGAGCCGCAGTGTCGCCGGCGACAGGAAAGTAGCCCGTTCTCTCGTGACGGGAGCTGCAAATAGAAAGAGCGGAACAAGTATGAAGCAGATGAGGCTGGGAAGGTGATGGCTGCTCACTATCAATGTGGTTAGCAGCAGGAGCAATGTCAGCGCTGTAAAAAATCGAATGCAGGCGGAGAGCCTCGACCGCTGGTATTTGCCCATCACAGTGAGCACAGTATATGCCGGCAGGCTGAGTGTTAGGTTTACAGCAGTTTCTTCATCGCCCGTTACAGTCCTCAACGATGAAATCCGCATGGACCGATCGGCGGTGGACCGGCCCATGCGGGTGGCTGGATCTCCCGTTCTGCTACCTGTTTCCCCGCATCCGCTTATCAGGAGTAACATCTATATAGATAGCGTGCGAATCGCAGCTGCCATCCCGGTGAGCTTTCCCGGCGTGACCCACTCCCGTCACGACTTTGCCTAGCTGCGCAGACTCGCTCCTCCCGCCATCCCCCTCATTTTCATAAGCTTAGGAGTCCCCATGTTTGACCGCTTAGACCAGATGGAAGCGCGTTACGAAGAGCTTGGCCAGCAGCTTGCCGACCCATCCCTCATCTCTGACCAGAAGAAGTTTTCCGCGACAGCCAAGGCGCATCGTGAGCTCGAGCCTGTAATCGAGAAGTTCCGGGAGTATCGCAGCGTGAAGCAGGGTGTCGCGGACGCCAAAGCGATGCTCAATGAGCAGGATGAAGATATCCGGGCTATGGCCGAGGAAGAGCTGCTGACGCTCGAGCCGCGAATGGCCGAGATGGAGGAGGAGCTCAAGATCATGCTCCTTCCCAAAGACCCCAACGACGAGAAGAACATCGTCATCGAGGTTCGGGCCGGCACCGGCGGCGACGAGGCCTCGCTCTTCGCTGCGGAGGTCTTCCGTATGTATCTCCGCTTCGCGGAACAGCACCGCTGGAAGGTCGAGGTGCTCAGCGAGTCCCCGTCCGATGTGGGCGGACTAAAGGAAGTGACCGCCATCTTCGAGGGAGACAAGGTCTACTCGCAGATGAAGTACGAGTCGGGCGTTCACCGGGTGCAGCGAGTTCCGGCCACCGAAACTCAGGGCCGAGTCCACACTTCGGCCATCACTGTGGCCGTTCTGCCTGAGGCCGAGGAGGTCGACGTCAAGGTGGAGCAGAAGGACCTTCGCGTCGATACCTTCTGCTCATCTGGTCCCGGCGGACAGTCAGTCAACACGACTTACTCGGCTGTGCGTATCACCCACATCCCTACCAATACCGTCGTCAGCTGCCAGGATGAAAAATCGCAGATCAAGAATCGCGAGAAGGCAATGCGCGTCCTCCGGTCACGCCTTTACGAGGTTGAGATGGAGCGGCAACACCAGGCTCAGGCCGCCGCACGCAAATCCCAGGTGGGTTCCGGTGACCGGTCGGAGAAGATTCGCACCTATAATTTCCCGCAAAATCGTCTGACCGACCATCGCATCGGTCTGACGACCCACCAGCTGAACATGGTGATGGAAGGCATGCTGCAGCCGACGATCGACGCTCTGGTTGCGCACGATATCGCCGAAAAGATGAAGGCAGAGACCACCGCCGCCTGAGCAGATCAGTTCTTTGTGAGCCGGAGGTCCATCTGGTAGAACCGGAACGTCCGATCATCTCCTGCGATATGACTGTAACGGCTTAATACATCCAGAATGAACTCGGGCTTCGCCTCATCCGGGAGCCCCCGTGTCCACTCGACGAAGGTAACGGAGCCAAAAGCAGCGAAGCCCTCTCGAGAACCGAAGTCCCAGGACTTGTCCGTCACGTTGACGCTCGCGACTCCCAGGCCGCAGCGCTCTGCCAGGGATGCGTATTCTTCTGCGGTCAGGTGCAGATAGGGATCCACATACCCGTCGTAGTACCTCTTCCATCTCTCAGACTTGCGGGTCTCCTCGAGAACATCCTCAAGGCTCTGACGCTCGCCCTTAGGGACCAGGCGCAGTTGCGCTCTTCCCGACGGCTGGAGTGCCCCATGGATAGCGCGCAGAGCCCGATCCTGTTCCGGTATCCAATGGAGCGCGTTAAATGAGACCACCAGGTCGAACTCTTCCCTGAAATCGATCCGCCGGATGTCGCAGACTTCGAACCTCAGTCTGGAAGAGCCTGACGCGTAGTGATCGCGAGCGAAGGTGATCATGTCCGCCGAGGCATCCACCCCTACAACTGAGCCGTCGGGGATGCGGGCGGCGATCTCGGCAGTTATCTTTCCGTTTCCACAGCCGAGGTCCAGGATATGGTTCGCGTCCTGAAGATCCAGCAAGGACAGGACCTCGGCTGCCATTGCCTGTTGCAGCGCAGATATACGGTCGTAACCAGAAGCATTCCACTCCGTCATGCGCTCCGCTCCTGACCTGTTTTCTTCCGACCAGATCGTAGCATTCCACACTCGAAGCAAGACAGCCCTTGCAGGATGCTTCTTCCTCGGAGAGAATCCATGCCACCACGTTTCGGGGGCATCACGTGCGCTCTGTCGCGTTTGCAAACCGTCTTGCAGTCATCTTCCTGCTCATCGTGCTCCAGGAAACGCCGGCGCGCTCGCAACAGCCGCAGCAATCGAGCGGTACTTCAACGCAAGGCGAGCTACAGGACATTCTGCTGCACCTCCAGGATAATCTCTGGGATTATCTGGGCAATGTCCCAAACTTTTTCGCCGATGAGCATGTCGTCTCTGACCTGAAGCAGGACGGAGCCCCCGGTATGAGGACTATCACCGATTCCACCTTCCGACTGACGCGCTCGGAGGTTATCGGCGAAGCCCCCACGCTAAACGAGAGCCGCGAGATCAAGCTCGTGAATCACAAGACTCCCAGGACGAAAAATATCCAGGGCCCGGCGATCCTGAGCGGAGTCTTCATCTCGGGAGTCAGCACGGTCTCTCTCGAGATGTCGCGGTGCTTCGATTACATGCTGGAGCCGTCTACACAGCTCAGAAATGAGACCGTGATTCCCATCGCTTTTGTGTTGAAGCATGATGTTCTTGATGATCCGTCCTGCCCCGGTCCGGAACCCCAATCGGGACGGGCCTGGATTGAGCAGGGCAGCTATCATCCTCTCCGGGTTGAGATGGCGATCCCGAATCACCTCGACGACAAAGGATTTCGCGTCCTGTGGACGTGGTCCGTGGATTACGCTCCGGTCAACTTTGATTCGCGGCAGTTCTGGATGCCAAAGACAATTATCTCGAAGGCCGTGGATACTCAGGCCTCCGCAGTATGGTCGTTTACGGCAACGTACAGCAACTATCACAAGCTCACGGTGAAGTCCCGGATTATCACCGATCCAGATGAAATGCCGGCCCAGCCGCAGTGACGAAGGGCGTACGTGGTAAGAATCGCACCCTCAGGAAGTTGACAAGCGCTCGAACACTCAGTCTTATGGAGTTCTCTGAAAATTCTCTGGAGGTCTATCATCTGCATGCGTCGTTATCTCCTGCCCCTCGTCGCCCTCGTCCTTACATCTCTTCCTCTCTCCGCACAGAAGCTTGCTGCAACTCCGCCCATGGGCTGGAACAGTTGGAACTGGTTCGCAGGTAAGGTCACAGACGCGGACATTCGCAAGGCTGCCGATCTGATCGTGTCGAGCGGCATGCGCGATGCCGGTTACGTCTACGTCAACATCGATGACACCTGGCAGGGTAAGCGCGACGCGAGTGGAGTGATCCACGCAAACGAGAAGTTCCCGGACATGGAAGCTCTGGCGGACTACGTTCACTCGAAGGGTTTGAAGATCGGTATCTACTCTTCGCCCGGCCCGCAGACGTGCGCTCACTACGAGGGCTCCTATGGGCATGAGGAGCAGGATGCAAAGACCTATGCTGCATGGGGAATGGACTATCTCAAGTACGATCTCTGCAGCTTTCGTAACAACATGCGACAGGACCACCCGAATGATATTCCCGCGCAAAACAAAATGATGCGGGATGCCTACGAGAAGATGCACCAGGCGCTGCTCAAGGCTGGTCGCCCTGTCGTCTACAGCCTGTGTCAGTATGGCTTCGATCAGTCGTGGCAGTGGGCACCGAAGGTCGGTGGCAACCTGTGGCGCACGACAGATGATATCCGGGCGAACTACGACAGCATGATTCTCATCGGCCTGTCGCAAGCGGGCTTGTCGAAGTATGCAGGCCCTGGACACTGGAACGATCCCGATATGCTCGAAGTAGGGAACGGAAAGATGACGCATGAAGAGGACGTCTCGCATATGACCATGTGGTCCATGCTCGCCGCTCCTCTCATTGCGGGAAACAACCTTACTCAGATGAACGATGATGTGCGTTCTGTTCTTACGAACAAAGAGGTCGTCGCTGTCGATCAGGACAAACTTGGAAAGCAGGGCGACCGCATCTTCTCTGGCGATGAGACTGAGATCTGGTCGCGTCCTCTGTCAGACGGCTCGGTCGCCCTGGCGATCTTCAACCTCTCGCACGATCAGAATGTAATGCGTGGTCTGCGTCTTCACCTCAAAGAGGCTGGCTTTCCCGCCGGAACAGCGCATGCGCGCGATCTGTGGGCAGGCAAAGATCTCGGCATGCTCAAGGACACCGATGTCTTTACGCTGCCGCGTCACGGAGCAGTGCTGCTGAAGCTTTCGAAGTAAATTGCTTTCACAGCGCAGAACCTGATCTGAGAGAATCGATCTAAGGGATTTTCCAAGGACCTCACGCCCATGTTTCAGAGCAACAAACGCACGTTCCTGTGCCGCATCACATCCTTCGCCTTGATCGCTCTTCTAAGCCCGCTCATGCGGGCGCAGCAGAAGACCCCACCGCTGGCCGGCATTGCACATATAGCGATCCGGGTGCGGTCGTTGGATGCCTCCCGCAACTTTTATGAGAGTCTCGGCTTCGAGCAGGCGTTTGCCCTGAGCGGAAAGGACGGGAAAGTCCGGGAGAGCTTCATCAAGATCAACGATCATCAATTCCTGGAGCTGTATCCTGCAAATCCTGACGTCCCCAGCGAAGCGAAGATTGGCTTTCTTCATGTTTGCTTCGAAGGCGATGATCTCCAGGCGATTCATGACGATTATGTCGATCACGGACTCACCCCGAAGGCGGTCCGCAAGGCCGGTGCCGGGAATCTTCTCTTCACCTTGGCTGGCCCCATCGATGCCAACGGTGTAGCCCAGAACCTCGAGTACACCCAATACGAGCCGGGGTCGCTTCACTCAAACGACCAGGGCAAGCATATCGGAGAGGATCGCGTCGCAGAATCCATCGCTTCGGTTTCCATAGCGGTACGCGATCCATCTGCCGCTCGCGACTTCTACTTGAATCAGCTCTCGTTCCGATCGATCGCAGGAGATCCTATGTTCCTGCACATGCCAGGCAGCTCCGGTCAGGAGATCGAGATCACAACTGCCGCCTCGCTTGGCGCGAAGGCACGCTTCGTCCTTCGCAGTTCGAATCTCTCGCGATCCGCTCGCCTGCTGCGCAAGGCTCACATCGATGCGCTTAAGTCGAAGGACACTCTGACGATCTCGGATCCGGATGGGAACGTCATCATGATCAGGAGCCTGTAGCGCGGGCGGTGTATCGATGACTCTCCAACAGGCGCTCCAGGCCGCAACCCAACGGCTGGCTGTAGACCCTCTGCTCTCAGGGACCGCAAGACGGGATGCCGAGATACTGTTGCTTCGCGCTCTCGGCATCTCGCGAGCCGCGGTATTCTCGAATCCTTCCCAGCCTCTTACCTCGGAACAGAGTCGTACCTACGACATGTTTGTTGACCGTAGACTGTGCCACGAGCCGGTCCAGTACATTCTTGGCGAGCAGGAGTTCTATGGTCTCCCTCTCCGTGTCACGCCCGCGGTACTAATCCCGCGGCCCGAGACGGAGCACCTGGTAGAAGCGGTTCTGGAACGCCTGCCGCAGGACCGCTCGCTTTCGGTCGCCGATATCGGGACCGGCTCCGGTGCGATTGCTATTGCGCTGGCCCGGCATCTCCCCCTTGCAGAATTCACGGCACTCGACCTCTCTCCTGCAGCTCTTGAGATAGCGCGTGCAAACGCTACCTCGCTCGATGTGGCGTCTCGAGTCCAGTTCCTTGTCTCCAATCTGCTGGCTGGCCTGCCGCCGGAACGAAGGCAGAACCACTTCGACGCAGTTGTCAGTAACCCGCCCTACGTTCCCCTGAGGGACGCGGCAGAGATGCATCCTCAGGTTCGCGAACATGAGCCCGCGACGGCGCTCTTTGCCGGACTGGATGGCCTCGACATCTTCAAGCGCTTCATTCCACAAGCTCAGCAGGCGCTCAAATCCGGGGGGCTGCTTGCTCTCGAGATCGGCCATGGACAGCAGGAGGCGGTGGCGGATCTTCTTTCCAGATGGAAAGACGTCGAGTTCGTCAGCGATCTTCAGTCCATCCCTCGCGTAGCACTCGCCAGAAAATAGCTCTTCCTCGCATCTTCCTATTTTGGTCTGACCAAGTGCCTTGCGCGGCAACCCAGAAAGTTCAAAGAGTGAACTATTTTGGGTTGACAGTTGAGAAAACGTATCCATATAGTCCTGTCGCGCGGTTCACATGGTTTTTCCATGGCGTGAATCGGGCCCAAGAGTCGAACTGAAGCTATTTTCGAGGCCATTACCATGCAAAGAAAACATTTAAGTGGACTATCCAATCTCCTGTTCCTTGCCTTGCTCCCGTTTGTGCTGCTTCCCCATGCCTTGGGGCAGGCTGCGGGTACTGCTAGTGTTCAGGGAACCGTTTCCGATTCCACCGGCGCCGCCATTCCCAGCGCGACCGTTGAACTGAAACAGACGGCCACGAGTGTAACTCGTACCACGTCCAGCGACGGTGCGGGCGTCTATGCTATCCCGAACTTTCCCGTCGGAGCCTATACGCTCACCGTGACCGCGCCGGGCTTTCAGGGCTTCACCCAGACCGGCACACTCGAGGTCGGCAACAGCATCCAGATCAACCCACACCTTCAGGTCGGCTCAGCCAGCGAGCATATCGAAGTGCAGTCCTCCGGCGCCGCCCTCGAGACCCAAAGTTCCACCTTCAAGCAGGTCATTGACCAGACCCGCATCACCGAGATGCCCTTGAATGGTCGCCAGGCCACCCAGCTTGTTCTCGTCTCTGGAGGTGCCGTTACTGCGCCAGTGGCCGACATCCAGACCAGCAAGAACTACCTCACTTCCACCGTCATCGCCGTCGCCGGAAGCCAGGGCAACTACAACAACTACATCCTCGACGGCGGCTATCACACCGACAACTTCACCAACACCAACCTTCCCTATCCCTTCCCCGACGCCCTGCACGAGTTCTCGGTCGAGTCCAACTCCCTGCCCGCCCGCAACGGCGTCCATCCCGGATCGCTCGTCAACGTCGTCACCAACTCCGGCTCCAACCAGTGGCATGGAACGGTGTTCGACTTCCTCCGCAATAACATCATCAACTCCACGAACTTCTTCTCGACCGCGAAAGACACGGTCAAGCGGAACCAGTTCGGCGGAACCTTGGGAGGGAAGATCATCTCTGACAAGCTCTTCTTCTTCGGAGGCTATCAGGGCACACGGGAGCACAAGACAGGCAACTCCACCAGCTACTGCCTGCCCACCCCGGCTATGCTCAATGGCGACTTCAGCCAGATGCCCACCAGCGGAAACTGCGCTTCCACCGGCGCCGCATTCAAGGATCCGATCACCGGCGTGGCCACACCCAGCCGGAAGATCCCCACCTCCGAGTTCAGCACCGCGGCAAAGAATCTCCTGCAGTACCTTCCTCTGTCTCAGGCAGACGCCGTAGGTCGCGTCAACATCGCGCTTCCCGGCAATAACACCGAGGACCAGTACATCGGCCGCATCGACTTTACTTGGAGCCCGCGGCACTCTCTCTTCGGCCGCTACTTCCTCACCAACTACAATCTGCCCTCCTACTACTCGCCTACCAACATCCTGCTCACTACGGTCCCTGGCAACGACCAGCGCGTCCAGAGCTTCACCCTCGGCGATACCTTTCTGATCACGCCTAAGCTGGTCAACACCTTCCACGGAACCTACTCCCGCCGCCGTAACAACCGCGGTCCGACGGCAGGAGGCATCAACGCCAACACCATCGGCGTCAACATCTACACTTACACTCCCGTCGACCTCCGCATCCAGATGAACGGCGGCTTCAACACAGGCTGCGGAACCTGTTCCCCTGGCTTCTTCAACGTCAACACCGAGGACTTCGCTGACGACATCGACTGGCTCGTCGGCAAGCACCAGCTCGCGCTCGGCGGCGAGATCATCCGCACCGGCGACAACACCCGCGCCGGTTATTTATTCAACGGAAGTTACTCCTTCGGCGGCGCCGCTTCGGGCGAGATTCTCGCCGACTTCCTCACCGGCCAGATGACCACCTACGGAACCTCCTTCGCCTTCAGCCAGAGCCGTGCCCAGGACACCACCTACCGCCAAACCGTCTTCGGCATCTACGCCCAAGACACATGGCATCCCATTCCCAACCTCACCATCAACTACGGGCTGCGCTGGGAGCCCAACCTCTACCAGACCGACAAGTTTGGCCGCGGTTCCATCTTCGATCAGGCTGCCTTCAACGCCAACCAGCACTCCGCCCGCTTTCCCAACGCCCCCGCCGGCAGCTTCTATTATGGAGACGCCGGGGTGAGAAAATCCTTCACTAACAATCAGCTTGGAAACGTCTCCCCGCGCGTGGGCGTTACCTTGGATCCGTACGGCACCGGCAAGACCGTCTTCCGTGTGGGCGGGGCACTGATGTACGACACGCCGTCGCTCTACACATCGCAGCGTGTCGCCTCCAACCCTCCCTTCGTCAATGAGATCGACCTCAACGGCCAGACCGCCTTCGACAACCCGTGGGGCGGATACCCTGGCGGCAACCCCTTCCCCGGCGTCTATCCTCCCGACGCGAGCGCCGTCTTTCCCACCAACACTCTGTGGGTGCTGCTGCAGAAGACAATGAAGACGCCGGTCATCTACCAATGGAACGCCAGCCTCCAGCAGGACCTCGGCCGGGGATGGATGTTCTCGGTCAACTACCTCGGCAATCAGCAGGCTCATCAGTGGGTCGGGAACGGCATCAACCCCGCCGTCTTTGTTCCGGGCAGCTGGAGCGGACCTGGTTCGTGCCAGGGCATGCCCCAGATCGTCGTCGGTACGGCTCTCTACCCTTCCAAGATCGGAGACCCCTGCTCCACCACCGGTAACCCTAATGCCCGCACCCCGCTGACGCTGGCCAATCACATCCAGGGTGTCGGTTACTCACCCACGATGACCCTGATCACCGATGGAGGCACCACCAGCTACAACGGCGTTATCGCCGCGGTGCAGCACCGCATGTCCGAAAGCTTCAGCTTGTTGACGAACTACACCTGGTCGAAGTGCAGTGCCGTCGCCGATAACCCGGGAGATATCGCCGGCCCGGCCTTCGAGCACACAAGCAACCCGCGGCTCGATCGCGGACCCTGCGGCTTCGACGCGCGCCACATCTTCAACACCACGCTCGTCGCTGCCAGTCACTTCAACTCGCTCCACGGTATCTCGGGATCTCTGGTCAACAACTGGCAGATCGCACCCCTCATCCGCATCCTCAGCGGTCTGCCACTCAACGTGACCTCCGGCACCGACAACTCCCGTACCGGCATCGGTCTTGACCGGCCTAACCTGGTCTCCGGAGCCAACCCGTATAGCGGCCAGAAGATCTTCCAGAAGTCGCCCGGCAACCTGGCCTATCTTAATAAGGCGGCCTTCGCCCAGAACGCCGTCGGAACGTACGGCAATCTTACCCGCAACGCCTTCCGCCAGCCCAGCTACTACAACGTGGACGTCGCCGTCAGCCGCATCTTCCCCGTGCATGAGCAGCTCAACTTCCAGCTCCGCATGGAGGCCTTCAACGTCTTGAATCACCCCAACCTGAACACCTTCTCTACTACCCTGAGCTCCGGAACCTTCGGCAATGCCACAGGTGCTGCCGATCCCCGTATTTTCCAGTTGGCAGGAAAGTTCAACTTCTAACCTCAACAGACTGAAACAAAAAAGAAGGGCCGTCCCAGTTCGGTACGGTCCTTCTTTTTTGCTACCCTTATGAAACTTCTCGAAAGGAGCAAGACGTCAAAATATTCACTATGACATCTGCGCAGTTACAGCAACACCTGCATTCTCTTGAGGAACGGCTGCTTCATCCTGACCGCGAGGCCAACCGTTCTGAACTGAACGCCCTGCTTGCTCCCGAGTTCAAGGAATTCTGCACCTCTGGCCGTATCTTCAATACCAACCAGCTGATGCAGGCACTCTCCAATAGCTCCGCCCGCAACGCCAGTATGAGCCACTTCTATGTCACGCCACTGGGCGAGGAAGCGGCTCTGGCCACGTATCACATCTCCACCGCCAACTCCACCTCGCATCACTCCTCCATCTGGGTCAAGCGTGGTGATAATTGGCAGATGCTCTTCCACCAGGGAACGATCGCCGCCTGAGTGTCAGGAGGGCTCCCTCCCCCGGTCCTCCCACTCCCGCTCACGGTAAGGACGATCCTTTCCCTGCCGGAATCTCTCCTCTTCTTCCCACTTTCGACGCTGCTCCTGCTCTTCCCGCTCTTCGCGTCCATCGCTCATCTGTTTCGCCCTCCCGTCTACCTCTAGCGTAAAGTGACTCTGATTGTGCTGCTGTCTCCCTGACGGAACGTCACCTCGCGGTCACTCATCGTCGTGGACGGGGCGGGATCCCCCTTCGCCAAAGGGACCAGCGTTGCGTGGTCATGATCCGTCCAACAGACCATTCCGCGCAGGCATTTAAGCTCCTGAGGAAACCCCGGCGACTCATTCCAGTGCTGCACCATATACAGAGGCGCACCGCCTGAATCTTGCACCAGAATATCGTTAGAGTAGTTGATATAGACGCGCAGACCTTCTTGCCGGACCCCGTTCCGATACACCTTGGCCAGAGGGTCGCGCAAAAACAACCTCTCCCGATAGATCGCCACCAACACGATCAGAATTATCCCGGACAATACAATAAATCGCTTCATCTTTGCTCCGTAATACCCGTAGCATCAGACTGATCTGGCCGTTCCATCATCACCTACGGCTTGTTCAGGAGGAACTCGAAGACACGGCTGGGGCCATCCTCGGGAATCAGAAAGAGATGGTTTCCCTTGAGGGCCATAGCCTCTCCCGTGAGAGGTCTTCCGCGGTCCGTCTCTCCCGCGTGCACGGTGCGCAGCAGCTTCATGGATGGCCACCGATACCAGTCCACAGCTCCGCTCGTATGACTTAGATTTCCGGACGCCACCAGGTTGCCGTCCACGTATTTGATGTCCTGATACTGGTTCGGCGAGGCATTGTCCACAACGCGAAGCTGCTTTCCATCATGATTGAAGACATAGAACTGGCGGCTTCCCCAATTTCCGGCGATCAGCGCATCGGGAGTCACCGCGACGCAACCAATGTGGTCACCGACAACAATCTTTCGCTTCACCGTGAGAGTCCGCTTATCCAGCTCCACAAGTTCGGCGGAGCTGTGGGGCTTATATTCAGCTACGGGAACCCAGATGGAGTCGCCATCGATCGAGAGACCTCCCGGGTGGAAACGAACGCCATCCGTCAGCTCCACCTGGCGTTCAAACTTCGCCGTGGCGCGGCTGAACTGATGAAGATATCCCTTTCGGCTCGCTATATCGACCGAGGTAATCCAGATATGCTGGTCATCCAGATCCATACCCTGCACGTGGTAGAGGGTCCCCTTCAGTTCCCACATCTTCGCAAGCTGAGCACCTTCCACGCCACCCAACAGATTCGCTGCAGAAGCTCTGGGCGGCTGTGCCATCAGGAGCGGACCCCACAACAGTCCAGCTATCAACAGGGCAACGTGTCGTAATCTCATCGCCACTCCAGGGCACACCGCTTACTTCTTCTCTTCGTGATATTCCTGCTCGGTATTGATGTCCCACAAAGAACTTTTGTCCACTTTCCCGGCTACCAGGCCATCCACGACCGCCATCGCTGTAAGCATGCTGTGGTCCTGATTGTTGTACTTGTGCATCCCGTTCCTGCCGACGAGGAACAGGTTCTCGAACGAATCCGTGAAGGATCGCAGTTCGTCAAACCGGTCATAGGTTCCGAAGTACGCAGGGTAAGTCTTGGGTACGCGCACGACATGGCCATCGCTCACATCTTCGGCGCGCAGGATGCCGATCTTTGCAACCTCGCCAATCGCGAACTGCTTCAGCTCGTCATCCTGCATCTTCCACAAAGGATCCGTGTCATAGCAGAAGTATTCGAGACCGATCCAGACCTTGGAAGGGTCGGCAACAAGATAGGGACTCCAGTTGTTGAAGATCTGCAAACGACCCAGCAAAACGTCTGGCTCCTGCACGTAGATCCAGGTGTCCTTCAGAAGACCGCCATCTGGCTCCCGAACCTTCAAACGGTCTGCCAGCAGACCAACGGTGATGAAGTCGCGATATTCCAGGCCTTCACTTACATCTCGAACATTCGCCGGCACAGGAGCATCCATGGCGCGAACGAGATCCCGCATCGGCATCGTCGAGAAGAAATAATCGCCGGAGAAGGTGCGTCGCTCGCCAGTCTCATCCACGGCTTCGACCGAGACAACCTTCTCTCCCTGGCAGTGAATGCGTTCGACACGCCAGCCCATGTGAATCTCACCGCCACCCCCGCGCACGAGATCGGCCACGTGCTCCCACAACTGCCCTGGACCGAACTTCGGGTACATGAACCGCTCAATCAGGCTGGTATCCGTATTCTTCTGCTGCAGGTCTTTAGATTGTCGAGCGAAGGTCTTTTTTACAAAGTGCTTCACCGCCGTCGTAAGACTCAGCCCTTTGATCCTCTGCGCACCCCACTCAGCAGAGATCTTGTCGCAGGGAGTTCCCCAGACTTTCTCGGTATAGCTCTTGAAGAAGGTCAGGTACAGCTCACGGCCAAATCGGTTGATCAGAAAGTCTTCAAGGCTCTTCTCCGGACTGATCTGCGTCACGCGCGATTTCAGGTAACTCAACCCGACTCTGAGTGTCCGTACCGGTCCAAGATTGCCCAGGGTTGTTGCCGTCAGAGTAATCGGATAATCGAAGAACCTGCGCAGGTAGTAGATGCGGCTCTTGCGCGGCCGTATCAACATCACCAGGTCTCTGTCGGCAGGCTCGTGTAGGACAAAGGTTTCAGTATGGCCATGCTGTTCCAGGTTCTCGTGGCCGGTGGCGTCGGTCTCTTCCGTCTCCGTATCGATCTCGAGCGGCCCCATGCCGCGCAGGGGAGGCTCTTCCGCCTGGTCAAGTGGAATGGATACAATGCGCTCCTTGCCCTGATAGCTGATGACCGTATCCGTTTCTGCATCTGGTGGCATCAGGTCAATCCACCACTGCATCACCCGGTCGCTCTTCGAAAAGAATCGATGCCCACCGATATCCATTCGATAGCCCTTGTAGCGAATGGTTCGTGAAATACCGCCGATCTCCTGACTACCTTCCAGAACGATCGGCTTGATCCCAGTGCGGCGAAGGAGCTCCAGCGCAGCCGTTAGACCAGCCGGTCCTGCGCCAATAATTACTGCTTGTTGCATGGACATCCTTCGAGGGCCCTCTGGAAAGTTCAATTTCGCCAGTTTATACGTAGCTTCTTGCGTTAGACGCGGCCACCTGAGCTTCGACACGCTCCGATCACCCTAAAATAGAAGATAGATCAGGCTGCCTTCATACTCCTGCTCTGCGGGTTCATCTCTATGTCTCATTATCTCGTTACGGGAGCCTCCGGCTTCTTCGGTGGAGTTCTCAAGCGTCGCCTTCTGCGGGAAGGACATACAGTCGTCAACATCGACCTCGAGAAGGATGAGGATGCGCTTCCGGGCCTTACCAGCATCCAGGGAGACCTTCGCGAGCCCGTGCTTATGAAGCGCGTCTTCGACGAGCATCGTTTCGATGCGGTCTTTCACGTTGCCGCCCAGCTTGCTCATGGCATGAAGATGGACGAGCATCTCCTCTGGACCTCCAATGTCGACGCGACGAGGCTGCTTGCCGAAAGTGCCCGCAATGCCGGTGTCCGACCTTTCGTCTTTGTCTCAACGAATTGCTTGTGGGCGTCGAATCTCGGCCATCCTGTTCACGAAGAGCGCGACACCCCAGCTCCCGTGGAGCTCTACGGCAAGTCGAAGCTCGCTGGTGAAAGATTGCTGGAGGACTTCACAGGCGACCTCGATATCGTCACTATCCGTTGTCCGACCATCATGGATGCAGGACGGCTTGGCTTGCTGGCGATCCTTTACGAGTTCATCGATGATCACAAAAAGCTCTGGGTGGTGGGCGACGGGTCCAACTGCTACCAGTTCATCTATGCTGAGGATCTCGCCACGGCCTGCATCCTTGGTGCAAAGTATGGCAAGTCGGACCTCTTCCACATCGGCTCCGACAACGTGAGATCCATGCGCGAGGTCTACGAGGCCGTCATCCGGGCTTCGGGAAGCAGGTCAAAGGTCCGTTCGCTTCCAAAAACTCCCACGATCGCCGCCATGATGGCCGCCCATAAACTCCGCATCTCACCGCTGGGGCCATATCACTACAAGATGATCGCCGAGAGCTTCGTCTTCGACACCGATCGCATCAAGCAGCGGCTCGGCTGGAGGCCCACTCTCACCAACGAAGAGATGCTGCTGAAATCCTACGAGTACTACGCAAAGAATCGCAACGAGATCAGCTCCCGGACGAATGTCTCCACCCATCGCAAGCCTGCATCGATGGGAGTCATCCGCCTTCTCAAGTGGATCTCCTGAGTGATTCAGGTACTTGCAGCCATCAGTCCATTTTTTTCTTCAGAGTCGCCGGCTGAAGAGCGTTTAGATTCTGGAAAGTCTGCAACGACCCCTCGGGTCTCCCATGGAAATCGGAGCCCTGAAGCAAAGGAGTCCCTCTCCCCCGCATCAAACAACCCATTGAACGCCGAACGCCGATCCCTCCCTCGCCGTTGGAGCTGTTGCTGTGGATTTACTCGTAGCCGTTGTACCCTCTACCAGGGCCCTCCCCCGTCTCTCCTCTTCGTGCTTCAAAGGCCATAACCCTCTTGAGGAGTTCGTTGAACGACATGCCGCCTTTTCGTTCGCGATGCTGTCGCTTTTCTATCTTGCAGTAGTTGCTGCGCTCTCGCACGCAAAGCTTCTCTGGCTGGACGAGCTGATCACGCTGCACATCGCCCAGCTTGGCAGCGCATCTTCCATATGGCATGCACTGGGCCAGGCTGCTGACCCTAATCCACCGCTGACGCATCTCGCCGTGCTCGCCTCGCTACGCCTCTTCGGCAACCACGAGTTCGCTCTACGTCTGCCTGCCATACTCGGCTACTGGTGCGGGCTGCTCTCGTTGTTTCTTTTTTTGCGGAGGCGATTGCCTGCAAGCTGGGCGCTCGCAGGAACTATTCTGTCGATGGCGAATGCTGCCTTCGACTACAGCTACGAGTCGCGCTCATACGGCATCTTCTACGGGCTCGCAATGCTTGCAGTCTTCTGCTGGAGCTGCGCCGTCGATCCCGCCGCGTCAACCACCCGCCGCCTGTACCTGTGCGGCATGGTTCTCGCGCTCGCGGCAGGTATCTGCACCAACTACTTTGCCGTGCTCGCCTTCTTTCCCATCGCCGGAGGTGAGTTCGTCCGCGGCCTGCAACGCCGCCGCTTCAACCGCCGCATCTGGATTGCGCTGGCGCTTGCCGCTACACCGCTGCTTGCGTTTCATTCGCTCATCCAGGTCTCCATCCATCGCTTCGCCCCGCACGCGTGGAACAAGGTCTCTATCGACCAGGCCTTCGACTCCTACACCGAGATGGTCGAGGTCATCCTCTTCCCTGTAGTGGCATTGCTGCTTGTGGCAGCAATTGTCTATTTCCTCTCGGGGCTGTGTCCTCATTGCAGAAGCAGGCTGCGCCCAGCGTGGCTGGCCAGATTGGCCGACGCTCATAATCAGAAGAACGACTTTGCCTTTCCACGCCATGAAGTTGCTGCAGCGTTCCTCCTCATGCTCTATCCCTTCCTTGGCTATCTGGTGGCGTCGATTCACGGAGGCATGCTGTCTCCGCGGTTCGTCATACCGGTGTGCCTCGGCTTTGCGATCGCTGGCGTCGCCGCTGCACACCACGTCTTTGGACGTGTCCCGCATGCCGGTTCCTTCGCGCTAGTCCTGGTCTTCGCAACATTCGTCGGACGCGTCTGCGCGGTAGGTGAGGCTTACAAAAGCCAGAAGCAATGCTTCTACCAGGTTATGCAGCGACTCTCCTCTTCGCCCGGCAATCAGCCCATCGCTGTGCCGGACCCCCTGATGGTCCTCACTCTCGCGCACTATGCACCGCCGTCCATCGCATCGCGCATCGTCTTTCCCGTCGACTTTCCCGCTATTCGGCTCTTCCGTGGCGAGGACTCTCCGGAAGAAAATCTGTGGGCAGGCCGAAGTCTCTACCATCTTCCAATCGTTCCGTTGGCAGACTTTCAGCGCAGCACCGGCGATTATCTGATCCTCGCCAGCGATGGCAACTGGATGGTACGCGACTTGTGGAACCACAGCTATCCCGTAAACCGGCTGCCCGCCGTATTTCCTCGAGGAGCGATCAAAGGATTCACCCCGCTCGATCACGGCGATCCAGCGTTCTTCGTCGGCTCCGGCGATCGTTCCCTTCGCGCGCAGAGCCGACCGGCACCTGTACCTTTTCGAACACAGTCCAATCTTCCCGACTCACCCTCGCTCAACCCCAGTGGTCAGTTGTGATCGGCGATGGATAAGGCAAAAAAAAATGCCGGGCGTAATCATTACGCCCGGCACTCGCATTCCGCTTGCATCAATTTATGCTGCTACTCGCTCTTTTACCTTGAAGGTAAGGCCGTCGCTGCCCGCATCCACAACGACATGGTCGCCGTGCAGCACCGTGCCGTCGAGAATCTTTACGGCCAGCTTGTCCTGCACCAGCCGCTGGATCGCCCTCTTCAGCGGACGCGCACCGTACGCGCGGTCGTAGCCCGCCTTGAAGATCGCCTTCCTTGCAGCATCGGTAAGCTCGAGCGTGATCCTGCGATCCGCCAGCAGCTCCTCCAGATCCTTCAGCCGCAGATCCACGATGTGCGTCAGCTGCGCATCGTCCAGCGGATGGAAGACCACGATGTCGTCCACGCGGTTCAGGAACTCCGGACGGAACGTCTGCTTGAGAGCATCGATCACGCGCTCCTTTGCCTCTTCAAAGCCGTCTTCGCCCTGAGCCCACGCACTCGTCAGCTTGTCCGCACCCGTGTTCGAGGTCATGATCAGCACCGTGTTCTTGAAGTCCACCGTGCGACCCTTCGAGTCCGTCAGGCGTCCATCATCCAGCACCTGCAGCAGAACGTTGAAGACATCTGGGTGCGCCTTCTCGATCTCGTCGAACAGAATCACAGAGTAGGGCCTGCGACGAACGGCTTCGGTCAGCTGACCGCCCTCATCGTATCCCACGTAGCCTGGAGGCGCGCCGATCAGTCGAGCCACGGCGTGCTTCTCCATGTATTCGCTCATGTCGATGCGTACCATCGCCTGCTCGTCATCGAACAGGAACTCCGCCAGCGCACGCGCCG
Source organism: Edaphobacter sp. HDX4 (assembly GCF_036877565.1). Classification (NCBI taxonomy): domain Bacteria; kingdom Pseudomonadati; phylum Acidobacteriota; class Terriglobia; order Terriglobales; family Acidobacteriaceae; genus Edaphobacter; species Edaphobacter sp. HDX4. The sequence continues at coordinate 102,782 of NZ_JAEDXW010000010.1, forward strand.
TCTCCGTCTTTCCAACGCCCGTAGGCCCAAGGAAGATGAACGAACCGATGGGTCGCTTCGGATCCGACAGGCCCGCACGCGAGCGGCGAATTGCATTCGCGACCGCGGACAAGGCTTCGTCCTGCCCCACAACCCTCTCGCGCAGACGGTCCTCCATCTGCACCAGCTTCTGGGTCTCGCCCTCCAGCATCTTCGACACAGGGATGCCCGTCCATTTGGAGACGATCGCCGCGATGTCCTCCTCGTCGACCTCCTCCTTCAGCATCCTCGAAGGCTTCTTCGATACTCCCGTCGCCGCGTCGGCCTTGTCCTCGCGGACAGCCTCCTCCTGCAGCGCCGTCAGCTCCTTCAGCTCGGCTTCCTTCTTCGGAATCTCGCCGTACTGCAGCTCGGCGGCGCGCTGTAGATTGCCCTTGCGGGTCTCCTCCTGCATCTGGAAGCGCAGAGCCTCCAGCTCTTCCTTTAGCTCGGCAATACGGCCGATCGCACCACGCTCCTTCTGCCAGCGAGCGCGCAGTGCAGCCGCCTGCTCCTTAATCTCCGCAAGCTCCTTCTCGACGGCTTCCAGGCGCTCCTGCGAGTTCGGATCCTTCTCGCGCTGCAGCGCCGCACGCTCAATCTCAAGCGAGGTTGCCCGACGCTCAAGATCGTCGATCTCTACCGGTACCGAGCCAATCTGGATTGCCAGGGCAGATGCGGCCTCATCCACAAGATCGATCGCCTTATCAGGAAGGAAACGGTCCGAGATATAGCGGTGCGACAGCGTCGCCGCCGCCACAATCGCGGAATCCTTGATGCGAACCTTGTGGTGCGCCTCGTACTTCTCCTTCAGGCCGCGGAGAATCGCAATCGTGTCCTCCACGTTAGGCTCGCCGACGTACACCTGCTGGAAGCGCCGCTCGAGCGCGGCGTCCTTCTCGATGTACTTGCGATACTCGTTCAGCGTCGTCGCACCTATCGCACGCAGTTCGCCGCGAGCGAGCGCGGGTTTGAGCATGTTGCTCGCATCCATTGCTCCTTCGGCTGCGCCGGCGCCCACAAGGGTATGCAGCTCGTCGATGAACAGGATGATCTCGCCGTTCGACGCTTCAATATCCTTCAGCAGAGCCTTCAGGCGCTCCTCAAACTCGCCGCGGAACTTCGCGCCTGCGACCATCGACGCCAGGTCGAGCGCCACCACGCGCTTGTTCTTGAGAATCTCCGGAACGTCGCCCTGCACGATGCGTCGCGCCAGCCCTTCCACGATCGCGGTCTTACCCACGCCGGGTTCGCCAATCAGGACAGGATTGTTCTTCGTCCGGCGGCTCAGCACCTGGATGACACGGCGAATCTCATCGTCGCGCCCGATCACCGGGTCCAGCTTGCCCTTGCGCGCCAGCTCCGTAAGGTCTTTCGCGTACTTCTCGAGCGCCTGGAACTTGCCCTCGGGGTTCTGGTCGGTTACGCGCTGCGACCCGCGAACCTCCGCCAACGCCTTCAGGATTGCGTCGTGCGTCGCGCCATACTGCGACAGCGCGGCCTGCACCGCATCGCCCTTCTGCCTGGCCAGAGCCAGTAGCAGGTGCTCGGTCGACACATACTCGTCCTTGAAGTTTTCGGCTTCTTTGAACGCCTGCTCCAAAACCTTCTGGGTCGTCTGCGCGAGCCCCGGCTGATTCCCGCCCTGCACCTTCGGCAGCTTCTGGATCGCGGAGTTCACCGCACTCAACAGCTGCTGGACCGGCACTCCAATCTTGTCGAGCACCGGAAGTACGACACCTTCTTTGTCCTCCAGCAGCGCCGCCATCAGGTGCAGCGGCAACACCTCCGGATTTCCGTTCTCAGATGCGTGCGAGACTGCACCCTGCACCGCCTCCTGAGACTTAACTGTTAACTTCTCCCACTTAATCGCCATTCAATACCCCCCAAACTAAATCTGCCTGGAGAACCCATCTCCAGAATCCTAATCCCACTTTGGCCCGACTATCGCCCACATACACACAAAGGCGGGAGACTGGTTCGTCTCCCGCCTCAGATTTCACAGCAGAGACATATTCTTAGGCCGCAGACGACTCCTTCGGCTTGCTGGAAGCTTCCACCTGCTTTGGCGCCGACCCGGAGGTCGAACCCACCCCGATCTTGACCTGCTTCGGTTTCGCCTCCGCCTTCTTCGCCAGCGTGATGGTAAGCACTCCGGCGTCATAGTTCGCGGTTATCGACTCAGTGTCGACCGTCTGCGGAACCGTGAAGGTGCGAACGAAGCTGCCAAACCTGCGCTCGATGCGATGGAAGTTTTCCTCTTTTTCCTCTGTCTCAAACTTCCTCTCGCCCCTGACCGTCAGGGTCTGGTTTTCGAGGCGTATGTCGAGGTCGTCCTGCTTGATCCCGGGAACCTCGACCTTAACCAATACCTTGTGAGCATCCTCATAGATATCGACTGCCGGCACAAAGCCTGCTGCTGCAAGAGACTCACCCTGACCGTTTGCCGGCACGGCGAAGTCCTGGAATATCGAGTTCAACCGATTCTGCAACAGGGCTACATCGCTGAGTGGGCTGCGGAACGGAGCAAATCGAGTGATAGTCATGATCCAACTTCCTCCAATGTGAGATATCTGTCGCGGTCCGTTTTACGAATCCGCTACGTATATGACGTATATATCATGGCAAGGGATGCAAATAATCTTATGCAAGTTGACTCATATATTTCTTGGTAATTCTCTACTGTGATGGGCTTCAATGAGAAGTACCGTAGACATTTTCAAGGAAATAAAGGACTTACCTATAGCCGACGAATCAGGAGTAATGTCTGGTCATCTTGCTGTCGTCCGAAGTGATTTACCGCGTCCAGAATCGCGTTGGCCAGAACCGGGAGCTCGGCTGTAGAGAGGGTGGAAACTAACTCCTCCAGGCGGGAATACCCGAAGTCTTCCCCCTTTCGGCTGCACGTTTCGAAAATCCCATCCGTCACCACCACTAGAAGGTCGCCGGGTGCCACTTGTACCGCTTCTGCGGTAAATCCGGTTACTGGAAGAAGACCGATCGGGTACTGTTCTGAAGAGACACGGTCGATACACCGGCGACTGCGATAGTGCAGAAAGGGTGGGTGTCCGGCCAAGGCATAAAAAACAGTTCCGGCAGGGTCGAGGGAGAAAGCGGCGAGTGTCGCATACATCTGAGATTCCTTCACACCCGGAAGTACCCGGTTCAACTGTTCCATAAGCGAGCACAGGACCTCCTTCGAGCAGTAGGAGTGCCCATCCAGCAAAGCAGTCCTCGCAGCAGTCTTTACCATTCCCATCAGAATGCCTGCCTGTAGACCATGACCTGCGATGTCGGCCAGGTATGCCAACGTGGTTCTGTCCGCCAGGGTGACTGCATCCACGAGATCGCCTCCCACTTTGTCGCTCGGATTGGACTGGCCATACACCTCGAACCCTGCGGTGCTGATCGCAATCGGAGGAACCAGCGTCTTCTGAATCCCATGCGCCAGTTCGAGCTCATTACGAAGGCGGAACGCCTCCTGTCCTTCCCCACGCAGAAATCGCACGAACAGGGAATAAGAGACCATAACCAGTCCGATCGTGATGATCGCTGCGACACGAATACCAGAGCTTGTGCTCACCGGCTGCAGATGAAAGTGAGCGGTTAGAAATGAAGCTGCTCCGCTAAATCCAATCCACAAAGGGATCTGGATCACCGTTGCAAGTACAAAGTAATTAGGAGTGAGGCGTATACCGACATGTAAGTACATGATCGCGACGAGGCCACTGAATATTGCATTGAGGATCGCAATGACATAAGGAGTCCTGCCAAGGTTCACCAGATCTCCGAAGAAGCCGGTAATTGCGAACAGGCTAAACACTGCAGCATAGAGGGACCAAAGTCTGCTAAAAGGAACATCCCGGTAGTACTGCCACTTCTGTGAGAATCTTCTGTCCCATTGCAGCCACATCGGCAAGGGCATCGTCAGAACTCCTTCTCAGATCGTGCTGATTGCGTAAAGCACGACATGGATCGCATCACGTCCGTCTCTGGGTACAGATGCCTGCGTGTAAATGCCGGAAGGTCTGGAGATGGAATCCGCGCCGCAGGATCGCGTCGGGTTGTATGCTACCCTTTGCCCATGCGCGAAGTCACCGTCTTCGTTGGCGGTTCTACAGGTTCTGATCCTTATTCCCCCAAAACCTGGTCCGGTACTGCACCTCGATTGCTCAAGGCCATGGAGGCAGATGATCTGCTCGACAGGGCAGTCGGAATTCGCGTGCCCCGGATAATCAACAGTCTCCTTCTGGCAAAGAACTTTACTCCCGATCGAGGAGTCTGGCGCAAGCACTTCTACTTCGACCCCGCCTATCGTAAGGCTCTCACCCGGGCTGCGGGCCGGGTTTCGGTTACCAGCCCGATATTGATGCAGATCGGGCACATGTTCTCGCTGCCAGACCCCTTTCCCGCCCACAAGAACGTCTCCTATCACGATGGCAATCTGGCTGAGCTTCTGGCCAGCGGCTACGGGATGGAGGGTGTCTCTCATCGGCGTGTCGAACAGGCTCTCAACTATGAGAAGCAGGTCGCCAGGCGAATGACCGCCATCTTTACCTTCAGCGAATACCTGCGCCAGTCCTTTATCCGGAACTATGACGTGCCTGCCGAGAAGGTCTTCAACGTCGGCGGTGCCATCAACCTCGACATTATTCCGGACGCCGCACCCGGCAAAAGCTATCGCGGAGCTCGAATCCTCTTCATAGGAACCGAGTTCACCCGCAAAGGTGGGCCGCAGTTGCTGCAGGCCTTCCGGATCGTGCGCCAGTCCATACCCTCCGCTGAGCTGCATATCGTCGGCCCAACGCAGGTCAGCGATCTGCCGGCAGGAGCTTTCCTGCACGGGCATCTCTCCAAGTCCGATCCCGAACAGAGTGCGAAGCTCGATTCGCTCTTCCGGGACGCCAGCCTCTTCGTCCTGCCCTCGCTGTATGAGCCTTACGGGATCGCTCCCCTTGAGGCGATGCTGTACCAGCTTCCTGCCGTGGTCACCAACGCATGGGCGCTCCGGGAGTTTGTCACGACCGGGGTGACTGGAGCCGTGGTCGAGAGGGGTTCGGTCGAAGATCTCGCCGTCAAGCTCACGCAGTTGCTTTCGAGCCCGGAGCTTCTGGCGACGATGGGCCGCAATGGGCGAGAGATGGTTCTCACCCAGTACACATGGCCGGCTGTCGTCCGCCGTATGGGTGAGGTCTTGCGCTCACTCGCAGATTAAAAGACTAAGGGACCCCGAAGGGTCCCTTAGCTTTGACATCTCTTTCCCTTAGGCAGCGCGATTGAGCGAGATCTGCCGCCTTCTGGAGTAACCCATCAGCCCCAGTGCTCCAACGCCTGTCATCAGCAGAACCCAGGTCCCCGGCTCAGGCACCGGGCTGGCCGCCGCCTGCGCGTTGATCTGGAAGTCAATCTCCGCCAGAGTCTCCTGATCGTTCGGATCGAATCCTCCCAGGATGAAGTAGGTGCCGTTATAGAGTCCGGGAGTCAGGCTGCTCGGGAGGTCAACCGTGAACAGCGTTCCAAGGATGTCAACGCCGGGATCGATGCTGGGTGGAAAATTCGCAAACAGTAGATCGTTCAGAACCAGTGGGCTGTCGATGGTGAAATTGCTTCCGTTGAGAAAGAGGGTAGCTCCATTCTCAATGGGGTTTTGAAGATCGATGTCGAAGGACACCGTAGTTCCTACCAGGCCATCCAGAACGACGGGGTCTGCCGACGCGCGCGGGGTCAAACCAAGCAGAACTACGAATGCAAATACACAAAGCGAAAGGTACTTCTTCTTTGTCATTATTTCTCTCCAGTTGAATGTTTTCGTGTCGTTTCATCTGTGTTTCTAAAACACCCTCACTGGCTTACAGGAAGCGTTGCGCGAAGATTTCCGCCAAAGCTTCCTCCGGTGTAGGTTCCTGCAAATTTCTCTACCGTGGTCGATCCCGGGGCTCCCGCAGAAGAGGGGAAGCTGAGCGTGAGAACCGTGGATCCTCCCGGCTGAAGATCGCCAAGGTTCGCAGGCAGAGGCGATCCCGTGGCGCTTCCCAGGGTCGCGGATGTAAGCACCACATTCTGTGCCGTACCCGTACCGCTGTTGGTCACCTTTAGCGCAACCTGGTAGCCGTTCTCCGCTCCTGTCACGGTCGTGGTCAGGTTCAGCTTTACGGTTCCTTGAATCGCAGGAACCGAGAAGTAGGCGACTGCAGGGTCGTGATCGCTGATCCGGGTCGGGCTGGTGGCGTCGTTCAGGTTCACCAGCGGGAAGTCGGAGTCGATATGCGCGTACACCAGCCTCGTGTTCGTGGGAACCAGATCCTCTGTCACGAGGACATGATCGAGCACCTGCGCGCTACCGGTCTCCACATAGCTCTGGCGCTGGTCCGCAGGAAGCAGGGTCACCAGGTCAACAAGGGGAGGATTCACCAGCCCAGCCACCGGCGGTGTCACTACCTGGTCTGCGGGAACCGGGGTCCCCTTGGTCACGCCGATCGTGTCGACAAAGCCGTCGGAGAACTCAAAGGCGTTGTAGTCGCCCACGGTCACCACATGCTCGCCCGCGGCCTGGTAGCCCTGGATCAGTTTGGCCAGGAACTCGGCCTGCGCCTCTCGCTTCAGCCGCACCGTCGCTCCCGTGCTCGTCGGATCGTCGACGTTGATCAGAGAGCGCTGGTGAACCGAGATTACCGTGACCGGATAGTCCGGAGCTGAACCGCCACGCTTGATCCCGGCATGCAGCACCAGAGGAGTCCTATCGTTCAGGATTGCCTGATTGCCCACCGAGTTCGTGAAGGTCGTCGTCAACCCGACCTGTTCCACGTTGATCGTGTCCACGTGCGTGCTCTTCACCAGGAAACCCGTATTGATAGCGGTTCCGTCGTTGGCAAGGAAGAGATACGGCACATAGACCGGGTTCGGCTGTCCCGCCGCGACCGAGTCGGAGTTGATCTTGTCCGCCAGATCTGTCAGAACCGCAAGGTTCTCGATCTCCTGGGTGCCGATGATGTCGGGCGAGTTCAGCACCGTGCGAACGGCCAGCGACGCCTTCGTGAGCCTGCGCTGATACGCCTCCGGGGTCACCACTACAGCAGTGCTGCCCGGGTTGTCGGCATCGGCCTTGTCGTTGTAGAAGCGCTCCATATTGAAGCTGGCCACCGTGAACTCATTGGCCGCCTCGACCGGAACCGGTTCGACCGTCATACCGCCGGTCGCCGTGGGGCGAGTGGAGGCATCGAGCAGAATCTCCGGCGATCCGAAGGAAAAGTCCATCACACCGAGCAAACCGGTTAGAGTCGTTTTGCTGGTTACGTCTATCGGGGCCCCTCCGAGCACCTTGCTGTCTATATAGAGAAGCTCCGGATTGGAGTCCCAGCGTGGTACTCCAGCCGGTACCGGACCAAATGCGGTGTCGGTCACGGCGACTCCGGGCTCGCGGAAGGGTCGTGGAATGCCGGTGACTACGCCATAGAAGCGGCCGTTGGAGGTGTTGGTTTCGGTGGCCTCGTTGAGCGAGGCATCGGTTCCGCTGGTCGTGGTGAAGGAGCTTATCGCGACCCGCATGCCCTCAAAGCGCGTGAACTGGTAGACCCCACCCGAGGGTGAATCCATCGCAGCGGTGATGGTGACAGGCGCCGGAAGCGGCTGGTTGGTGGCGAGCAGAGTAAATGTCTGGGGACCGTCGATCTCTGTTCCCGGAGTGAGACCGGTGGTCGGATAGGTGCTGATGATCCCGGTCACCTCGACCTTGTTGCCGACTGCGATGAAGGGCGGCTTGGCGGTCGAGCCGGTGTAGACCAGGATGCCCTCCGGTGTAACAGGGTTCGTATCTGCATCCGCGGCTTCCAGATAGAAGCCGTTGGACTTGACCCCGACAACGATGCCATTGGTTGTAACGGTCTGAGAGGCGTATGCAGAAGGCTTGGCCGCCTGAATCGCTTTGATGGAGACCGACGGTGGCGGTGTGGCTACCGTCAGCGCGATGGTGGTCTGGGTGGTGCGAAGCTGGGAGTCGGTCACCGTCACTGGGAGCGTGAAGCTGCCGGTCGCCGAGACGGGTGCATTGTAGGAGAAGGTGTTATCGCCCGCCGTTACGTCGCCGTGGGTTCCGTCGTCGAAGAAGGGCTGGGCGGCGGAGCCGCCGATTGCGCTTAGATCGGCTGCCACGGTGATTCCGCTGCTGCCGGGCTGCGTCGCCGGAGTGACCGCGACCGTCAGCAGGGTCGAGTTGCCGGAGAAGACGGTAGCGGGATTAGCCAGGCCGCTGGCCGCCAATGGCGTAGGTGCGCCGCAGACAAAGGGAGCGGAGGCCTGGTTGTGGGGTGCAGGGTCGGTCGCCGCGAACTCCAATCCGCTGTTGTTCGAGATGGTGCAGACGTTGGTTCGAACATCCGCCTTGGTCGTGCTGGGTGCGGGAGCGGGAGAGCCCAGCGAGCAGTTGGTTCCGCTGCCGTAGGCGACGAAGTCCACCAGCGTGGGATCCGACAGGCTGCAGGCCGTGGCGAGGCGGCTGGTCGAGCTGACCAGAGCGACCTTCCCGGCGGTGGCTCCAAATGCGATGTTGGTGTCGGGTGCGTCGGCTGCGACCGGCAACGCGGAACCGTTGGCGCCGGTGGAACCTGCGATCAGGTAATACTGCCCTGGAGCCAGTGTGATGGCCGCCGGAAGTACGGTGACGGTGGAGATCGACGCTCCACCCGCGCTCGCGTACTGGATGCTGTAGTTATTGAGCGTCAGCGTGTTACCGGTCGGATTGAAGAGCTCGACGTAATCCGCATTGAGCACCGCGCCGTTGTTGCCGCCGGCTGCGTAGATCTGCGAGATGATCACGTGGGTGTTGTTCTGGGCGAACCCGACTCCACAGAGCAGGGCCATGCCCAGGAATGACATGACGGCTGCAAGCCTACGGCGCACAACAACTTGGAGTAACATGCGAACGATCTTAGCCGAATTTCAAGAATTTTCGGCTAAGATCCTGCAAATTATTTTTATGCAAACCATTGCAGTGTAATAACTTGCAACGTGTGAGGACTGCCGGAGGTGCTAAGAAACCCGGCAGATCAGGCACTTGAGATAGGCGGTCTCAGGCAGAGTCAGAACCTCGGGATGGTCGGGTGCTGCTCCTCTGGTCTCGAGCACCTGCACTCTCCGTCTGGAGTCGGAAGCTGCAGCTGCTACAACACTTACGAACTCCTCGCGACCCATGTGGTGGGAGCAGGAGCAGGTAATGAGCATTCCTCCGGGCTGCAACATCTTCAGAGCGCGCAGGTTCATCTCCTTATATCCGCGGAGCGCACCCTCGAGGGCACGTTTCGATTTCGCGAAGGCAGGAGGGTCGAGCACGATCGTGTCGAAGCGTTGGTTGCTGGCGTCATAGTCGCGAAGCAGGTCGAAGGCGTCCGCCTCGATCCAGTCGACATCGGCCTTGAGGGAAGGATTGAGGAGCAGGTTGCGATCGGCAACCTCGAGTGCAGCCCTGCTTACGTCGACTCCGGTGACGTGATCGCAACGCTGAGCCAGATGGAGGGCAAATCCCCCCTGATAGGTGCAGATGTCCAACGCCTTCCCATGCGCATGGCGTGCGGCTGCGGCGTAGTTGAGCCGCTGATCGAGAAAAGCGCCGGTCTTTTGTCCCGCGGAGGCGTCGTAGTGGAATCGCAATCCGTTGATGGTGAAGACGGTCGTCAGCTTTACTCCGTCGCTGGCCCATAAGGGCTCCGTAGAGGGAGCGGCGAGCTGTTCGAGCTCACGGATTCGTGGATCCGGTCGTTCGACAATTGCGGCGACGGAAGAGCCGAAGTGCTGCCGGATTGCGGTGACCAATACTTCGCGCAGATCGGGCTGGGCCGTTCCCTGGGCCAGAAGCTGCAGGATGACGAGCTCGCCATAGCGATCCACGACAATGCCCGGTAGAGCATCGGCTTCGGCGAAGACCAGCCGGCAGGAGTCATCCTCGCTTGAGAGAGGTGCGAGATTGTCCCGCAGGGAGAATGCCTCGATCAGGCGATGCCGCACGTCGTCCAGATACGTTTCCCGCGCTATTCCGGGTTCGCCGCTTACCATCCGGACGGCAATCTGGGAGCTGTCGCTGTACAGTCCGGTACCCAGTGGAATTCCACGACCATCAACAACTGTCACCAGTGCCCCGGCAGTCAGATCCGTCTCGTCTTCGCGGGGAATCAGTGACTCTGTATCGGACCGGTAGACCCATAGATGTCCGCCACACAGGCGGTCTGCCGCCCTGCGGGTAATCACGACCGCAGGGCCGTTGGGCTGCCCCGGCAGGACTTTCGGAGCCCGTTCCACTCTCTCTTTTGCCATCATTCAGGATCTCTCTTTCGCTCAGTCTTTAATGGTCGCATAACGGAGCGCCAGCCGGATTGATAGCATCAGTGCTGAGGACTCTGTGCAGAGCGTTGATGTCGTGGTTTTGGGAGCGGGCGCTGCCGGTCTGATGTGCGCCATCGAGGCAGGAAGGCGTGGGCGCCGGGTCGTTATGCTGGACCACGCTGAACGCATCGGCAAAAAAATTCTCATCTCAGGCGGCGGGCGGTGCAACTTCACGAATCTGCATTGCCGCCCGGAGAGCTTTCTCTCCAACAACCCTCACTTTGCTAAGTCAGCGCTGGCGCGTTACACGCCTGCCGACTTTATTGCCCTCTTGGAAAAACATGGCATTCCGTATCACGAGAAGACGCTGGGCCAGCTGTTTTGCGATCGTTCCGCGCACGACATCGTCAACATGCTCGAGCGTGAGTGCAAGGATGCGGGTGTGCGCATCCTGAGCGGGGTAAAGATCGAACGCGTCGCGGCAGCTTGTGAGAGTGCGAGCGAACGCTTCAGCATTGAGACCTCCGCCGGGACGTTGCACGCTGCTTCCGTCGTCGTTGCCACCGGAGGCCTGTCCATCCCGAAGATGGGTGCGACCGACCTGGGATACGCAATTGCCGAGCAGTTCGGCCTCTCTGTAGTTCCATGCCGCCCGGCACTGGTGCCGCTGGTCTTCAACGCCGACGATCGGGAGCGATGGTGTGATCTGTCCGGTCTCTCGGCGGAGGCCATCGCCACGTCTATGGGAGGGAGACACCCGGTAAGATTTCGCGAGAAGATACTGATCACCCACAGGGGTTTGAGCGGTCCGGCGATACTGCAGGTCTCTTCCTACTGGAAGGCGGGCCAGGAGATCGAACTTGATGCGGCACCGGGGATGAACGTGTTTGCTCCGCTGTTCGAGAAAAACGCTCGACGGGACCATGGCGCCGCCTTGGCCGCCCTTCGGACCGTGTTGCCGATCCGGCTGGCGGAGCGGTGGCTTCATAGCTTTCCTCCGCAGGCCTGGACCAATCATGCGCTTGAGAATCTGGAGCGCGATCTGCACGCCTGGCGTGTCAGTCCTGCGGGAACGGAGGGCTACGCCAAGGCCGAGGTCACCGCAGGCGGAGTGGATACCGGCGAGCTGGATGCCCGAACCATGGAGAGCCGCAGGGTTCCTGGGCTCTACTTCGTCGGTGAGGTCGTGGACGTGACCGGCTGGCTGGGCGGATACAACTTCCAGTGGGCCTGGGCGTCCGGAGCGAGTGCGGGACAGGATGCGTAGCGACTACCGCGCGACCGTAACGATTACTGCACGACCAGGGTCAGATTGAGCGTGCGTGTGAGTCCGGCGCTTGAACCGGTGACGACGATGTTGTAGGTGCCGACCGGCGTGACCGAGTTGGTGCTCCCGCTGCCTGAACCCGGCCCTCCTGAGGCAGGGATAAGGCGTCCAGCGCCGCATCCGGAAGTTGCAAGGAGAAAGCACGCCAGCGCAGCCACAGCCAGACGCCGGCGCCGTAGCCCAAAGAGACCCACAGGTAAGAGAAGGGCAAGCCAGAGAGAACGGGGCGGGCCATGCAGCAGGGTGAGGTTCGGAACTCCCGTAAGAATCGTCACCGATACGGTGGTGGCATTGCCGTCGACGGCGATGGTCGAAGGCGTGATGTTGCAGGTGGAGTTGATGGGAGCGCCGGTACAGGTGAGCGCAATTTTGGCTCCGGCAACGGCAGGTCCGGACGTCAAGAGGAGGGGAAACACTGCGTTCTGGCCGCTGGAGGTCGTGACCGATGCATTGCCGTCGAATGCCAGCGAGAAGTCCACACCGGAGCCGGTCAGGGGCAGCGCCTGCGGAGAGCTGAGCGCGCTGTCGCTGATGATGAGGGTGCCCTTACGCGTGCCTCCAGCAGTGGGTTTGAAGAGGATCTGCATGGTGCAGGCGGAACCGATCCGGAGAGTGTCAGCGCAGGTGTTGCTGCCGGGTGCGATGGCGAAGTCTCCGCTTACAGCGATGGTGTCGATCGCGAGCGGACTGCCACCGTTATTGGTAAGGGTGACGGTCTGCGGAGAGGAGCCGAGACCGACGCCAGTCGCAGGGAAGCTCATGCCGAAGAGAGGCGAGAGCGAGACTCCCGGAGGTGCAATGCCGGTCCCGGTGAGGGCTACAGTTTGCGCTCGATATTGGTCGGAGACGGTCAGGGTTCCGGCACCTGGCCCCAGAACCGTGGGCTGGAAGATGACCCCGATGGTGCAGGTGGAGTGACCGGCGAGAGAGTTGCCGCAGGAATTAACTGCGATGAAGTCGCCGCTGGCGGAGGCTGTGATGAGGGTGAGAGCTTTGTCTCCGGCGTTGGTCATAACGACCCGCTGAACCGGGCTTGAGGTACCCAGAGGCTGTGCCGCGAAAGACAGTTGAACGGGAGCCAGCGCGTCGGTTGCGGGGAGAACGCCCTGACCGCTCAGTGAAGATGTCAGCGTTGCTCCATTGGAGGAAATGGTGAGGCTTCCCGAGTGAGCACCGGAGGAGGTTGGTGTAAATGTAACGGCGAGGGTGCATCCGCTGTTGGACTTGAGCGCCGCAGTACAGGTGTTCGCCGAGATGTGGAAGTCGCCCGAGACGGTCGGGGTTCCGAGGGGAACATCTGCTGTGCCGGTGTTTGAGACCGTGATGTTCCGGGCTGGAGTTGTGGCATTAACGTCGACTGCCCCGTAGTTGACGAAGAGTGGTGTGAGCACGACCGCGTTCCCGGGAGTCGCTCTTCCGGAGAGCGCAGCTGTAGCCTGGCCTCCTGCGACGTTCGCGAAGACGGTCAGGGCGGCGCTGCGGTCCCCCGTCGCGGCAGGAGCGAAGCTGACGTGGAGCGTGCATGTCTGCCCGGCTGCGATTGGGGCATTAACGCAGTCGTCGGTCTCGAAGAACTCTGCCTGCGGTCCGAGAGGAAGCTGGGCCGCGCTTATATCGACGCGGCTGACGCTCAGAGGCGCGTTACCGCTGTTGGTCACCGTGATGCTGCTGGATGGGCTTGCGGTACCGACGGCTTGATCGGGAAAGGCAAGCGCTGCAGGAGCCAGTGCGATGGCTGGCTGCGCAGGAGCAGCAGCGGTTAGCAGGGGAATCTGCCATACACCTCGGCCATAAGTCCCGACGCGTAGCTCGCCGGTTCGCCCGTCTACAGTGCTCATCGTGGCGGAAGCCAGCAGCTGCATGGCGGGAGCGTTGGGCAGACCTGAGCCATAGAGGCTCCAGCAGTTGCTGGTGGGGCATGTGGTCACCTGGGCGGTGGCGTAGACGCCGTTATCCATGGCGACATAGATGGTGTTGGCGTCGTTGGGATCCACGGCGATGCTGTTGGCCGGAGAGTCGGGAAGATTGCGAGAGATATTGGTCCAGTTCGCCCCGGCGTCGGTCGAGCGATAGACATGCGGGACGTGGAATCCGCGAATGGTCGCGTAGACGGTTCTTCCGGTTACATCGTGAGGGTCAACCGCAAGAGCGGAGACGTCGAAGGCGCCCGAGTTGAAGGCTGTGCCCAAGTCGTTTTGAACGGGCGAGCTCGTGACATCACTCCATGCGCTGACTCCTGTGCCGGTCTCCGCCGCCTGAGTCAAGAAGAGATGTCCACCGGCATTGCCGCCGCCGTCTCTGGCTCCAGCCATACCAGCGTAGATGACCTCGGAGCCCGAGCTTTGTGCCTCCGTGGCGTTGAAGGGAGGTCCGCCTGCGGCTAAGGAACGGATCATGCCGTTGGAAGCTGTGCAGGCTCCACTCTGCGGGCCCGCCAGCATTCTGCTGATGGTGTTGTTCCCGGACCAGAGAGAGCCGTCTGCGGCAGTCCCGCGCCAGCCCCGGCAGGTTCCGAGGATGAGATTGGAAGAGAGCGCTGGATCAAGAAGCCAAGGTGTATCGATAAGGGTCAGATCGTATGCGGTCTGGAGCGGCCCTATTGTAGGTGTTCCGCTGAAGTCGCCTGTAGTGCAGGCTCCGCCACGATCGCAACGCTTGACGCTCACGCCGGCAGCCGTCGAGATGTACCAGAGGTCCGGATTGGCAGGATCGATCGCGACGTTGCCGCCTTCTCCGGCTGCGATCTGGTTCCATACGCCGATTCCGGTCGGCACCGCTGATGTAGTAGCAGCCGTGCCGTTGGCTGCCAGACCCGCGAGCAGGGTCGCGGGATCGGTCGGGTGTTGTGCCAGACTCTCTACCTCCGCCAGCGAGCCCAGCGTAGCGTTGAGATTCTCAAAGTGCACAGCGTCATCAGGTGAGCAGGGCGTACTTTGCTGGTTGACCCCGTCGGTAGACCGCCACAGGCCGCCGTCATTGCCGACGAACAGTACCGGGGCTCCCGCCGTGGACTGGACAGCGAGCGCGTGCTGTGCAGGAGCTACTCTGGCAGGGGCACCGCATCCGTTCAGCACATTCGTGGTGTTGCGCAGGGTCGCGCATCCGGCCGCGAGCGAGCAGCGGTAGAGATCTACCGTGCCTGCAAACAGCAGCGTGTCGGCACCGGAGGCGACCGCCGCGAGAGACAGGTTGTAATCCGCCTGGGGGATGCTGTTACTGCCGTCGTTCTTTTCAAGCGAGGTTCCGCCGACCTTTTGCGAAAACGCTACCCCTGCGGTGCAGCCGCTGCCGGTGTTCGCGCAGATATCGCGCCAGAGCCCCTGATCCTGGTTGCTGGAGGCCACGGTAAGCGCGTACATATCTCCGCTGGAGGGCTCGACCGTGAGGACACCGCGAAAGACAGGACAGGTGGCACTTCCGGTCTGATTCGGGTTGGCAGGGCAGGCGGCAGTTGTAAGTCCCGCACCTGGCTGCTGAGCCAGGCGTGTCCAAGTGATGCCGTCCGCCGACTCGTAGTAGCCGTGAAAGCGTAGGGCAGCGTAAAAGCGCTTGCGTATCGGGTTCCAGGCCACCGAGGTCGCGGCGTTCCCACCGCTGGTAATGACGCCTGCCGCGAGCGGACGCTGCACAATCTGCCCGCCATCCATGATCGTGCTCATATGCCAGGTCACGCCCGCGTCGGTCGAGTAATAGAGTCCCATGACGCTGTCCGTCGGCTTTGCGGCTCCCGTAAGGTTTCCCTCCGCAGCATCGGAGACGGCGGCGACTACGGTGTCAGAACTAATTGTGCTCAAGGCGATTCCGGCGAAGCTGCGCCCGACGAAGGAATAGTTCTGGTTCGGGCTGTCCTGGGAGCTGTTGATGAGCGTCCACGTAAGTCCGCCGTCGGCAGAGCGCAGCAGCCCCCCTCCGTAGAAGGAGTCTGTCGCATCGTTGGGGTCACCTGTGCCTGCGAGCACAAGGGGGCCATGCACACTCAGAGCGCCGATACTGAGGGAGGGAACGGCAGGGCTTCCAGCATTGCCGCTGAAGACCGGGAGAGTGTCGGTCAATGGCGTGAAGCTGACAGCAGATGCTGGTCCGGCGGCATTGGTTGATTTCCAGACCCCACCGCCAGTGGTCCCGACGTAAACAGTATTGCCCGTCAGGTCTGCAGGGTCGATCGCAACCGCAGTCACGCGTCCTGTCACCTTGCCGTAGGCTTCAGTCGTCACCTGCGCTGGCCCCAGAGGCTGCCACGCGGGAGTGGAGGTTGTCTGCGCCTTCGATTGGGCCACGAAGAGCAGCAACACGCAGACCAGCGTCAGCCGGGATGAACCCGCAACTCTGATGCCACGACGCAACCGCACTTCGAGTTGTATGGATTTGGTTGACTCCATAGCTTGCTAACTGGCCGCCGCAGGCACCTGATTCTGATGCTGCAAGGCTGTCTCGATGGAGTCAACGCAGAATGCCGCATATTGGGCCCGCTGCGTTTCATAAGGGGATAAGAAAAACCTAATGTGGGTGAATTTGGATCGGCTCTGCAGATAGCAGATGGCTCGCGCCGTCCGATCAGCAGCGCACGATCTTCGCGGAGTCGATCGACCGCGTGGCATTTCTGGAATCTACGACCAGCTTGGCCTGGCTGACAATTTCACCATAGTTGTAGAGCGAGTGATCGGTGAGGATGAGCACGCAATCGAACCTACCGAGGTTTTCGACAGGCGTGGAGCGCATGTGCAGATCGTAATGGCGTCCGCGGCCGACCTCGGCGAAAAATGGATCGTTATATTCCACTTGAGCCCCAGCCTGCCGCAGCTTTTCGATCACGATCAGCGACGGGGACTCTCGCAGGTCGTCGACATCGCGTTTGTAAGCGACGCCGAGCACAAGCACTTTGGCTTCCTTAAGAGCGATGCCGTTGCGCTCAAGCGCGCGAGAGGTGCACTGCACCACATAGCCAGGCATCGCTTCGTTGACCTCGCCCGCAAGCTCGATGAATTTGGCCTGGATGCCGAACTGCTGCGCCTTCCAGTTCAGATAAAAGGGATCCACAGGAATGCAGTGACCGCCGACGCCAGGGCCGGGATAGAAGGCCTGGAAGCCGAAGGGCTTGGTCGCCGCGGCTTCAATCACCTCCCAGATATCGATCCCCATGGGACCGCAGAGCTGTTTGAGCTCGTTCACCAGCGCAATGTTGACGCAACGGTAGATGTTCTCAAGCAGCTTGGTCATCTCCGCGGCTGCCGGTGTGGACATCGGCACGGTTCGGCGAAAGACACTGCCGTAAAGCGCAGATGCCGCGGTGGTGGCGCGCACATCGACGCCCCCGATAACCTTTGGAATGTCGCGGCGGGGAGTAATGATGTTGCCGGGATCCTCGCGCTCCGGCGAGAAGGCGACCATCACGCCACCCAGATCCGCCGAAGCTTCACCGGAGGGCAAGTTGCGCAATACTTGCAGACCTTTGCCGCTGCCATGCCGATTGATGCTCTCGACAATGATCTCTTCTGTGGTTCCGGGATAGGTCGTGCTCTCGAGAACGACAAGCTGCCCGGCCCGCAGATACGGAGCGATCGATTCGATAGTGGAGACCACGTAGCTCATATCCGGTGTGTGGTCTTCGTTAAGCGGCGTGGGCACGCAGATCAGCACGGCATCCATGCCGGCGACCTCGGCGAAATCAGTTGCAGCGTGGAAGCCACTGCGCTGCGCCGCCTGAATATGATCCGGCTCGATGCGGTGGATATACGAGTTACCTGAATTGAGTGCAGAGACCTTGGCGGCGTCGATGTCAAAACCGGTTACGCAAAACCGTTCTTCGCTGAAGAGCAGCGTCAGCGGGAGTCCTACGTATCCCAGACCGATGATGCCAACCTTCGCTGTGCGCCGGTCGATTGCCGACAACCACTCTTCTAATCCCGTTCCCGTCGATACCGCAATATTCGTTGGTGTCACTCTGTTCATTTTCCTAAACCGGCAAATTCATCGCGATACCATGCGACGGTGCGGCGCAGACCCTCTTCGAAGCTGACTTCCGGCGCGTAGCCTAACGCCATGGAAGCCGCCGTGATATCAGCCAGCGAATCGCGAACATCTCCTTCGCGCTCGGGGCCATATAGAGGTGGATGCTTGAAGCCGACTAAAGTTGCGAGAAGCGCATACGTTTCGTTAAGCGTGTGGCGCTCGCCACAGGCGATGTTTAAGACCTGACCGGCAGCGTTCTCGCGAGAAGCCTTGATCGCAAGCAGGTTGGCCTGGACGACATTTTCCACGTGAGTGAAGTCGCGGCCCTGCTCGCCGTCGCCGAAGATGGTCGGCGTCTCGCCGCGCATCATCATCAGCGTGAAACGGGCCATCACACCGGAGTACGGAGAGTCCGGAACCTGGCGCGCGCCGAAGATGTTGAAGTAGCGCAGACACACGGTCTCAAGCCCGAAGACGCGCCAGTAGGCCTGCATGTACAGCTCGCCGGTAAGCTTCTGCACGGCGTAAGGAGAGAGCGGCTGGGGAGCCATCGTCTCCACGCGCGGAAAGCCCGGCTGATTGCCGTAGGCGGATGAGGAGGCTGCGTACACGACACGCTTCACTCCTGCCAGCCGTGCACCCTCCAGAACATTGAAGGTTCCACCGATGTTGATCTCGTGACTGGGACGCGGCTCTTTGACGCTGCGAGGAACGCTGGGCAGAGCACCTTCGTGGAAGATGTAATCGATGCCTTCACACGCTTCGCGGACGGCATCTGCATCCGTCAGGCTGACCTCGTGCAGTTCGATCTGATCCCGGATCGGATCAAGGTTTCGCCTGAGGCCGGTCTCGAAGTTGTCAAGAACCCTAACCCGGTCTCCGCGCTCGAGCAACGCCTGGGCCAGGTGCGAACCGATGAAGCCCGCTCCGCCGGTAATAAGATAGTTTGCCAAGCCTTAAGGATATCAGCCCGGAGAGCGCAGGCTCTCCTTGGAAGACAGCTCCTTCATCTGCTGGATATAGAGCTTCGAATTGAACTTACGCCCTGTGGACGCCCCTGACATGTAGCGAATTTTGCCGAAGATCGCCCGCTCGTTCCAGGCCCGGTCAAACTTGCCAACGATCGCCCAGGCCACACCGGCGTAGCCGTTGGGGTCGCGTCCGTCCAGGAAGTACTTGTCATTGAGGTGTATAGCGTATTTGGCGGCCGTCGCTACGTCGGGGGTCCATTCCAGGATCTTCTTCGCCCAATACATTCGCATGACATTGTGCATCCAGCCGTGATGCACCATCTGCTGCTGGGCGGCGTTCCAGAGAGGATCGTGTGTCTGTGCGCCTTCGAGTTCCTCGAGCTTATAAAGGAACTCGCGCTCATCGCGGGCATGCTCGGCAATCGTCTTGCTGGCCCAGGGCTCGGCGCACTCGTGCGAATCGTAGTTCGCGGTGTAGTGGACGAAGTTGATTGCGAGCTCCCGCCACACGATCAGCTCGTTGAAGAAGGCATCTCGGGCTGAACGGAGCTTCGGCTCCTGTTTGACTGCGGCTTCTATCGCAAGCGCGATTGTCAGCGGCCCTATATGCCCAAAGTGCAGATACGGAGAGAGGCCGGAGCTTCCATCCATCTCCGGCCGGTTCCGGGATGTCTCATACTCCGGCAGGATGGAGTCGATAAAGTGCCGCAGCCGTTTGTTCGCGGCGTGCGCTCCTCCGGTCCATGCCTCCACCGGAGCCACGCTGCGGTCGAGATTCTTCCAGCACTTTGTGATGTCCTCTTCCAGAGAGTCGCTATGGAATCCCTTTGGCCGCTTCCATTCGTGGTCGGCCGTCAGATTCTCATAGCTCTGCATATAGTCGGGCAGCAGACGATAGAGTCGCGGTCGAATGGTATAGGCGCCGTACTGTGCCTTCCCAATCAGCCTGGAGGGAACGACGACGTCGGTATCCACAGTCCAGAAAGGTATCTTCAACCGTGATGCGAGGTCTTGCCGCCACCGCTCTGGTTCGCGCATCGGATTCTCATCGCCGATGACAATCGCTGCTCCGACATCGGTGAACAGCCGCTCGTGCGACTCATGGGGAGCGCGCCGCATAAGGAAGGCGATGCCGCGCGATGCCAGGTCCTCCTCGATATCTTTGAGGCCCTGCTGCAGAAATACGTAGTGGCGCAGGTTGGCATGCGGGAAGTCGGAGATCGCTGCGAAGTAAACCACCACAGGCAGGCCAAGGGCATTCGCCACTTTTACCGCAAGGTCGATGGCATGGTTGTCTTTGCCGCGCTGAGCGCGTTGCATCCAGTAGACGACACATCTGCCTTCCGGGTCGGGGTCGCCGGATCGGCGGACGGTGACGCGTGCATCTTCGGTAAGCTCCTGCAACTCCGAGGAGCTGTCTTTCGCTCCTTGGCCCTCATGGGCTCCCTTTTTAACCGACCTCATCCAAACGTCCCCTCCGCCAGAATTACCAGAACGGGCGTGACCGAGATCCAGCCCTGCGGCGCGTCGCCCGAGGGCTGGTAATCCTACTGGCTATGTAATCCATAGATGCTTACAGAACAGGCCGCACATGCGTCGCGAGGGTGCTGCATGCTTTTTATCTCTTCCTCGGCAATCCTTCGCATCTGTTCCCGCTGATTTGTCTCGGATAAATACGTGCGATAGATCTCCAGCGCCTGCAGCAGAAGCGGATGCCCTGCGGGAAGGGTGAGCCGGAGGACACGCACTGCCTCGTCCAGATCGCCCTCCGCGGCATCGCGATTCCCCGTCTGCCACTCGGCATACCCAAGCGCGACGCGGATCTGCCCCAGGGCGAACGAGTCGGCGGCGTACATCTCTCGCGCCTGCGTCATGGCCTGCCGCGCCGCATCCAGGCCTGCCGCGCAATGCCCTGTCAGGCAGCTCGCGAAGCTGTATCCCACCAGCGCGGAGGCTTTATCTCCCGGGCTCGCCTCCGGGATCTTCTCCAGAGCACGGATCGCAATCTGCGAATGCTGTCTTGCCTCCTTGTTCCTGCCAAGAACGAGATAGGCATCGGCAAGGTGAGCTTCGCCGCGAGCAAGAAGAAGGGGACTCCCGGCCTTCTGCAAGATGCTGAGAGCCCGTCTTCGGCAGTTCAGCGAATCCTCAAAACGCTGCGTCATCGCGTAGAGCGTACCCAGGTTGTTGAGCGTCACTGCGTAGTCGGCCTGCAGCGATGGCTCCGGTTCGAACCGCCGCAGGGCGTGGTTATAAGCTTCCTGGGCCTTGCCGAACTGGCCCAGGTCCTGCTGATCGGAGGCAATCTCGGCCCAAAGGCGCCCGATCTGTGCGTTTGTAAGATGCTGCTGCTGTGCCTGGTCGATCATGTGACGATCGCGTTCGATTCGCGCTGCCGCAACCGCCGGTTGCAGCGTCTCGTAGGAGTGTGCGAAGGGAACAGACAGGAGAGAGATTGTGAGGGCAAGAAACGATGCCGCGGCCCGGGCCTGTTTCCGTCCGAAAAGGCGTAGATCGCTGGAGTACACCATGGATCACCTCGTCAAGCAACGGAGGAATGACTATGGTGTTCTACGACCCGGGTGCAGGGAAGTTCGCGTTTTGTGACGAGCAACGGCTTGAACACGCGGGAGATGAAGTAAACGTTCCCAGATAGATGACTTAGCCGCCATCATTCACCCGGCTGAGGCGGCCGTCGTGGAGATGGAACTCTTCACCCCGCCAGACGACCGTGTCTCCGGCGAAGCTCCAGATCCAGAAGCCGAAAGCGAAGAGATCGCGCACCGGCAGCAGCCAAAGGTCGCGCAGCACCTGGCCATCCCGAAGGATTCCTACGCCAACGGATAACGCGACCGCGACCCGCGCCAAAAGAGCAAGGCTCAGCAGCGTAAAGCTCCACAACGCAAAGCCGCTGGCGACGCAGGCAAATACCGCCCATGGCAGACAGAAGGTGATGCCCAGTCCAACATAGCCCAGCTTGCGCGAGTCGCGGGTGGAGCGTGCCCAGCGAAGCTGGTGATCGGCAAATCCCCGGAAGCTGTAGGCGGGGACTGAGGTCTCTACGACCTCGTCGGAGAGTTCAACCCGATATCCTGCCTTGGCGATCCGCACACCCATCTCGTAGTCATCGGCCAGGTACTCCACCAGCGATTCAAGGCCGCCCGCCTGAGCCAGCGCCGTCTTCGTCGTGGCAAGCGTCGACCCCAGACCGAAGCGTATTCCGCCCTCCAGCTTTCGTGCGGTGAGGACGCCGGGGAAGAAATCGGTCGAGATGCCCAGAGCTTCCAGCCTTGACCATAGATTCGCCCCGCGTGCCGGCGTATGTCCGACATACGGCGCTGTTACCAGTCCCACCCTGCTTCCGGAAGGCGCTACATCGTCAAAGCATCCCATGATGTGAGTGAGGTACTGAGGAGAGACGAGGATGTCGCTGTCATTGATGACAACATGGTCATAGCGCGCCTCCTCCAGCATCTGGACCAGGTTGCTGACCTTGCCGCTGGTCCCCAGCCGCCGCGTGCACTCGATCAGGCGGATGTCGATCGCGGAGAACTCGGCCTTCAGGCGGTCAATCTCTGCGACTGCCGGATCATCCAGGCTCGACACGCCAAAGAGGATCTCGAACCTGCCGCCGTACTGCAGCCGGCAGTGACTGACGAACCCGGCGTACATCCTCTGGTCGATCCCCTTGACCGGCTTCAGTATCGAAACATCCGGGGTAAACCCTCTGGCGCTGCTCCGCCTGCGGCAGGCCAGATAGAAGTCACGGGCACTCCACAACACGAGCGCCATGTAGACGATCCCGGCCAAAGCCAGCAGTGCAGTAAGGCCCTCGATGCAGTTGGCCAGCATGCCTTTAGTCTAACGGGTCGACTGGCCCGGTAAATCAACGGGAGTCGAATGTCAGGGGCGATCTTCGTCCTGCTATCCTTGAAAACCACGCAAACGGCAAGGGAGCAGGCAGCATGGAGACCACCGCCCTAAAGAGAGATGCGGCAGCGGGTGCGACGGATTGGCGTCACGACGGTATCCGCGTCGTTCGTGCAGGCGAGAAGAGTGGCGACACCCCGGAGACACTCGGGATGAATCGCGAGGTGGCCATCAGCGGCTCCCGCACCGGGTCGAGCCATCTCTGGGCTGGGACTAATCGGATTGAACCGGGAGCTTCGACCGGGCCGCATCATCACGGAGCGCTCGAGAGCATCATCTACATCGTTCGCGGCGAGGCCCTGATGCGCTGGGGCGATCGCCTGCAATGGATCACCCGGGCAGTAGAGGGAGACTTTCTCCTCGTGCCGCCTTATGTTCCGCATCAGGAGCTCAACGCCTCATCGACGGAAGAGCTGCATTGCGTGCTTGTTCGCAGTGGTGTGGAGGAGGTCGTCGTCAATCTCGACCATATAGACATCGTCGACCGGCCCGAGTGGGTCTAGCGTAGCTTTTGGCTAAACAACTTACTCGTAGCGGAGAGCGTCGATGGGATTGAGATTGGCAGCCTTCCATGCAGGATAGATTCCAAAGATTAGTCCGATCGCGCAGGAACAGAGGAACGCGGCGGCGACCCAGAGCAGTGACACGGACGAAGAGAGAATGTAGCTCAGTCCGATCGCAAGAGCACTTCCCAGAAGAATCCCGATAACTCCTCCGAGGGCACAAAGCGTAACCGCTTCGAGCGTGAACTGGGTGAGAATGATCTTCTTCGTCGCTCCGATCGCCTTCCTCACCCCGATCTCGCGGGTTCGTTCGGTAACGGAGACCAGCATAATGTTCATCACCCCGACTCCACCTACCATCAGGCCCACGGCCGAAAGGCCGAACATCAGCAGAAAGAGCGAGCCGGTAATCTGCGTCCACAGTCGGGTAATAGAGTCAGAACCAAAGATAGCGAAGTTGTCATCGGCCTCGTTGCGCACCTTTCGGCGGCGGCGCAGCATATCGGTGATGGAGTCGATGACAGCGGGCTTGTTCTTCTGGTCGTCAAACTTCACGCTGATCCAGTAGTCCAGCACCTCTGGATGAAGCTTATGGAAGGTAGTGATGGGGAAGTAGGCAAAGTTGTCCTGGGGATTTTTCCCGCCCCCGAACGCCGCCTTCTGCTTCTCCAGAGTGCCCACCACGGTGAAGGTCTGCCCTTCGATCTGGACCTCCTTGCCGATCGGGCTCTCCATTGCGAAGAGATCTTCTGCGGTGTCGTATCCCAGCACGACGACGTTTGCCGCACGTTCCTGATCTCCTTCGTTGAAGTACCGTCCCTCGTGCACATCCCAGTCGTAGACATCCTTCGAGGATGTGGTGTCCCCCTCAAGAGAGACGCTTTCGACCTTGTGAGTGCCATACTTCGCCGTTACCGAACCGGCATTGAACTGAAAGTTCTGATAGCGGAGCGAGGGCGAGACCGCCACCACGTGCGGAAGCTGCGCCATGGCCTCGGCATCCTCCATCGTGAGCTGCTTGCGGGTCAGCATCTCGGTGGTTGGACGGACCCCAATCACGGGGAAACGAAATACCCAGATCACGTTCGTTCCCATCGCCTCCACCATGCTCGAGACGCTCGAGTTAAGCCCGTTGATGACGGAAGAGATTGCAATGACAGTGACGACACCGATCACGATCCCCAGAATGGTCAGCGAAGAGCGCATCTTGTTGGCGCGCAGTTGATCGAACGCCATTTTGACCGCTTCTTTCTGATCCCCAACATTCATCGTTCGCTCCTGGCTCTTACATCTCGGATCGCAGCGCCACAATCGGGTCCAGATCGGCTGCTTTACGTGCAGGGTAGACACCGAAGAAGATGCCGACGCTGGCCGCCACGATCAGGCCGGCGAAGACACTCCAGATGGCTATGCTCGAGGGGAACCCGAGCAGGACAGTGACGATCTGGGCCACTCCCATTCCACCGATCACACCGATTGCGCCCCCCGCCAGCGCCATCGTTGCTGACTCAATCAGAAACTGGGTGAGGATATCAGCGCGCTTTGCCCCCAGGGCCTTGCGTACCCCGATCTCACGAGTCCGCTCTGTTACCGAGACCAGCATGATGTTCATGATGACGATTCCGCCTACGACAAGGGAGATCCCCGCAATGGCGACAGCGACGGCCTCGAAGCTCTGGCTGATGCTCTTCCACAGACCGACAAACGTATCGCTCGTCTCAAGCGTGAAGCTATCTTCTACCCCGGGCCTGTCGTGCCGGTCGGATCGCATCAGCTGGCGAGCCTGATCGGTAGCCGACTCAAGCGCCTGCTCGCCTCCGCCGGCCTTCGCGTAGATGGTCAGCGTCTTTGCCGTCCCGTAGGTCTTCTGGAAGCTCGAGAGCGGAACGGCGACCCAGTTGTCCTGGCTCTGACCGAGCGTCTTCCCCTGCTTCTCTCCCAATCCGATGACCGTATACGGAACCCCGTCCACACGAATCTCCTTGCCAATTGGATCGTCACCCTTCAGCAGGTTCTCCTGGATGTCTGACCCGACAAGCGCGACGTGCGAAGCATGTTCATCGTCGGTAGGAGTAAATCCGCGCCCCTGGACGATGTTCATATTCTGCATCTCCGGCATCGCGTAGGTCTGTCCGCGAATGATCGTATCGGTGGATGACTCGGTACCGAAGACGATCTTTCCGGTCGCGGTCTGTTGGGCTCCAATCTGTTCGCAATGGCTGCAGTTTTCGGCGAGGTACTGGTAGTCCTCCAGGAGGATATTTTTGCGTTTCTGGAACTGCCGATACTGCTCGTAACTTGTAATGATCTGCGGCTGCTTGCTAATCGTGAAGGTGTCAGCGCCATAACGGTTCACCTTGCTGGCGACATATACATTCGCACCGTTCACGAGCGTCACCACTGCAATCACGCTGGCTACGCCGATGACGACGCCGAGCAGCGTAAGAATGGATCGCAACTTGTTCGCCCAGAGAGACTGCAGGGCAATCTTGACGGCTTCTTTGAATTCCATAACCCGGGATCCGGAAGGTACCAGTCTACCCCGCTCTTCAAGCATCTACGCACGAAGTGTGACGAACGTTCCTGAGAACTGCCGGGAGCTCGGAACCGTCCGTGAGAGCAAGTGACAAGGATCTCCATGCACTGGGCCTCAAAAGGGTGCCCGAGAGATAAACGGCGGATAGGCAGGGCTCTGCAGCTTTCAGCCGTCTCACGCGGTGCCATGGGCTACATTCAAGACATGGCTTCTGACGCCCTTCTGCAAGTCTCTAATCTGACGATCGCCTTCGGCAGCCGTCCGGCCGTGGACGGGATCTCGTTCGAACTGGGCCAGGGTGAGACTTTGGGACTGGTTGGAGAGTCGGGCTCGGGCAAATCGGCTACGTCCCTCGCCATTTTGCGCCTGCTTCCGCCTTCGACGGCCGTAACCGGTAAGATCGCTTTTGGTGGTTATGACCTGCTGGCGCTCTCCGAGCCGGAGATGAGGCGCCGCCGCGGCCGCGAGATCGCCATGATCTTCCAGGAGCCCATGACGGCTCTCAATCCCGTGATGGCCGTCGGGGCGCAGATTGCCGAGGCGGTCCGGGCACACCATCCTGAGCTTTCCCGGACGCAGGTGCGGGACCGGGTTCTGGAGTCGATGCACGAGGTTGCGCTACCGGAGCCGGAGCGCAGGTTGCGAGATTACCCGCATCAGTTCTCCGGTGGGCAACGGCAGCGCATCCTGATTGCGATGGCATTGGTGAACCGGCCTCGGCTGCTGATTGCCGATGAGCCGACCACCGCGCTGGATGTCACGGTTCAGTCCCAGATCCTCGGCCTGCTGAACCGTCTGCGCAGGATGCACAACCTCTCCATGTTGTTTATCTCGCACGATCTTGCTGTGGTCAGCCAGGTCTCTGATCGAGTTGCGGTAATGCAACGCGGTCATATTGTGGAGCAGGCACCGATGGCGCAGCTCTTCCGCTCGCCACAGCACGCCTATACGCAGCGGCTGCTTGCCTCTGCGCCGACGATGCGGACTGACCGCAGTAGGCCACTGGCCACCCTCGCCTGAAATCGGCGCGGCGGTTACACTACTCCAAGGCCCGTGGGGCCACCTCGGACCCATGCGCGCCCTGATACTCTCGGACATCCACGGCAATCTCGAAGCTCTCAACGCTGTCCTTGAAGCCGCGGGCTCTTACGATGTGCTTTGGAATCTGGGAGATGTGGTGGGGTATGGAGCCAGTCCCAACGAGACCGTGGAACGGATCCGTTCGCTAGCCCAGATGAATGTACGCGGTAATCATGATCGCGTCTGCTGTGGATTAGCCTCTGCGGTTGGGTTCAATCCCGTGGCTCGCGCTGCGGCTATGTGGACCCAGAAGGAGATGAGTGAAGTCAACCGTGCCTGGCTGGCTGCCGTTCCGCAAGGGCCACTTCATCCTGAGGGATTCCCTGGAATCGTGCTCGCGCACGGATCTCCTCTGAACGAAGACCAGTACATCCTGACAATGCGCGATGCCTGGGGCCCTCTACAGCAGAGCGGAACCCTGATCACCTTTATCGGCCATACCCATCTGCAAGGCGGCTTTTGCCAGCACAGCGAAGAGTGGCACGAACTGCATCCCCGGTACGAAACGCCGAACGAGGTGGAGAGCTGGGTACTCGACCTCACACAGGGAACCCGCTATCTGATCAATCCCGGATCGGTCGGCCAGCCGCGCGACCATGACTGGCGGGCAGCATTCGCCATCTATGACAGCGAGGCTGAAAGCATCACGTTCCATCGCGTGCCCTACGATCTCACCGCCGCGCAGGGACGCATCCTGATGGCGGAACTCCCGGAGAAGCTTGCTCTACGGCTGCGCGAGGGGCGTTAGCGAAGCCGGATCTCAAGTTGGGATGGGGTCTCCCAGCGGGTTATTCAACCGCGACATGCCTGCCAGACAATGCGATCAGAATCAGGCGGAGGGTATTCGCAGGGAACGAGCGTGCGGACCTGCCGGAGTGCCGCTGATGGTCGGTGGATAGTGCCGGCTAACCTCGGGCGAGGTTCTCTGCATGAGGTGCTCGATCTCGTTGGCGGGCCGGGGCGATGACAGCAGAAACCCCTGAAAAAGGTCACATCCTAAGTGCACAAGCTCCTGATGTTGCTCGTTGGTTTCAACGCCCTCAGCAACCACGGTCAGGCCGAGATGCTTGCCAAGCTCGACGATTGCAGTCACGATCGGATCCGATTTTGTGCCGCGAATCTTCTGAACGAAAGAGCGATCGATCTTCAGGATATCGATCGGAAGGGTGTGCAGGTAACTCAGCGAGCTGTAGCCGGTCCCAAAGTCGTCCATGGAGATGCGAACGCCGATCTGCTTGAGAGTCCTGAGCTGCTGGCGAGCCTCTTCGGTGTTCTCCATCAGCAGGGATTCCGTCAGCTCAAGTTCGAGCATCTCCGGTTCGATACTGAAATCGTTGAGAGTCTGGCTGACGTCAGTTGCGAGATTGCCGCGCAGGAACTGGCTGGCAGAGACATTCACCGCGACCGGGAGAGGATCGAACCCTTGATCGCGCCATTGACGACTCTGCCGGCAGGCCTCTCGCAGAGCCCACAGTCCGATGGAGTGGATGAGCCCGCTCTCTTCGGCGATGGAGATGAAGCGGTTGGGCGAGAGTAGTCCGTGATGGGAGTCCACGAGACGGATGAGTGCCTCAAGCCCCTTGATCTCCCCGGTCGGCGAGAACATGGGCTGATAGTGGAGGACCAGGCGATCTTCTTTAACTGCACTGCGAAGGGATCGCTCTATCTGTCGCGCTTCCTCGATGTCGTAACCCTCGGAACGGTGGTAGCGTTTGCAGCAGTTGCGTCCCGCCCGCTTGGCTTCATAGAGGCCGTAGTCGGCAAGGCGCAGCAGATCGTCAAGATTGCTGCCGTCATCGGGATAGATGGCGAGTCCAAGCGAGATCGTGTGCTGGAGCTGAACATCCATGATCGTGAACGGATCCTGAAGCGCCTCCATGAGGTTCTGGGCTATCGTGGCACAGGATTCCAAAGAAGTTACTTCATCGGCAATCGCGATGAACTCGTCTCCTCCCAGCCGCGCGAGCGTGTCGGTGCTGCGGAGTCGGGCGCGAATTCGCTGGGTTGCAGCTTTGAGAAACTCGTCGCCGATCTGGTGCCCGAAGGTGTCGTTTACCTGCTTGAAGTGGTCGAAGTCGATGATCAGAAGCACGGCCTTGTGACGACTACGATCGGCGCGCCTGCGTGCCTGTTCGAACCGGTCTGCGAGAAGTCTGCGATTGGGCAGGCCGGTGAGCGGGTCATGATCCACTCTGTGCAAAAGCTCTTCGTTGAGGCGGACGCGTTCTGTAACATCCTGCGCAACCACCAGGCGAACGTTATCGCCTTCGTGACTGATATCGTGACCGGTCACCTCTGCCCAGAAGATGCTTCCGTCTTTTCTGAGATGCCGGAAGGGACCTACGATCTCGCCGGACTTCGGGTCGTGGAGCAGCGTGAGGACCTGCGGCAGATCTTCCTGAGGCCGTATGTCGGAGACGCGCATCGAGAGGAATTCTTCCCGGGAATACCCGTAGGAACGTACAGCCTTGTCGTTCACAGAGAGGAATCGTAACGTCTCGCAATCATAGGTCCACATTGGCAGCGGATTATCTTCGAAGAGGAGCCGATAGCGGCGTTCGCTCTGCCGGATTGCCTCTTCGGCGAGGGTCTGCTGGTGGACATCGGCTGTTACTCCCACCCACCTCAGGATCTCGCCGGCTTCATTGCGCTGGGGCAGGGCTCGCGCGAGATACCAGCGGTAGCTGCCGTCTCTCTGGCGAATGCGGTACTTCTCGTCGAACGAGATTCCGACGCTGAGCGCCTGCCGCCACTGCCCGATCGTGTCGGGCAGATCGTCAGGGTGAATGACCCGCGTCCAGTTTGATCCTTGGCCATCTTCGATGGTCAGCCCTGTTATCTCACGAAAGCGATCGCTCAGGTACTCCACCTCTCCCTCTGGGCTCGCTGTCCAGACGATAGAGGGGAGTGTCTCTGCCAGCGTGCGAAACCGCTCCTGGCTGGTAAACAGCTCCTCACGGGCGCGGCGCTGTTCGGTCATGTCGGTAGCCAGAACTACGAAGCCGCGCATGCGTCCTTCTTCGTCCAGGTCCGGAGCGTAGGAGAGTATCAGGCCGTGCGTCTGCCCGCCAAACTGATGGGTTGCTTCAAATGTCTGCGGAACGCCGGTCAATGCCGCTTCCACCCGGGGCCGCAACTGTTCTGCGTACTCTCTCCCTACGCGCTCAGCGAGAACACCATACCAGTGATGGCCGACCATGTCTGCAGCCGACAGTCCGTACCACGTCTGATAGCCGTGATTGATCCATTGATAGTGGCCGTTGGCATCCACGTAGGCGATGAGTGCGGGAACGAGGTTGACGATTATCTGCAGATGACGGGACTTCTGCATGACCTCGGCCTCTGCCAGCTTGCGATCTGTGATGTTGCGGGAGACCACGAGCAGCGCTTCCGGTTCCCCGGAGTTCGATTTGATAGGGCTTACCGAGACGTCCCACCACGTGTTTTCTCCACCTGTCGGATGAAGATTCCCTTCAAATCGGCCGTGCCCCCCGGCGCGAGCGACTTCGAGAGCCTCTTTCGCTGCAAGCCGACTCTCCCCATTCCAGAAGTCGATCCAGGTTGCGCCCAACAGCTCCTGGACAGTCTGAAAGCCCAGGCGCTGCTGACTGTGCGAATTCATCCATCGAATGGTTCCATCAAGCTCCAGGATTTTGAGACAGTCCCGTGTGCTGCCCATCATCTCGTGCAACAGTTGCTTGCGAACGTCTGTAGGGAACTGGTCGTCGGAGACAGTAAAGCTGACCTGCAGCAGCTGGATGGATTCGATTTCGATGAGGTGGGCAGTGGCTCCTACACCAATGAGATCGCCGTTGGCCCCCTTCAAGAGAAGCGAACCTACCCCTCCGGCCGAGATGCCAGAGGAAAGTTTATCTGCGAAGCCGGACGAAGAGAGGGCAGAGAAGGGCTGGCCTACGATCAGGCCTCTCTCGATGCCGAGCAGCCGCACGAGAGCAAGATTCACATACGAGACGGAACCGGCTTGCAAGAGGCAGATGGGGACTGGCATCGCATCTAAAACTGCTTCGATGCCCTTCCACGCCTCGGACAGGAAGATCCCTTGGGTTGCGCACAACTCGACTCTCACGACAGCCTCTAAGAATGCTGACAGCATCTGTCCGCCATGCGGCCGACTGCTGAAAGGCATTCACGATACCCATCTCGATTCCGGGTACTCTATCGTTCTAGAAGATCGAAGCTGTGCCTGTAATCCCCCGTAAGTTGCAACAGGTATGGCAGATGCGCCTGTGTGCCTCTGTCGGCCTGATGACTCAAGATGCGGTTGGTCGAGACGATCCGTTAGCGGGAAAGCAGCGATTTTATGCGCGCTGTTCTTCGAGGGCCATCGCGAGTTGCTCCCATTCTTCCAATAGAGCTGCCCGTTCGTCGCGGAGACGGTCGAGGTCTGCGGCGTCCTTTTGTGACTGCTCAGCGGAGACGAAATTGCCTAACTGCGCCTCAGCGGCTTCTATTTCGCTTTCGAGCTGAGGGATGCGGTCCTCGGCGAATTTGAGCCGGTCTTCCATCTGCTTCAGCTTGATGGGATTGAGGCGCTTGACCGGATCCGCGGCAGCCGCGGGAGTGGGCACGGAGGCGATTTCGACGACTGGCTCTGGCTTCGAAGGCTTCAGGTCAGCCGCGAGCGAGGCCTTCACCTGTTCCGGACCGCCCTGCTTGCGCCAGAGATAGTCCTCATAGTTGCCGGGGTAGATGTGGACGCGGCGATCTTCGACCTCGAAGACACGTGTGGCCAGACCGTCGATGAAGTAGCGATCGTGCGAGACAAAGAGCACGGTGCCGGTGAAGTTGCGGATAGCATCTAGAAGGACGTCCTTGGCACGCAGGTCGAGATGGTTGGTGGGCTCATCCAAGAGCAGCATGTTGGACGGCGAGACCAGCATCTTGGCCATGGCGTAGCGGTTGCGCTCTCCACCGGAGAGTACGCCCAGCTTCTTGAAGACGTCATCGCCCGAGAACATGAAGCAGCCGAGCAGCGAACGCAGCTCAACGACGGGAACTTTGGGGGATGAACCGGCGATGTCGTCGAGCATCTCGGCGTTGGGGTCGAGCACCTTGTACTGGTCCTGCGCGAAGAAATCGACCAGAGCGTTATGGCCGTAACGCACAGTTCCCGAGGTGGGGGCTTCCTGCTCGCTGAGCAGGCGGATGAGCGTCGATTTGCCTGCACCATTGGCTCCTACGAGAGCAATGCGGTCGCCGCGCTCGATGGTGAAGTTCAGATTCTCGAGGATGGTCTTCTGGCCTCCGTCGGGAGTGGGATAGACCTTGGTGAGGTTCTCGACCTCAATCACGGTGCGACCCGATGCAGGAGGCTGTGGAATGGTGAAGTGGATGGTCGCTTCTTCTTCCGGGACCTCGATGCGCTCGATCTTCTCAAGCTCCTTAATGCGCGACTGCACCTGCTTGGCCTTGGTGGCCTGGTAGCGGAACCGGTTGATGAAGGCCTCAAGAGCCTCGATTCGGTCGCGCTGGTTCTTATATGCCGCCATCAGCGTGGTGCGACGGTCTTCCTTCTGGGTCACGTACTTCTCGTAGTTGCCGTGATAGACCTGCATCCGCTTGTTCCAGACTTCGACGATCTTGCCGACGGTTACGTCGAGGAAGTAGCGATCGTGCGAGATGAGGATGAAGGCGTTGGGGTAGTCGTGCAGGTAGTTCTCAAGCCAGTTGCGGCTCTCAAGATCGAGATGATTGGTTGGCTCGTCCAGTAGCAGCAGCGAGGGTCTCTGGAGCAGAAGCTTTGCGAGTGCGATGCGCATCTGCCAGCCGCCGGAGAACTCCTCGGTCTTGCGCTCCCAGTCTTCCTTGCTGAAGCCGAGACCGCCCAGAACGGCGCCTACCTGGGAATCGAGGGTATAGATGTCGTGGACGTGAAGCTGATCGGCGATCTCGGAGTAGCGATCGGCAGCGGCGGCGTACTCCTTTGATTTGGGGTCCTTCTCTGACATCGTTGTCATCAGCTCGATGGATTCGGCTTCAAGAGCGTGCAGATGTTCGAAGACGGAGAGGCACTCCTCAAAGACAGTCTTGCCGCGCATCGCCAGCCCATCCTGCGGGAGATAACCGATGGTTGTGCCTTTGACCCGGGTGATCTGGCCGTAGTCGAGCGACTCGATGCCGCCAATGACCTTCAACAGCGTCGACTTGCCGGTGCCGTTGCCGCCGACGAGGCCGGTGCGCTCGTTTGGGGTAATCAGCCAGTTCACGTCTTCAAAAAGGAGTTTTTGGCCGAAGCGTTTGCCGGCCTGGATCAGTTGGAGCATGCACCTTCTATTTTCGCATCCTGCAGGGAGTTCCGTTTTTGACGAAGCGATGACAAGCCCATGACACCCTGCGGGGTGCCTGCACATAGGCTGACGAAAGATCAATCCCAGTCGCTCCCCGCCTGGGGTTGCCTCCGCTCTGTTGCCGGAAACGGAGCATGCTTCTCGGGCCCTGCGGGGCAATTCGTTAGAAGGAGCACGTCATCATGAAATTCATTCCGAGTCTGACAGCAGGAATAACACTCTCACTGTCTGTGTTATCCCCTGTCTTTGCACAGCACTACACGCAGACCAACCTCGACGCCAATACCTCAGGAGCCGCTGAAGCCGTGGATGCTCAGCTGATTAATGGGTGGGGCATCTCCCGAGGCCCTGGAAGCGTATGGTGGGTCTCCGATGAGGGCACCGGAGTCTCCACGCTTTATAACGGTCCCGGGACCAAGCAGGCTCTCGTCGTTACGATTCCGAAATCGAATCCGAGCGATCAGACGTTTCCCCATGGCACGCCCACGGGAACGATCTTCAACGGGAGCACCACGGACTTCCTGATCGCGCCGCAGAAACAGGCGGTCTTTCTGTTTGCTACGCTCGACGGCAGTATCGCGGCATGGAATCCAACCGTTGGAGTCGCACAGGGAGCGAATCCGCCCTCGACCAATGCGGTCACTGTGGCTCGCGGTACGGCCGGATCGGGATATACAGGGCTGACCGCTGCCACCATCGATGGCCAGCGCTATCTCTACGCTGCCAACTTTCTGAAGGGCCGCATCGACGTCTTCGACAGCAGCTTCAACCCTGTCCCGCTGCAGAACAGGGGACAGGGTCATCATGACCGCTACTTCGACGATGAAGGTATCTTCGACAACAACAAGCCTTTCACCGATGAGCGGCTTCCACGGAACTACGTTCCCTTCAATGTGCTGACGATCGGCAACGACATCGTCGTGACGTATGCGCTGCACTTCGCGGGTAATCCATTTGAGACTCCCGGTCCGGGGCTGGGATATGTGGATATCTATTCCTCGGATGGAAAGCTGCTGCGGCGGCTGGAGCATGGTGACTGGCTCAACGCGCCGTGGGGAATCGCCCTGGCCCCGCTTGATTTCGGCAAGTTCAGCCATCGCCTTCTGATAGCGAACTTCGCAGCGGGAGGGACGACGCAGTCGGCAGGTTTCATCTCAGCCTACGACCTTGCGACGGGCAAGTTCGAGGGCGTGCTGCAGGATGCAGCCGGTGCCCCGCTGACGATCCAGGGTGTCTGGGGTATCAGCTTTGCCAATGCTGCCGGGCCGAATGGCACCAACCCCGTCTCCGCGAGCTACGATCCGGACGAAGCGCCGGCGGCGGAGATGTACTTTGCTGCCGGTCCCAACCAGGGTACCGCTGGCCTCTTCGGGTATATCACTCCGGTCCCATCCGAGCAGATTCAGGGTAACGATCAGTAAACCGCTTCCGCAGGCAGGAGCCGTGACGTCCCAGGTTCACGGCTCCTCTTTTTATGGCTGGATTGCATCTCTTTCGAGCCCAGGCTCGAGCGGAGGGACCTCACGGAGAGACAACGGGAAAGCGGCTCCGATACACTCAATGATGAGAGCTTGATGCCGAGTCAGCCGCAGCTATTTCCGGATCACGAACCCACCGTGTTGCCCCCTCCTCCCGCCGAGTCCGGTGAGACGAGACGCGCCGCAGCGCCTGTATGGCTGCAGCGCCTGTCTTTGTTCGTGCTGGTGCTGTTCTGCGTCTATCTTGGCGTCCTGGTGATGCTGATTCCGTGGTGGACGAGGGTGTGGGACCACAACCTGTTTATCGAATCGCATCCTACACTTGCGGCGATTGTTCATAACGGAGCCGTACGTGGAATTATCTCCGGCCTCGGGTTGCTGGACATCTGGATTGGCATTTCAGAGGCCGTCCACTACCGCGACTACCGGGGTTGAATCGCTGAGGGCCAAGGAGCGAGAAGAAGATGGCGACCGAAGAAAAGGATCTGCAGCAGGGTGACAGTGCGATCGAGCCTGAATCACCGGAACCATTGGAAATTGCACCGCTGGCCTATGAGAATCCGGACTTTCTCAACTCGCCCGATGCCCGTATTGTTCGCATCATGGCGGAGTACCAGGAGCCGCTGAGCCGGTTCCGTCGCGAGCGAATTCAGGACACCATCGTCTTCTTCGGTTCAGCGCGCTTCCGCGCCCTCGATGTGGCCGCTGCAAATTTTGAGCTGCTGGCAAACACCGGATCGCGGGAGCCCGCGCGGGAGCAGCCGGCGCCGCTCGAAGAGGTTGAACACGGCAGGGCCACCGGGGCCCGGTTACGCTTGGCAGGAGCGGCTATCGAGATGGCGGCGTACTACGAGGACGCCCGCGCCCTGGCTGGAATGCTGGCGTCGTGGGCGAAGTCTTTGCCCGGACCGCGCCATCGATTCGTTGTCACGACAGGGGGCGGCCCCGGCATTATGGAGGCAGCGAACCGCGGAGCCTACGAGGCGGGCGCGAAGTCTATTGGACTCAATATCAAGCTTCCGTTTGAGCAGCAGCCGAATCCGTACATCACTCCGTCGCTCAACTTCGACTTCCACTACTTCTTCATGCGCAAGTATTGGCTGGTATACCTGGCGAAGGCGCTGGTCATCTTCCCCGGAGGTTTCGGCACCCTGGATGAGATGTTCGAGATCCTTACGCTGGCGCAGACGGAAAAACTGGCCAAGAAGATCAGCGTAGTCATCTACGGTACGGCGTACTGGAAGAGCGTGATGAATCTCGATGTACTTGCCGAAAAGGGAGCGATCGCGCATTCGGACCTGCGCCTGTTCCGCTTTGCGGATACGCCGGAGGAGGCGTTCGAGATTCTGAAGGATGAGTTGACAAAGAATCATCTCGAATCAGATTACGAGCGCGGTCTTCAGGAGCGAGCCCGCCGAGCCGCCGGGGCGCCCGATGTTCCCCACGATCCTATGCCGACCACACAGGAGATCATGGGGCCGGATATCGCTTCGACACGATAGCGAAGCGAGTTTGCCGGGTAGCTTGATCAGAGTAGAGCAATTTGCAATTGGCCTTGGACGAGTTACTGCGTGGCTTCGGTCTTCGCTAGAACCACTGCGCTTGATCGCGATGCGCTCTCGTAATAGCCCACGACTCGTTGAGGTTCAGCTGCCTTGTAGGGTGCGAGATTGTGTGCCCAGCGGAATCCGATGGGCTGGTACCAGAGCTCGACCTCGACGTGGAATGGCCCGCTGGCGTTGAGCGTAGGAACAACATAGCGTAGCTCACTGCCACCGCCGCCGAAGCTGGGGTCGCTCGCGGCGTCGCCAACTACGGCGATCTCTTTGCTGGCGGTTTGTTTATCGAAGCCGCTGGGCAGTAGTCGATTGTCCTTGAGGTAGCGCACGGTGTTGAGCAGCCCTGTCGTGACGTTGCCGTGCACGTCGCCGAGGATAGGTTCGTAGATCTCGACCTGATCGGGGCGGGTGATCTCGCGATAGTGTGGCTCGTAGAGTTGCGGGTTGTCGTCGTTTGCGTTGCCGACGATAGAGCCATCGGGCCGAAGTGCGCCGGACTCGAAGACGGTGTGTCCCTGGGCGTCGCGCACGACGACGTGCAGCCACGCGCGGCGCGAGGGATAGGCAGTGGGAAGCTTATGGCCGGTGAGGTTCTGGGTGAGTACGGTCATCGAGAGCTTGCCGGCGTTGAGGTCGAGGTGCTGGATGGTGACCTTCGCGGATTGCGTCTGGAGGAAATCGGTAGTTCGCCTGATAGCGGTCTCGAGGTTTTGTGGAGAGGCGCCGGCGGCGAGATCGTCGTGGTGATCTTTGAGGAAGCCAAGCAGGACGAAGTTGCCGCCGACGAAGACGTGGCGGTGCATTCCCTCACGTGGTTGCCCATAGAGAGCGGTAATGGGAACAGGCTCATTCACGACGGGCATGTGGCATTCCTGGCAGGTCTTCTTGCCGTTGTAGGAGCTGTGTTGCCACTCCTGAAAAGGGACCTGCTC
This sequence comes from Edaphobacter sp. HDX4, assembly GCF_036877565.1. Lineage (NCBI taxonomy): Bacteria > Pseudomonadati > Acidobacteriota > Terriglobia > Terriglobales > Acidobacteriaceae > Edaphobacter > Edaphobacter sp. HDX4. Next base: position 139,684 of record NZ_JAEDXW010000010.1, read on the forward strand.
GGGGAAGTTGCCTAGTTTGACCCCGCCCGGGCCGAGCGCCGTAGTGATGAGGGTATGGCAGGAGCCACAGAGCGCGGAGTCGCGGATGTGCGAGGCATCCTCAGGCAAAAAACCGCCGGTAGAGGAGTGCATGATGGTCTGATGGCCGTGGTCGACGTCGAAGGGGCCGTACTCGGGGCGCTGATCTTCGTGAACGGACTTTCCGATAACGACATTGCCGTTGTAGGTCTTCTCTGTGCCCAGGCCGTCGCTCTTGATCTGATGGCAGACTGCGCAAGTGACGCCGTCCTGTGCCGTGCGCTGCAGTTGCGAGGTCTTTCGCGTCAGGTTCTGGAAGGGGAAACGCGCGAAGACATGGGTATCGCGAGCGGCATCGCGATCTGCCAGGCGAACAGCGGGCATGTGGCAGGTAGAGCAGTCATTCTGGATGAAGGTGCTGGATTCGGGGTGGTCTATGGTTTCGCGTCGAATGCTGCCCTGCCAGTACGGATCGCGGGACGAGTTGGCCATGATGCTGGCCTCCCAGTCGAAGCCAATGGAGATGTCTTCGCCTTCGCGGGTCTTCATGCCGTTATGGCAGGCCACGCAGCGGTCAGAGGTATGAAACGCCGTGGCCTCATGTTTCTTGTAGGCGATGACAGGCTTTTCTGCGGTAGGTGGCCGCGGGGCCGGAGGCGGAGGCGGCGGAGTTCCGCGCTGCGCGGCTGCAACGCCGATCAGTGTGGTCCCGGCGAACAAAACGACGATGGGGAGGAATCTCATCTCCATCCTCTCCAAAACTTACCTTCTGCCCAGTCCCACAGGACATAGAAGACGACCTGCGGATGACGATCACTCGTGTCGGTGAAGGGTTCCCGAACACCAATATTCGCGCGGATATGTTGTCGGCGATTCACCGTGACCTGCATCTCGGGGAGGACATCCATATCAGTGCTGGCTCCGGGAGAGTAGTCGTGGCTCCCGAGGATCTCGACCATGGGAGAGAAGAGGCGGCCGAGCCCATGATCCGGCGCCATGGAGTGGCCAATCGCGGATCGGAAGTAGAGACTACGGGGAGATTTGCTGCTGTCGACGGTGATATTGCCGCCGACCTGAAACTGAAGAAACGTCGTATTGCGGATGAGTTGGTCGTAGGCAGCGAAGGGTTCGAAGGTGGTTGTACCGGCGCCGAAGCCGTGGTCGCTGGAGCCTGTGGGCAGGAGGATGCCCCCTTGCACGCTGAAGATGGAGCCGGTGCGAAGGCTCGAGAAGAGCTCACGCTTGTAGCCAACGGTAATGTCACCTACTCCGCTGGCTGCCTTATGGTCCTGGACGGCGTAGTTGACGGGGACGTCGATCTCGAGCTCGTTGCGGCCGGCGAAGGCCTGCTCACTGATGACATCCGTGGTCCAGCTTGGCGCGCCGGTAGCATTGGCTGCGGCGGAGAGCACAAGCTCATCTTCGGGGAAGGCTTTTTCGGTAACCAGAGCCCGGGGGATATTGAGCTCACCTGCCGGATAGTGATGGACATTCCTGCAGAAGCTGCGGAGATAGGCGATGACATCGTTGATCTGCTCGTCGTTGAGGAGATCGCCGAATGCGGGCATGATCTGCGAGAAGCCTAGACTGTGACCGCCATGAAGGATGACGGCTTTGTAGGCGACATCGGGCTCCGGCGTCGTCTGATCGCAGCGTGTGAAGTCGGGCCAGGTGTCGGGCCGAATGAATCTGGTGCTGGCCTCGGGTGCGCCACGGCCATCGGCGCCATGGCAGGCGATGCATCCGCCATCGTAGACCACCTTGCCGTTCGCAGCATCGGGTCTTCGGGTGTAATGGATCATCTGCTGCGCAAACAGAGGATGAGAAGCCCATCCGATGAGCGCAGCGGTGAAGAAAAAGAACATGAACATTCCACTACGGGTAATCCTCGTCAACGATTAAGTCTCCATGGTTTGCCCGATCGGTGTGAGCACCCCACCTCTCGCACTCGTCACAGCCTACACTTACATGGCTACTTGTATTGAAGACGCTGAGAGCGGTGGTTGTACATCCCCCCGCAAGTTGAACACTCAATCAGAACTTTCCCCGGATGGTGGTGCCGCGGCAGTAAGGCTGCCCGCTTGGCGGCGAAGTATGGGTGCCTGTAACCAGTTCAGTAAACGTAGCTTGTCAATATTGAAGCCCTGTTCTCAGTGCAGTCATCGCTCTTTCACATCGGGACCCCATACTGCCTCCGAGCGAGACAGAACGCTCGGAGGGCCCCATGAGCCAGTCATCTATCTCCTACCTCTGGCGTGAACCACAAGCTGCGCGTGGCTTCACGATGGGAGTTTCGTTGCACAGCCACACCAACCAGTCCCAGGAGACCCTGGACTTTATCGCGGAACTTTCCCGCGACTGGGGCTTTCTGCAGCCCGTTATGCGCTGGGCCGAGGATCGCAGTCACCGGCACTCCGGTATCCGCCCGGACTACGCACGCAGCTACTGGACTCCGCCGCTGACGCCTCGACTGGCCTTCGATCTGGAGAGCTCGCAGATTGAGAATCGGCTGCAGCTCCCGGCGCTGGTATCGCTCACAGATCACGACGACATCCAGGCTCCACTGTTGCTTCGTTCCGTCCCTTCGGCGCGTCACATCCCCATCTCGGTGGAATGGACTGTCCCGTTCTACGAGAGTGCCTTCCACATCGGGATCCACAACCTTCCATCGGCGACCGGGCAGCAGTGGATGAACCGGATGCGTGCCTTCACCGCCTTGCCTGTGGCAGGACGCAATCCGTCACTACTCCGCGAGATTCTGGCGGAACTGGATGAGATTCCTCAAGTCTTGATTGTGTTCAACCATCCCATCTGGGACCTCTATCGTGTTGGCAAAGAACGGCATGACGTTCTGGTCAACGAATTTCTTGCAGTCTATGGCCAGTACATCCATTCACTCGAGCTGAACGGCCTGCGCGACTGGAAAGAAAATCGCGAGGTAGCGCAGCTGGCGGGTAAGTGGAACCAGTTGACCATCTCGGGCGGCGACCGGCATGGAGTGGAGCCCAACGCCAACATCAACCTGACCCGCGCCACAAACTTTACCGAGTTCGTCCATGAGGTTCGGCGCGAGCGCCAGAGCCACATCCTTTACATGCCGCAGTACGCCGAACCCTGGAAGCACCGCATCCTGCAGTCCACCCTCGATGCCATTCGGGACTATCCACACTTTCCCGAAGGTGCACGACGCTGGGATCAGCGGGTGTATCACCCCAACAGCAAGGGAGATATGAGGCCGCTCGCGGAGCTCTGGACCTCCGACAGGCACCGCGCTCCTCTGTGGATCCGCACCATTCTTGCGACTGTCCGCCTGATGGGGCAAGCGCCACTCTCTGGCACTCTCCGCCTCGCCTGGGATGATTCTGCAAAGATGCGGGCCGCGCTATCCAAGCAGGAGGCTTAAACGGAAGCTGTCCGACTCCTGCGCCCCGAATTCTTCTCACGAGAAGATTTCGGGAACAATCTGTTCCAGTGAGTCATCAGCGAGAATCATCGTCCACTGATGCAGGTGTCGCCGCTGCAAGAACACGCGGCCACCTGGGGGTGATGACCGCGGTGCCGAATGAATTGGCGCTGGGATTTACGAGAGGAACGCTCATTGAATCATGAATTCATCATTCCTCGTGCGGGTATTGGGGCTTCCGTGAGCGACTTCACAATTGGGAATTTCGATCCCGGCAGATAAAACCGAGCCTCCCGAGCAACCGCCTGCAAGCTCAGTCCTCCGAAAGAACGACGAACGGCCCTCTTTTAGATTGTTGCTCGTTCGTCATGAAGGCGGGACGACGTACCGAAGGCGATGCAAATGCAAGTTCCCATGCCGGAGACTGCAGGTGTGGCATCGGCTTGGCCTGGAAGAGCTTCCGGCACTGCCTGGCGGTCCATCTCGCCCAGGTCTTCGACTTCTTGCGCCGCGCACTATCGGTGGAGATTCCAGTTCCCGCATACATCTGCCGGTACAGCTTGGAGAGGAACATAAACGCCACCCGCGCCCGCAGCGTTGGAGTGCAGGCAGACCTCTGCCAGATCGCGCTCCAGTTGTAGAACCGGTCCCAGACCCTCTGCGTCCGCTCTCGAATCTCATCCGAACTCATCGAAGGATGGGGTGTAAACATCTTCGGACGAACTTCGGTCGGAATCAGCCAATAACGGGTGATCGGCACATCGCCAACCAAGTTCGGAGATTTCGCCTGCTCCTTCTCCCATCGTCCAAAGTCCACAGTTCCGGGAAACGGTGTCATCATGACGAACTGAGCGAACGTCACGCCTGCCTTCAGCGCCATCTCTACCGTAGCGTCAAACGTTGCAGGTTTATCGGTCGGAAGTCCAAAGATAAACGATCCCAGTACATGGACACCGTGCTGTTTGAATGTCTGCAGCTGCTTTGCCAGTGCCTCGCCCGAGTAGTTGAAGTCCTTGTAGACCGCCTTGAGCCCTTCTGGTGTCACGGCTTCGACGCCCACCAGGGCACCCTTAATGTTGGCTTTTCGCATGGCGTCCAGGTACTCGCCGTCTTCGCCTGCCTCCATCGTGATCTGCGTAAAGAAGACCATGTCTTTTGGCAGTTTCGCGAGCTCTTCCATGAGTTGGAAGCGCTCCGAGCGCACCGCCATCAGCTCTTCAAGTCTGGCGAGATTATTCTGCTCCTTCGCCAGCCTCAGATCGGTCAGGGTGACCGGGTAGAAGTTGTCATCAGCCAGGGCGATGAACCGGAAACCGATTCGCCGCAGGTTCACGATCTCGTCAATCACACTCTGGAACCGGCGCTGCCGGGGCTTCTGTCCGTCTGTCCGCCAGACGCTGCAAAAAGAGCAGTGCTTGGGGCATCCTCGGATGGTCTGCACCGATGCCCACATGTATTTATCGCGCGGCATCAGGTCCCATCGCGCGGCCAGGAACTGGCTGCCTTCTATCCGTCCGCCTTCGTAGATCCTGCCTGGGCTACCTGCAAGGCAGTCGGAGACGACGTTGGCCCATGCGAGATCGCCATCGCCTTTCACCACGGCATGGGCATTGCCGAGCTCGAGCGCCTCTTCGGGAAATAGCGTAGCGTGAATGCCACCATAGATCACCCAGGCTCCCCGCTCGCGGGCCATCCTGCCAACCTTGTACCCACGAAGGGCATTGCCTGTATGCACGCTGATGCCGACAATATCTCCCGGCATAATGGTTTCCGGAACAATCTGTTCCAGTGACTCATCCACGAGAATCGGATCGCCCGCTGATGCAGGTGTCGCTGCTGCAAGAACAAACAGCCACCTGGGAGTGATGACGGCCGTGCCAAATGAATTGTCGCTGGGATTTACGAGATGAACGCTCATTAAATACTGAAGCCAACCTTTCCTCGTGCGAGTAATGGTGGATTCAGTGAGCGACTTCACAATTGGGAATCATCGGCAGAACGTGCATGGGCCTGATTTTCCGATCACGAATCTTCTGCCGAACTACCACGCGTAATCATACAGGCCGCCAGTCCTTGCGAGCGGAGATGCGTGCCGAATCGATCGAACATCTGCATTCTGGCGGCTTGTCGCCCATTCCGAAGTCACTGTAGCGACGATGTTCGTCCGATCGGAAGTTCGTAACAGTTTGTGACGCACCCGCAAATTTCGATCCTGGGCAGATAAACCGAGCATCCAATCTCGTTCCCATACGTCTCTTGAAGGTATGCGGCGCGCTCTTTTGCTTATCCCCACCCTCTACCTGGCTCTTGGTGCTGTGGGGCTGGCGCTCGGGCAATCCAAACCACTGGCCGTTGCTCGCCCCACGCTCGTGGGCTACTTCCCTCAGTGGGGGCTTTATGACGACCAGCCGTACGTGGTCAAAGACCTCATCTCTCCCGGCGGCAAAGCTCCGCTGGTGGACCAGATCAACTACGCCCAGGGCTTCGTCACCAATGGTCACTGTTCCGTCGCCGATCCAAATGCCGATCTGAACTTTGCCTTCACCGCGCTGCAGAGCGTCAACGGAGTTGCCGATTCTTCCTCGCAACCCTTTCGCGGCCACCTGCACCAGCTTCAGCTTCTCAAGCGCCGCTTCCCGCACATCCGCATCCTTATCTCGCTCGAAGGCCGCGGCTCGGACTTCGCCTTCGACGCCCAGCCGGAGAATCGCGAGGCCTTCGTCGCGTCCTGCGTCGATATCTTCGTGAAGGGCCACCTCGCCCCGGGAATCGACGCGCCGGGTCTCTTCGACGGTATCGACGTTGACTGGGAGTTTCCCCACGAACCTGACGCCGCCAACTTCCAGGCCCTTCTGCGCGAGTTTCGCCGGCAGATGGACGCAGTTCGTCCCGGTCTCAAGCTCACCATTGCCGTCGGCCATACTCCCCACATGTATCCCGGCACCGATGCGGCCGCCGTCGCCTCTTTAGTGGATCAGGTTGGAGTGATGACCTACGACTTCATCGGCCCCTGGAGCGATACCACCGGCCTGCTCGCCCCGCTCTCCGCCTCTGCTGAGTTTCGCGGTGGAACCGTCGAGCGATCCATCGCTGCCTGGCAGGCTGCTGGTATCCCCACTCTCAAGCTGTTGATGGGAGTCCCCTTCTATGCCTACGGCTGGCATCAGGTCCCCGAAGAGGCGAATGGGCTCTTCCAGGAGGGAACCGGCATTCATGGGGACCGGCCCTACCGCTACATCCAGACTCTCCTGGATCACTCCACCGTCTATCGGGATCCGGTTTCCAGGGCGCCTTGGCTCTTCGACGGCGATACCTTCTGGACCTATGAGGATCCCGTTTCGGTCGCCTATAAAGCCGATTTCGCCCGGGACCAGGGACTCGGCGGCTTGATGATCTGGGAGCTTGGTGAGGATGACGGATCCGCCACGCTGCTGCGCTCGGCTCATCGCGCCCTGAACGGCCTCTCGCTGCAGAATTCCTCCTCTCCCCTCAAGACCGTCTCGGTTCCCCAATAGATCCCTTCGCCCGTAGCCCTTGAAAATCCTTCCGTTTACACCACACCTGGTGTGATTCCCGCATCTCACTCTCCACAATGGCATTTCAATTACGACGCCGTAAGCCTGCGCCGCCACCTACCCCACCAGCGCAGATGAACCTCGAGCGCCCCAGCGCCCAGGACATCTACGAACAGGTCGCCAATAATGCACGCCAGGAGCTTGGCCGCTCCGGAATTTCGCTCTTCTTCTCCGGCATTGCGGGCGGCATCTTCATGGGGCTCTCCGGGATGGGCAATGCCATCGCCGTCGCACTGTTGACACCAGCGGGCGCCACCCCTACAGCGGCAACCCTCTTTATCGGTAAGATGTTCTACCCATTGGGATTTATCGCAGTCATCCTCGGCCGATCCCAACTATTTACAGAGAACACTCTTTATCCGGTTGCCCTGGTCCTGGCGGAAAAACAGCACTTCTTCAAAACATTGAAGCTATGGGCGATCGTTCTCGGCGCAAACATTTTAGGAGCAGGTACCTTCGCGACCCTGGCCTCGTTCACCGGCGCCCTCCGGCCTGAGTTCGTAAGCACCCTCTCCTGGCTGGGTGTGGAGGCGGCCTCGCGTCCGTTCGGGACTATATTCTGGAGCGGTGTCGTTGGGGGCTGGATCATTGCCAGCGTCGCCTGGCTCGTCTCCGGCTCGCACTCCATCACCGGATCCGTAATGATTATCTGGATGCTGGCCTTTGTGGTCGGCCTGGGAGGCTTCGCCCACTGCATCGCCGGCAGCGGAGAGGTCCTGACAGCCGTCTTTCTGGGCCACGCAACCCCCATGGCCTTCCCCCGCTGGCTCCTCGCGGCCGTCGCCGGCAATATATCGGGCGGTGTGGGCATGGTCACCCTGATTGAATATGGGCAGGTGGTTTACGGCGGCGATGCCGAGGCCGAAGCCCTACCCGTGGCGTCCGGTTCCGTTTCCATCAAAATCGAGAGCCATCAACCGGATGACGAATCGTCCCGCTGACTGGGAATCAGCCACCCTCCCGGAGCGCTTCCTCTGACTGCTTCGGGAGGTGCTCTCGGTCCCCTATCCGTCGCAAGATGGAGAAATCGCTCCAGACCCGGGCGGATTCATTGACCTTGCCCGCGGAAACGAGGTACACTCATTAAGTTTGGCGCTGCAGCCAGAGTGTCTCAACTTCAGGAACGGCATGTCTGGACCGGAAAACACTCAGGTTCAGGCGGGCTCACTGGATACACCTCCTCTGCAGATGCCCCATGCAGCACAATTCATCAAGGAAGCGGTCAGCGCTCCCACAGCGCGCGCTAGAGGTTTCAAGTCATGTATGCAGTCATCCGCACCGGCGGCAAGCAGTATCGGGTAGCTCCCGGCGACACCCTGAAGATCGAAACCACCGCCCATCAGGACGGAACAGTCGAGTTTTCCGACATCCTTGCCGTCTCCGGCGAGGCAGGCAAGTTCGAGGGAGATCTGAACGGAGCCAAGGTGACCGCATCGGTCGTAGGTGAAGGCCGTGGCGACAAGATTCTCGTCTTCAAGCTGAAGCGCAAGAAGCAGTACAAGAAGATGCAGGGTCATCGCCAGAACTACGTCGAGGTCAAGATCAACGACATCTTCGTCAACGGCAAGTCGCTCAAGTAACCTGCTAACCGCCTTCCGCGGTTTCAGTGGTTACGCAAAATTTTAGATTTTTATGCGCCGGATCTCCTGGGAAGTTCATGGAACGGCGCGAAAGAGGCAATCGAAATGGCACATAAAAAGGGTCTAGGTTCTTCTAAAAACGGTCGCGACTCCAACGCGCAGCGTCTCGGCGTAAAGCGCTTCGGCGGCCAGACGGTCACCGGTGGCTCCATCCTGGTTCGCCAGCGCGGAACCCCGCTCAAGCCAGGCCTGAACGTCGGCCGCGGCAAGGACGACACCTTGTTCGCCAAGATAGACGGCGTGGTTCGCTTCCAGGACCGTGGCCAGCATGGCCGCTTCGTCTCGATCGACCCTATCGCCACCGCTTAGCCTTATTCTTCATTAGGTTACGAATGAGCCCTGCCTTGGCAGGGCTTTTCGTGTGTCCCGATTCACGCCTCCTCTGAAGGCTCGGGGCCGCGCGTGGGCTTGGGAGGGGGGGTGACCGAAACCACCCGCCCAGTGCGGGCGGCCTCATAGATCGCCTCAATGATCCGATGATCCTGCAAGCCCTCTTCTCCCGGGGTATGTGGTTCGCGATTCTGTACGATGCACTGAGCGAAGTGGTCCATCTCCAGCGCAAACTGATCCTTGTCCTCGATCTGCGGCTCGACCTGGACTTCCTTGCCTTCCTCCAGCCTGGAGTACCTCAGTTTGCTGCCGTGGTAGGCATACGCCGGTGAAAGCTCAGCCCAGCTCTCGGTGCCTTCGAGCCGGAAGCTCTGGCTCTTGTGGACGTCATAGCTGGTGGTACAGGTTGCGAGGTATCCAGACGGAAATTGCATGCTGAAGCTGACGCTCGCCTCCACCTCTGCAAATAGCGGGTTGTCCTTTGGCTGCCAGAGCTGCGCCGAAACCGAGACTGGCTCTTCTCCGGAGAGAAAGCGCGACGCGTTGATGCAGTAAATTCCCACATCGGGGAGGCAGCCGCCGCCAGCGAGAGACTTCTTCAACCTCCAATGGGAAGGGTCCCCCATCTGCTGCGAATTGGTGGAGAGAAAGCCGCGAAGTTTTCCGATCTTTCCGCTGGTTACAAGCTTGCGAATGGCGCGATTTTTGGGTTCGTACTGCTGACGGTAGGCGATCATCAGCTTAACCCCGGCCTTCGAGCAGGCAGCAATCATCCGCTCCGCTTCGGCGCTCGAGTTCGCCATGGGCTTCTCGCAAAGGATGTGTTTGCCAGTCTTCGCGCCTCGGACGACATACTCCTCATGCATACCGTTGGGCAGAACGATGTAGATCGCCTGCACTTCAGGATTTGAGGCGATCTGCTCGTAGTTCCTGTAGTCGTAGATGGAAGATTCTTTGATTCCATACTGCGCAGCGATCTTCAGCGCCTTCTCCCTATCTCCGCTAACGAGAGCGACGGGCCTGCAGTACTTCGAGGAGCCAAAGGCGGGAAGAATCTGGTTGATAGACAGTCGTCCCACACCAACGATGGCGTAGCCGATCCGCTTGTCGTCCGGGAGGAAAGATCCGGGAGCCTTCTCGTCCTGTTCCGACGGACCGTGGATCTGCGAGAGCTGCACCTTGTCCTGGTCTCCGGGCAGCTGCTTGCTTTCTGCCGATTGAGCGGGGAAGGGAGCACCGGAGAGTGAGGGTGAGCCGAGCGTCGCGGCGGCTGCCGAGGTGGAGGCATTGAGGAGGAAACTTCGACGGGACAGCAGGCCGGCAGAAAACATAGTGCTGTGGATGCCGGCACTGGAGCGCTTCGTTGTCAGGCGGAAGTGAAATCGCCTTCAGCCGCCCGCGCGATGGGTTTTCCCTTTTCACCAAGCTCGATCGTCGCCATAGGGGTCTGATGATCGTGGGTGAAGAGGACAAGCCACTTCTCCGGAATGGCACGCCGATAGAAGCGTTTCTTCTGCTCGATCGACTCCAACGGGTCAAGGTCATATCCCATAACCCAGGTTGGATCGAGATGGGCGGAGGTCGGAATGAGGTCGGAGATATAGCAGGCACGCTGCCCCTCCGACTCAATATGGATCCCCATCAACTGCCGCGTGTGTCCGGGAAAGAGTTCGACGGAGACGCCGGGGACGATCATGGGATCGATCTGAATGCTCTGATTTGTGAGCAGGGTCATCTGCCCGGATTCGATCAGAGGATCGTAGTTTGGCGACAGATAACTGACGCCGTCGCGCTCGAACTGACGATGCCCGTGTTCCACCTCATCGAAGTGGGCGAAGTAACGAGCATTCGGAAAAGTTGGGGTGACCGTGCCATCAGGCTGCAGGGTTGTATTCCAGCCGCAGTGATCGAAGTGAAGATGGGAGTTGATGACGATGTCCACCTCATCGGGCCGGACTCCGGCAGCTGACAGGGAATCAGGGAGTAACTCCTGATTCAGGAGGATCTCCTTCATCTTCGCGCTCTGCTTATTTCCGATGCCGGTCTCGATCAGGACCGTGTGTCGTCCTGTCCGGACGACGACCGAGTTGAGGCCCAGCAGAATACGATTCTGCTCGTCCGCCTGCTGCCGCTTCTGCCACAGCGTCTTGGGTACAACGCCAAACATGGCGCCGCCGTCGAGACGATAGGTTCCATCCGTGCAGACAGTCAACTCAAACTGTCCGAGATGCGTGCGTGCCCGCACCAGTTCCTGCAGTCCTGCGGCATGGTAAGACGGTTCCATCATCTGACCATGGTACCCGGTCAGGATGATGGAACGCGAACAGTTGCTGCCTGCTAGAGCCTGGGTGCGTGATTCGCCACAGGAATCATCCCGGAAGCGATCGGCACATTCTCCATCGAAGATGGAAGCCCATCCACCGATGCAACCAGAGGAATGGGGGAGTCTCGCTTGTTCTGAAAGCATTGACGGCAAAGTACAGGACGTCCCTGAGTCGGTTTGAAGGGAACGGTTGTCTCGACGCCACAGTCTGAACAGGTTGTCCTGGTTTCCGTGCGTGAGATTCCAGCCGCCGCAGGACCACCACCTGGACGTGCTGAAGCTCCAGCCCTCTTGGACTTACAGGGCTTGCATCGCTTTGGGTCATTTTTGAACTGTTTATCGAAGAAAAACAGTTGCTCGCCGGCGGTGAAGATAAACTCTCCGCCACAATCTGCACATGTCAGTAACCGATCTACAAATTCCATAGCCGCGTCTCCCGATCTGCGGGACAGGTGACGACTCAATGGAACGAGCTGCAGGCTCCCTGAGCAATCATCCTGCCGTAATGCATGGTAAGTAGTCCTGGGTCGCCAAGCGGCGAAATGGCGTGCTAGCACAGTGGATGCCCTTAGGCTCACTGTTGCCGGTCGACAGCGGGAGTCCGTCGCCAGCTATTTATCTGATGGCCACCCCCTCACCGGGAGGTGGCCACTCGAACGGGAGCGTTTGTTTAGTCCTGCTCCTTGCGGACCTTCTTACGATTTCGTTTGCGAGCGAGCGCTTCTTTGACGCGCTTCTTTTCGCCGGGCTTCAGGTAGAAGGAATGACGCTTGACTTCTTTAATAATGTCTTCAGTCTGCACCTTGCGCTTAAAACGTCGCAGGGCATTTTCAAGCGGTTCGCCTTCTTGAACTCGAACCTCTGCCAAGAACAACACCTCCAAACCGTTCCCAGACAGGGACGCGAAGTTAAGAATACTCCTTTTCACGTCAGATAGATGACATTTCGGATAATTATTGACATTCGGAACCTCAGTTGCATGCCGAATCGATCGAGTCGTCCTGCACGTGCTCCAGCAAGCGCGGGAGCACCTTCACTTACAGAGAACTGGCCGGGATCGTCACGGAGTGGCTGGTTTCCAACCTCAGCGAGCGGAAAGTCTGCATGAGCCGTAAAATCTCCCTTGGGTGGAGGCCCGATCCATGATCAGAAGCTATCAGGGCAAGACGCCCCATATTCCTGAGAGCTGCTATATAGATGCGTCGGCACAGGTGATCGGCGATGTGGAGCTCGGGGAACAGGCCAGCATCTGGATGAATGCGGTCGTGCGTGGAGACGTCAACTCCATCCGTATCGGCGCCAGGAGCAACGTGCAGGACTGTGCGGTGCTGCACGGGATGCGATACGTCTACGCGGTCACTGTGGGAGAGATGGTTACCATCGGCCATAACGCCACAGTGCATGGCTGCACGCTTGAAGATAATGTGCTGGTCGGAATTGGAGCGGTCATCCTGAACAATGCGCGCATCGGCGAGGGCTCCATCATCGCCGCCGGAGCTGTCATCCCGGAGCAGGCGGTGATTCCTCCGCGCTCGCTGGTCGTGGGGGTTCCAGGAAAGGTGAAGAAGACTCTGGGCGATGATGACCAGAAGATGATCGCCAAATACGCGCAGAACTACCTCGACTACACCGCGATCTACCTTGCAGAGCTGAAGAAGTAAGTTCGCCCGTGGCGGCGGTGCATGTTGTTGAAATTGTTCCAGGGCACAAGCGAACCCAGACGCGCGCCGCCGGGGCAAAGATAAGATAGAAGGCACTCTTTTGTACCATGAAAACCGGAGGACGCCGTGGCGCACACTGAGATCGCAAAGGAACGTGGGCTGGGTCTGAGTGAACTGGCTCCGCGGCTGGTGCAGTCGGAGATTCGCGCCATGACGGTGGAGAGCGACCGTGTCGGCGGAGTCAACCTGGCGCAGGGCGTCTGCGATACCGAGGTTCCGCAGGTGGTCGCAGAGGGAGCGATCTCGGCCATCCATGAAGGTCACAACATTTACACCCGGCTGGACGGAATCGCCCGGCTGCGCCGCGCCATAGCCGAGAAGACGGAACGCATGCAGGGCATGGTCGTTGATCCGGAGCGCGAGGTCCTGGTGACCAGCGGCGCTACCGGAGCGTTCCACGCGGTCGTCATGGCCCTGTTCGATCCGGGCGATGAGGTTCTTCTGTTCGAGCCCTTCTACGGCTACCACCTGGGGACACTTCGTTCCATGCGCGTCGTCCCGGTCGCGGTGGAACTGGAGGCGCCCGACTGGAGCCTCGATCTGGACAGGGTACGCGCGGCCATCACGTCGAAGACCCGGGCCGTTGTCGTCAACACGCCGTCCAACCCGGCCGGAAAGGTCTTCACCCGGCAGGAGCTGGAGGGGCTTGCAGAGATCGCCCGCGAGTTCGACCTCTTCGTGCTGACTGACGAGATCTACGAACATTTCATCTACGGGGACGCGACGCACCTGTCCCCGGCGGCGATCGAGGGCATGCGTGAGCGGACCATCGTGATGTCGGGCTTCTCAAAGACATTTTCAGTGACCGGCTGGCGCATCGGGTATGTCATCGCCGATGCGAAGTGGATTGGCGCAATTGGATACTTCCATGACCTGCTCTACGTCTGTGCGCCCTCGCCGTTCCAGCATGGCGTGGCCGCGGGAGTGGAGCAGCTGGGGAGAAGCTTCTACGCAGGTCTTGCTCTTGAGCATGAGAGCAAGCGCGAGATGCTGGTGACCGCTCTGCGCGATGCCGGAATGAAGCCGCATGTTCCCGACGGAGCGTACTACATCCTGGCTTCGACGGCTGGATTAGAGGGTGTGCTGACTGGAGCGACGGCGGCGCTGCGAGCCCGGTCATTGCTTGCGAAGACCGGTGTTGCAGCGGTTGCAGGATCGGCGTTCTTCCGGGCGGGAAAGGGAGAGGATCTGCTGCGGTTCTGTTTTGCCAAGAAGGACGGGGATCTGGCGGATGCCTGCCGTCGGCTACGAGGTCTCCGATAGCGGCAAGCCGTCGGCAGCAGACAGAGCCTCACGATAGCCTTCGTAGACACTGTTGAAGACAGCATCCCAGCTGCAGGTCAGCGCGTACGCTCTCGCGGCAGTGCGCATCTGCGCCAGACGGGCTCGATCCTGTGCAAGCGCGGCGATCGCAGAAACGAACTCCGGCTCCGTGGCCACAAACCCTGTCTGTTGATCCCGCACGATGTACTTCGGGCCGCCACCTTGCGTGACCACGGCTGGAACTCCACTCGAAAGTGCCTCGAGGACAACGTTCCCAAAGGTGTCGGTGTGTGATGGAAAAGCAAACACGTCCATGTTGGCATAGGCGCGAGCGAGATCGGCACCGCGAAGTACACCTGCGAAGTCGGCTTGACGGAGCGATGCACGCAGATGAGCCTCTTCGTGGCCGTGACCGACGATGAGAAAACGAAAGTTCGTAATCCCCTGATCGATCAGTCCACGCTCGATACTCGCAAACATGGCGACGTTCTTTTCAACTGAGAGTCGGCCGACGTAACCGATGACCAGCGTAGAGTCATCGAGCGCTCGGGTGCGGTGGTCAGGAGAGAACTGGGCGGTATCGACGCCACGCTGCATCAGGTGGCAGGGACGGGCTGTAGCCCGCTCAAGCAGGCCGCATAACTCCTGATTAGGGGCATACAGAACCCGGGCGAGCGAATAGAAACGTGTGGTCGCCCACAAGGATGCAGCCTCGACTCGCTTTTCCAGCCCGGCGGCGGTGCGGCGGGAGAGATGGCGTGTCAGCCAGTCCAGCCGCCGGGAGGCATATTCATGCACGTTGGTGTGCCAGGATGCGGCGAGCGGAATTCCCTGCTCCCAGGCAATGTAAGCGCCAAGGATTCCAAGCTCGCTCGGGCCGGTGATGTGAATCAGGTCGGGACGGAAGCGAAGCAGTTCGCGCCGGATGGAGCGGGTGTGCCGAAAGAACAGAGGATCGAACTGCAGATCCTTTTCGATACGGATGGACACCCGAGAGCGGCGCAGTTCCAGAGTGCGGAGCTCTGTCTCATGCTCGAAGTGCGGAATGCGCGTTCCTGCACGAATACAGAGGAACGGAAGCGCATGCCGTTGTGCGTAAGCTACGAAGTTGCGACTGGTATGGGCGACACCGTTGACCTCGTGAAAAGAATCGGGAAGATAGGCTACCCGCGGCACACGCATGGCACTACTTTACTTGAGGATCACCGCGTCTTCAGCAACTCGCCATGAAACATCTGCCGAGACATCTCACTCGTAACGAAGTGCGACGACAGGATCGACGCTCGCGGCTCTTCTGGCGGGCAGGTACGCGGCCAGCAGCGCAACCGCCAGCAAGGCTACAACCGAGGTGAGCAGACTGACGACATCGGCACCCCGGAGCCCAAACAGCATCGTGCCGACGATTCGGCTGCCGGCTATCGTAATAGGAATCCCCACTGCGATTCCGATAGCCGTAAGCAGAGCGATCTCACGCAGCACCAGCCATCGCACACTGGCCCGGCTCGCCCCGATGGCGATACGGATCCCAATCTCGTTGGTTCGCTTTCCCACCGTGTACGACATCAGGCCATAGATGCCGATGCAGGAGAGAAATACCGCGAGCAGCCCAAAAAACGCGGACAACTGGGCAACCACGCGTTGGTTCGTGAGGGTGCTTGAAACCTGCTCGTCAAGCGTGCCTACATGACTGATGGGAAGCCTGGGATTCACACTGTGGATGGTCTGCTGAACAGCGCGTGAGGTAGCGTCAAAGTCGCCGTTATAACGTACAGCCAGCGTTCCATACCCCCACGGATGCTGCGGGTTCGGAATGTAGTCGATGTATTGCGGAGACTCCTGCAGGTCGCCGAACTTCACATCTTTGGCGATGCCGATCACCTCCACCTCCGTGTCCGGTTTGGGGTCAAAGCCGGCGTAGTAGTGATGCCCGATCGGATTGACGCCGGAGGGAAACAGATCTTTCGCCATGCGCTCACTTATGACCGCCACCTTGTGCGATGTCGTTGTATCCTGCGGGCCGAAGGTGCGTCCCGCGAGCAACGGAATCTGCATTGCGGCGAAGTATTCGTTGCCGACGACATTGTGCTTGATGTTGACACGGTCGTCGAGATTTTGACCGACGACGCGGATTCCCGTGTTCCAGCTTCCCTGGCTGAAGAGGAAAGAGGCAAAGCTTGCGGCTTTGACTCCGGGCAGCGCGCTGACGCGCTGCTCAATCTCCTGAAACATCGCGATCATGCGCGGATCCTCAGACTTCAACCCGATGACGTCGGAGTCGATATCCAGCCGCAGAACACCTTCCCGATTGAATCCGGTGTCCACGTTATTGAGATTCACGAGCGATCGAATAAACAGAATTGCTCCGACCATCAGAACAAGAGACAGCGCGATCTGAGAGACGATGAGGATCTTCCCCAGCGGACTTCTGGAGCTTGCCTTCGAGGAGCTTCCACGGCCGTCCTTCAAAGCGTCGGTCAGTTCAAGCCGCGTGCTGCGGAAAGCAGGGATGATGCCAAAGAGGATTGCTGTCGCGACGGTTACCGCAAAAGTGAACAGCAGGAGATTGGTGTTGATCGAGACTTCGAGAGGCACAAGGTCCGATCCGCCGGAGATCATCCGAAGCAGCAACCTGTCAGCGATGCGCGACAGACCTATCCCAAGCAGACCTCCCGTGAGCGCGAGCACCAGGCTCTCGGTCAGCAACTGACGCACGATACGCAGACGGCCTGCACCCAGTGCCTGCCGCACGGCGAGTTCGCGAGCACGCGCCGTCGAACGCGCCAGCAGAAGATTGGCGATGTTCGCACATGCGATCAGGAGCACCAGCGTCGTGATGCCCATCAGAATCTTCAACGGTTCGGAGAACCTGTGGCGCAGTGAAGAGAGACCCTTCGCCATAGGCGTAAGAATGACATGCGCATGATTGAGATATCCTGCGTTCCGCGCATCCAAATCTGCATCGGGAAAGGAGCGGATGATCTGCTGATAGAGGACGTTGACGTTCGAGGTCGCCTGCTCCTGTGAGACTCCAGGCTTTAGCCGGCCGATCAGATGCATGCCTTCCCAGAAGTTATCCTTGCGGGCGTCATAAGCCGGAGGAACGAAGCCCATCTCCGACATTGGCACCCACATATCGGGAGCCTCACCAACGCTGGTTCCAAAGAACTCCGGAGGAGCAATCCCCACGATATCGAAGGTGGTTTTACCGAGGGTGATCTTCCGGTTCAGGGCAGCAGGATCGCTCGCGAGCGCACGCTTCCACCATGCATAGCTGACGACGAGGATGGGATGCGCACCCTCGATTGTGTCGTCTGCTTCCGACAACACTCTACCCTGAACGGCCTGAACGCCGAGTGTCGGGAAGTACGAGCCCGAGACGAGCTGGACGCGCATGGGCTGCATCGAGTCCTGCCCCTGGATCGTCCCATGCACGGTATTCAGCTCGCTGAAGATCGCGGCGACATCGGAGAAGACGCCGTTTCTCTTCTGCATCTCGCGGAAGAATGGGTACGAGTAGAGGGTAGTCGAACCAATGCGGTCGGTAACACCGGCCTCGCCCTCCTTCCCGAAGAACATCAGTTGCGAGGGGTCCTTTACCGGAAGCGAGCGGAGCATGAGGGTATCGATGAAGCTGAAGATTGCAGTATTGGCACCTATACCGAGCGCGAGCGAAAGCAATGCCACGATGGTCAGCGCTGGGCTGCGGAGCATGGAGCGAGTACCGTAACGCAGATCCTGAAAGAGGCTCTCAAGCCAGCTCCATCCCCAACTTTGATAGCTCGTTTCCCCCAGAGAGGTCACGTTTCCAAAGCGCAGATTCGCCTCGCGCCGTGCCGATTCGGGACTCTGGCCCAGATCCAGGAGCTCCTGTTCGCGCAGCTCGCGGTGCAGGCGCATCTCCTCGTTCAGCTCTTCCTGGAAGCGGCTGCCCCGAAACAACATCCTTAAACGCCGTAGTGACTCAGAGGGGAACATGGCAGCTCCTTATGCAATCTGCGTAATCCGATGGATGGCTCCGAAGACGCGCTCGAACTGAGAGAGCTCGGCGTCAAGTTGCTTGCGACCCGCAGGCGTGAGCCGGTAGTAACGCGCCCGGCGATTGCCCGCGGTAACGCCCCACTCCGCCGTAACCCAGCCCTTCACCAGCATCCGCTGCAGCGCCGGATAGAGAGAGCCTTCCTCCACCTGCAGCACATTGTCTGAGGTCCGCTGGATGAAGTTGGCCATCTCGTAGCCGTGCAGCGGGCCATGCAGGGAGAGTGCCTTCAAGATGAGCAGGTACAGCGTTCCAGGAGGAATCTCATCACGCTTCAATCCAGCACCTCACAAAGGTCTCTGGCATAGGTTGCCTATGCCAGAGAACAACCTATCTTCCATAGGCTACCTATGTCAATAGCGTGCCGTATGTGTGCGAACCCTCTCGGCTGGACGGTGCTTTCGGTCAGTCGCCATCGCGGAAGCAGCGTCAGCGGTCGACCTTGCTTGATCGAGGGGTTCCCGACGGCTTGAGAGTAGCGGTGGGCTTGTTAGAATCAGGGTGACTATGTCCACTGCAACTGCGCTCTCTCCCGAGATTCTTGCCAAATACCAGCCCGTGATCGGGCTTGAGGTTCATGTCCAGCTGCTGACTGAGTCCAAGGCCTTCTGCGGCTGTGTGAACCAGTACGGCGGCGAACCGAATACGCATACGTGCCCGACCTGCCTGGGGCTGCCGGGCGCTCTGCCGGTGCTGAACCGCAAGGCGGTGGAGTATGCAGTACTGGCGGCGAAGGCGATCAACTGCGAGATCCGGGAGACCAGCATCTTTGCGCGCAAGAACTACTTCTATCCGGATTCTCCAAAGGGCTACCAGATCTCGCAGTTCGACAAGCCCTTGGCAGAGAACGGATGGATCGAGATTCCTGCCTTCGATGAGAGCGGCGCCGCGATCACGAAGCGGATCGGCGTGACGCGGCTGCATATGGAAGAGGACGCGGGCAAGAGCGTTCACGATGGATTCGCCGACTCGATCAGCCGCACCTACATCGACCTGAATCGCTGTGGCACCCCGCTGGTGGAGATTGTGAGCGAGCCTGACCTGCGTACGGCTGACGAGGTCTTCGAATACCTGACGCGGCTTAAGGAGATCCTGCTGTACACGGGAGTGAGCGACTGCAACATGGAAGAAGGCTCGCTGCGCTGCGACGCAAACGTCAGCGTGATGCTGAAAGGCGCAAAGCAGTTCGGAACCAAGGCCGAGGTAAAGAACGTCAATAGCTTCCGCTTCATAAGGTCTGCCGTGGAGTACGAGATCGAGCGGCAGATCGGTGTGCTGGAAGAGGGCGGCCGCGTGGTACAGGAGTCGCGCCTCTGGAATTCAGGCGAGGGTCGTACTTACGCCATGCGCTCGAAGGAACAGGCGCACGACTACCGGTATTTTCCGGAGCCGGATCTTCCGCCGCTGGTGGTTGGCGCGGAGTGGCAGGCAGAGATCTTCAGCATGTTGCCGGAGCTTCCCGAAGCACGGCGCGCGCGCATGATCGCGGAGTATGGCCTCAATGAGCAGGATGCCGCGACCATTACGGCGACGCGGGACTTTGCCGATCGCTTTGAGGTTGCTGCGAAGAAGGCAAAATCTCCCAAGCGCGTTGCGTCGATTCTGCTCTCCGAAATCACGATGCGTCTGCGTGCGGCTGAGTTGAACGATACGCAGTCTCCGGTCTCCTTGGACGGTCTGGTTCAGGCTGCCGATCTTGTGGAGGCGGGGACGATCAGTTCCAAGCAGCTGAAGCAGCTTCTGGACAGCAGCTTTGCGGAGAGCAAGGACTTTACAGAGATCTATGAGCGCGATAAGCCGCAACAGATCTCAGACTCCGGCGCGATCGAGACGATGATCGACGAGGTGATCGCAGCGAACCCGAAGCAGGTGGAACAGTACCGCGGAGGGAAGAAGACGGTGTCGGCCTTCTTCGTCGGTCAGGTGATGCGGCTGTCGAAGGGACAGGCGAATCCGGCGCTGCTGAACGAACTGGTGGTGAAGAAGCTGGATGCCTTGGGCCCGTTGGGCTGAATCGTACCGCTCGCCTAGGCGCGGCTCTCTTCATTTTCCTTTCGCCCAATGCGCTCGATCCAGACGTCGTGCTCCGCGTCGCCCCAGTGACCGATAAAGATCTTCGCGCCGTCGGGATCATGCAGCGTGATCTCACCGCTGAGCATGTAATGCGGATACTTGATAGGAGCGACCTTGATGCCGGCCGCGATAAGTTGCTCGCGCAACGCGGTCAGATCCGGCGTGTACATGTAGAGCAGGGTGGGTTCTGCCAGATCGGCAGGATGGTCGGTCCGGAGGAACATGATGGCTCCTCCCTCGCAGTGCATGCGCGCCCAGCCCAGCGGTTCGCAATGGTCGGTGTCGATCAGCTCGAAACCGAGAAGTTGATAGAAGCGGATGGAGTCTTCCACCGAACGGGCGTGGAGCAGGGGCGTGGAGTATCCGGCTTTCACAGGCATGGGAGAGTTCCTCAGTGTGTCGATTTGTACGTCGCTGCGCGTCAAGGTAAACCAAGCCGTGGACGGAAGAAAAGTACCTTCTGCGTGTCTTGGTGAGTTTTAATGGCGCATGATGCAAAACGCTGCAGTGTGTCTGCGAATGATTGCAGGAGCCACCGTAGTATCGTTGGCGCTGATGGGATGCAGGGGAGACGCAAGTTACCGGGCGCCGGAGGAGCCGATGCCTCCGAATACGATTCTGCTGTCCGGAATGATGCGTGAACTGTCAGCGACGCCGGGATTTACCGATGCGTTACTCAGTCAGCTGAACGGAGATAAGCAGGGCCCGGCGTTGATGTCTCCATCGCTCATCAAGCGGCTGCGCGAGCTGATTTTAGGAAAAGACTGGAGCGGGCTGGACCGCTTTCCGGGATGGACCCTCAGAGGGATCAATCCGACGGTGAAGATCGCCGGAACATATTTTGTGAAGAAGGACGATGGCACCGCTTCACAGAACGAGAGCGCGAGCGAGCATGCTCCTCTTGAAACGGGACGGGTGACGAAGGACCTGGTTCGACGCTTTATCGACCTCGGACCCTACACGTTTGAGCAGGAAGAGACCATCGATCTGAACAAGCCCTCGACGCTGCCTGGATTCGCGACGGATGGGATCGTCTTTGACATGGGAGCCGGAGTGACGCGCGGCGATGGCCCAAATCCGCGTCTGGCGCCGATGCATGCAGACAGCCAGCGCATGGCGGATGTTCTAAATCGTCTGAGTGTGAACGGGCTGACCGGCGCGGCCTCCACATCGGTTGCGATTGGCGAAGAGACTGCTTCCACCCCGGAGGAACTCATCGCGTCCCTCATGAAGACGGGACACACGGTCACGGTCTTCGATGCGCGCTACTTCGCAAACTTCGGGCACTTCCATTACAAGCAGCCAAAGGCAGAGCAGGCGCTTGAGGTGATGATGCCCTTCTGGATCGATTCGCAGATTCAGATTCCGGGCGAGAAGCGCTCATTGCTGGTGCCGGTGAGTCACGCGGAGTACGAGTGGGAGATTCGTGGACCGAAGATTAACGCGAATGTGAGCTGGTACTTCGGGATCGACGGCAAGAGCGAGTTTCGCACGATGGACACGCTGGACCAGGCGTGGGTGCTGGGACGTCATGCGCACACGTATCGCGATAAGGATGCGATCGAAGTGACGCGTCTGGTTGGAGAGATGGTGGTTGCCTTTATGCGCCAGCATCTTCGCCGGCCCGATCTCCCCTTCGGTGGCTATTATCCTCTGGGCGTCTGCCAGGATGGTGTGGCGGCAATTGAAAAGAAGATGACTGGGGCCGCGACGCTGTTTCCAAACACGGCGGATGTCTCGCTCTTCGACGATCCGCGCGACGCCGAGGTCAACGCGATGATGGCTGCGATTCCGAAGGACACCAACTTCGGCCTGCCATCTCCGGAACGAATCTTCGGTTCGCTTCCAACCGATGACCTGAACGCAATTACGATCCCCGGGCTTGCAGATGATCTTGCGCGGGTGAAGAGCGCGTGGCAGTCAGGCTCGCTTGAGCGAACATCGTCATGGTGGCATCGCATGATGGTGCAGCTGATGGCGGCTGCAGCGGCGTTGTTCGTGGGTGGCATTGCGTTGTTGCGGCGGCGAAGAAGAGCTCACCGAGATACGTGAAAGTCAATGTGAGGATGCAACTCACGGAATGACTTATGCCTTCTCAAATAAATTGGGAGGATAGTCATGGCAACTAAAAAGGCAAGTAAAAAATCTTCGAAGAAAACATCGAGCAAGAAGAGCACGAGTAGAAAGAGTCCCAGCAAAAAGGCAACGAAGAAGACAGCATCGAAGTCGACCGCTCGCAAGACATCTGCAAAGAAGTCCCCAGCGAAGAGGTCGTCTTCGAAGAAGAGCTCGGCGAAGAAGTCAAGTAAGAAATCCAGCTCCAGAAAGTACAGCCCGTCAGCAAGCAAGAACGTCGAGCGCGAGATGCACGAGATGAAAGAAGGAAAGCTGAAGATGGGTCGCAGCGGTAAGAAAGTGACCAATCCCAAGCAGGCCATCGCGATTGGATTGTCTGAGGCGCGACGGGAGGGCAAGAAGGTTCCCAAGAAGAAGAGCTAGCTGACCTGAGGCGCGGCTCCTGTTTCACCGTTCGCGTCGATGGATCTCAACTCATCTCTCACAAGTGCAAGGTGAACGAGGAATTTACCGATTCATTCACCATTCGCAGAAACAACGTAAGAGTGACGTTCTCCACAAGCCGGGCCAGAGACATCGCATCTGCCTCTGGCCCGTTTCTACAAAACTCAACGACAACTTACTTTGCAGGAGTAGACGGCGCTGCAGCCGCTGGTGCCGGAGTAGAGGCTGCGGGAGCGGCGGCAGACTTTCCTGAGTCACTCGTCGATGCGCTGGAGCCGTTGGATTCAGAGCCGCCCTTGGTCTCAGACGACTTGGAATCAGCAGACTTGGGTTTCGAGTTCCCGTAGCCGTCCGCGTACCACCCTCCACCTTTAAACGTTACGGCGGGCGCCGAAAGGACACGCTCGAGATGGCCGCTGCAGTGCGGACAGACCGTAATCTCCGGATCGGAGAACTTCTGGATCTTCTCTGTGCGCTGGTGACATTCCGTGCATTCGTATTCGTAGAGAGGCATGGCTGCGATTGTTCCTGTGAGTGATGGTTTGCGATCCCTGCCGGGGGGCTGGGACCGATATCTTCTCTGATTCTAATTGAGCCTGAAAAAGAAAGGCCCCGCACAATGATGTGCAGGGCCGGTGGGGGGTGTCTGGTGCCTACAGCTTACCCAGCTCGATCAGGCGAACGCTCGCGATAGCCTCCACCTTGCGCAGCGCCTCGACGGCGGCGTTGGCGGTGGCAGCGTTAGGTACGTCGATCTGCACGACGGCCAGAGCCTGTCCCTGGGGAACGCGCTGCGAGCGGGTTGAGCGGCCAAGGGCAAAGTTGGCGATGTTGACCGAGTGCTCGCCCAGGATGGTTCCGATGCGCCCGATGACTCCGGGTACGTCGTGGTTGCGGATGGCGACGAGGGTGCCGGTCAGCGGAGCCTCAATGTCAATGCCATCGTAGGTCAGCAGGCGGGGCGAGCTGCCATGCAGGACGGTCGCGGAAGCGGACGCATCTCCCTCAGACGAGTGCAGGGTGAGCTTGAGAACGGATCCTGCTCCGCCGGTCGTAAACTCCTTCTTATCTTCCTGAACCCGCACACCACGCTCTTCTGCAACCGCGGCTGCGTTGATGCGATTGGCAGTGTTTTGCGCCTCGCCATTGCCTTCAGATCCGGCGAAGATCCCGGCCAGCGCAGCATTGCGAACCAGTTCGGTCTTGCCCGACGCGAGCCGCCCGGTGTAGCTGATCTGGATATTCTCCAGATTGCCCGGGGTCGCGTGCGAGAGGAACTTGCCCAGACGCTCGGACATGTCGATGTACGGAGCGATCTCGGTGTACTCCTCGTGAGTCAGCGAAGGCACGTTGACGGCGTTCTGAACGACGCCAAGCTTCAGATAATCGCGGACCTGGCGTGCCAGCTGGATTCCAATGGCCTCCTGCGCTTCGTCGGTCGATCCGGCGACATGAGGCGAGAGGATGACGTTGTCGAGCGAAAAGAATGGGGAGTTCTTCAACGGCTCCTGATGGAAGACGTCGAGTGCGGCTCCGGCGACCTGCCCGGACTTCAAGGCATCGGCGAGCGCCTGCTCAACGATCAGCTCGCCGCGGGCGCAGTTGATGATGCGAACGCCCTTCTTCATGATGGCCAGAGAGGTTGTGTTGATCAGGCCCTCGGTCTGCGGGGTTAGGCCGACGTGCAGCGTCAGGTAGTCGGAGCGGCGGAAGATCTCGTCGATCGGCACCAGGGTAACGTCGTTCTCGCGTGCGATGACGGGCGCGATAAAGGGATCGTATCCGATCAGCTCCATCCCGAAGGCGCGGGCGCGGCGGGCGACCTCAAGACCGATCCGGCCCAGGCCGACGATGCCGAGGGTCTTTCCGCGCAGCTCGCGACCCTGAAGCGTCTTCTTCTCCCACTTGCCATCGTGCATCGTCGAGTTTGCGCGGGGAATGGATCGCGCCAGCGAGACCATGAAACCGATAGTCAGCTCGGCGACCGCAATGGCATTTGCGCCAGGGGTATTCATGACGACGATGCCGCGGCGGGTAGCAGCATCGGTATCGATATTGTCCACGCCTACACCGGCACGGCCGATGACGCGAAGCTTCGGTGCGGACTCGAGCAGCTTGGAGTCTGCCTGAACGGCAGAGCGAACGACCAGCCCGTCGGCGTCAGCCAACTCGGACGGAAGTCCGTTCTTGATTTGATCGGAGGTGATGATCTGCCAGCCAGGCTCCTGCTGGAAGACGGCGAGGGTTGCAGGGGAGACTTTTTCAGCGATGACGATCTTCATGTAGCTTCTATTCTAACCGCGAAGGGAGCGACTCCGGTTCGGCCGGGTCAGCTTCAGCCAGACCCCGTGAGAGACCGCCATCCCGGGTGAGGCTCGTCAGGTGACGTTCCGGGTCGCATGGACGGGTACGAAGCTCATTTGCCCTTCCCGTGGGCGATTCCCAGATCCTCCACCACATTTGGGTCGCTTTCTTTCAGCTCTTCGAGAAGCCCTTCATCGGAGAGGTCGAGGGGGTGAGCCTTATCCCAATCCTCATGCAAGGTTTTGCGGAGGCGTTTGAGGATAGGTTCGTCATCTACCTCGATGGCCAGCTCCCGTCTGCTGTCGAAGCTGCCGGGGGCGAAGTTGATGGAGCCGATGATGGCCCGGGCATCGTCGGCGAACAGAAGCTTCGCATGCAGCTTGATGTGCTTCAGCTTCCGGATCGGAATTTCAAGGTCCTGAAAGATGCGAAGGCCGCTGACTCCCTCGACCAGCTTTTCTTTCTTGAGCTTGTGCGGGGGGCGCGCCATGACGTGAATTTTGACGCCGCGCCGGAAGGCCCGAACCAGGTGCTCGATGATGACGGGGTCCTGGTATCGCTCGTTCTGGAGCCAGAGCGTATGTTTTGCGCTGTCGATCAGCTCGCAGAGGCGCTGGCGGCCGTTTCCGATACACCAGATCAGGTGAGAATGCTCGCCTGAGGTGAACTCCGTGCGATTCCAGTCAGCGTCGAAACACTCTATGACCTCCTCAACCTCATGTTTGTGCAAGGTGACGATCGCGTAGTCGCGTGTCTCGGTAAGGTTCCGCGTCTCCCAGTTGAGCGATTCGATCAACGCTGTAGCATCGTCTACTACCATCGACTTCTCATGAGTCAGGTCAAAGCGGGGGTTGGCGTCCTTTACATCGACTCCCGCCTCCTCCAGCAGCTTCCTGGTCTCGTCATTCTCCTTTTCGCCGTCGCGGCGTTCCGGATTCAGCATCACGCGCACCTTCACGCCGCGCTTGTGCGCGGCTATGACTGCTTCCAGCAGTGAGGGATCGGAGAAGACGAACATTTTGACACGCAATGAGGACTGGGCGCCTGCGATGGCGTTGAGCAGCGGCTCGGCCGAGTCATCGGGCAGGATAATGATGGAGCGGGACATCGGTTTCCTTCGCTTTAGCCGGAGAGTGCCTTGGAGATAGCCCGAAAACTATACCATTCTACAAAACGGCAGGTTGTGTGCCTGTGTCGAACTGGGTGCGATAGAGATCGGCATAGATTCCGCTCCGTTCGAGAAGCTGCTGGTGCGTGCCGGCCTCGGCCACGACGCCATCAGAGATGACCAGGATCTGGGTGGCATCGCGAATGGTGGTCAGGCGATGGGCGATCGCGATGACGGTCCGTCCTTTCATCAGCGTCTCGAGGGCATCAATAACCAGCTTTTCCGATTCGCTGTCGAGCGCGGCAGTCGGCTCGTCCAGCAGCAGAATAGGGCTATCGCGCACCATCACGCGAGCGATTCCGATGCGCTGCCGCTGGCCTCCGGAGAGTGTAGAGCCGCGCTCGCCGACGATGGTGTCGTAGCCCTGCGGCATGCGTGAGATGAACTCATCCGCGTTGGCAAGCTTTGACGCTGCAATACTCTCTTCGCGTGTCGCCTTGGGGTTGCCGAAGGCGATGTTCTCGAGGATGGTCCCGTGGAAGAGGATCGTATCCTGCAGAACGTATCCAATGTGATCGCGCAGGTCTTTGATGTTGTAGTCGCGGACATCGACCCCATCCATCAGTGCCATCCCTGCGGTTACGTCGTAGAAGCGAGGGATGAGGCTGACCAGAGTGGACTTTCCGCTGCCCGTTGGACCGACGATGCCGACGAACTCGCCGGGCTGTATGTGGAACGAGACATCCTTCAGGATGAGGTCGGCCGGATCGTAACCGAAGGCAACGTTGCGGAATTCGATATCGCCGCGGATGGTCTCCGGCTCGATCGCGTCCGGCTTCTCAGGGAGGATGGAGTCGGTGTCGAGGATTCCGCGGACTCTCTCTACTCCGACGGTGACCTGAGCGATGGCATTGGTGGTTGTTGCCAGATCCTTTACCGGTTTGAAGAAGCGACTCAAATAAGCGAGATAGACAGTGAGCGACCCGACCGTCATGGCTCCAGAGAGTATCAGCGCAGCCCCGCGCCACAGAACGATGGCCGTGCAGACGGAGACGACAATGGTGACAACCGGGGACAGCAGGGCCTTGACGCTGCGGGCCTTGAGAGCGGCGCTGACGGTGGCCTGACTGACGGTCTGAAGCATCTGCTCCTCCGCCGGCTCCTGACCGAAGGCCTGGACCACCTGCATGGATTCCAGCCCCTGCTGGACGACCGCCATAATCTCGCTCTGCTCCTTGCGCACCTCGTGAGTGGCAGCTTTGACAGCCTTCTTGAAGCGCGAGACGAAGAAGAGAAGAAACGGTGTGACCGCGACTGCGATCAGCGTGAAGTCCCAGTTGAGCCAGAACATCAGCACCAGCATGCTCAGAATGGTGAGCATGTCGACCACGATGTTCAGCGTGGAGGAAGAGGCGAATCCCTGGATGGTCTGGATGTCCGTCGTCAGAGTGCTGATGATAGGACCGGTCTGGTGCGTGTTGTAGTAGTCCAGCGAGAGGCGCTGCAGGTGGTTGTACATGCGCATTCGCAGGTCGTGGGCCACCCATTGTCCTGCGCTCTCGGTGTAGTAGTTGTCGATGTACGAGGCGAGCGCGCCAAGAGACGCGATCGAAACGTACAGGCAAGCTGCGACGAACGCGATGTGCATCCGGCTGCCGTGTTCCAGCAGCGGCCCCAGAAGGCGGTGCATCCATGGAGCCATGTGGTGATCGCCGACGACATTATCGAGGATGATCTTGAGCGGCCAGGGCGCGGCGAGACTCATCAGAGTCTCGACCATCATCGCCATCAGGATGATGACCAGAGTGCCGCGGTAGGGTCGGACCAGACCACCGATGAAGCGCAACATACAGACTCCTCGAGTGTCCGAATCGTAGCGGAAGATCGGAGCAGGGAGAAGAGATTTCTGCGGATTACGGTCGCTTCAGTGCAGACGAGATCGGGAAGCGGGCAGCTGCGCCGGACTCTCGTTCAGCCTCTTACGTCCGCGTGCGCCGGCCCTCCCAGGCGAAGAGAAGGAGGACGACAAGCGCGGCGATTCCCACATAGGGCCAGACGTTCTTCAGGTGTTGGTGCCGTCGGCCGGCGACGGCATAGGTCTGGTCGCTCATCCGCAGATAGCTTCCGCCGGTCGCAAGCGTGCCCGCCTCCGTGCTTCCTGTGCCGCCGTAGTAGTAGCGATAGGACGCACTCTGTTCCGGCTTTCTGCCCAGAACGCGTTGTTCGCCGTTGCTGTGACAAAAATCATCGTCCACGACGATATGGTGCTCGTCGACGCAGCGCTGCATCTGCGGCTTGCGGCAGCCGGTCGCGGCGGCGAGGGAGACGACGGCGAAGAGGGTTGCAGTGATCCTGGGGGAGCGTTTCATGGTGTAGACACAGATCCATTTCAGGTCGTGACTGTTCAGGTCGTGATTGCGATTCTACGAGAGGGTTTTTATCGCGACGTCTGCAGGGTACCCCCCCGTACATTATTGTGCAAAATCTTCACAACAAATGAGTTAGGCTTGGACCTCTGTTTTTACGACTTGTGCGTGAACGACTCTGCGGTCTCGGCGCATATTGTCCTTACTTCTATTTTAGAGAAGGGAGGGAAATTGCCCGGCATTTTACCGGCGAGGAATTTAACCCGCGAAGTGGCTTCATTTGTGCCGGTTGGCGTTTGATAGAGAGGTGCGCAGGAGTTGACAACTTCTGGGTGGGGTCAGGGAAGAAGACCTCAGGGCTCCGCTTCTTCATGACGTCGCCTTCGGCAGCTGTTCGACTGCGTGTGGGCGGGTGTTGAAGCCGTTCCTTGGCTGGGCAGATCAGAAGTAACCGCAGATCCTTCGACTCCGCGCTGACGCGCTCGGCTCAGGATGACACTCCAAGTGGGTTGGCGCTGGTCAGTACCTCAGTAAGTTGGTCGGTGCCTGAGTAATGTTGGCGGTGCTGAGTAAAGTTGACGGTGCCGAGTAAAATTGGCGGTGCCTGAGTAAAAGAGAATGCCCACACCCATCGAATCAGGGTGTGGGCATTCTCTCAGTTCGATACAGGTGTTACTTCGCGCCTTCGGCGTAGACCTTTTGCGCGGCGATGAGGCCCTTGCCGAACTCGAAGCCGGGGAGCGGCGTCTTCACCTTTGCGATGACCTGCTCGAGTGCGCCGATGATGGCGATGGTGTCCATGTAGTCGAAGAAGCCGATGTGGGCGATGCGGAAGAGTGAGCCCTTCATGTCGCCTTGGCCGTCGGTGACGATGGCTGCGAACTGCGACTTGAGGCCTTTGACCAGCGTTCCGGAGTCGGTGCCTTCGGGAGCCATGATGGCGGTGGCTGCTGCGGCTTCGGAGCCTTCGGGAGCGAAGAGTTTGAATCCCAGCGCCCTGGCAGCAGCGCGAGTCATGGCGGCGCAGGTCTCGGCGTTATCGACGAGCTTCCTGCGGCCCTCGGCGAGATTTCCTTCGGCCTGTCCGGCGATGTAGTCCAGCGAGGCTCCGAGAGCAGCGATCAGCGCGACTGACGGCGTATAGGCGCTCTCGCCCTTCAGTGCGTTCTTGCGCTCCTTGCGGAGATCGAAGTAGTAGCGGGGATTGTAGGTGGACTCCATGCGATCCCACGCGCGCGAGCTGACTGCGAGATAGCTGAGGCCGGGAGGAATCATGACGGCCTTCTGCGAGCCGCCGATGAGAACGTCGACTCCCCAGCCGTCCATGTCGAGGTGGGTGGTGCCGAGACCGGTGATGGCGTCGACGATCAGAAGGGCCTCGGACTTCTCGGACTTCAGCAGCTCGGCGATGCCCTTGATGTCGTGACGGACGCCGGTGGAGGACTCGGTGGCCTGAACGAACACGGCTCGGGTCTCAAGCTTCAGGCCAGCCTTGACCTCGTCCATCGTGAAGGTCTGTCCATAGGGCTTCTCAACGACGTCGACGTGGCAGCCGAAGGCCTTGGTCAGAGCGGTCCAGCGCTCGCCGAACTTTCCGGCTGTGAGGACAAGAACGCGGTCTCCGGGGGAGGTCAGGTTGGAGACTGACGCCTCCATGGCTCCGGTGCCGCCGCTCGAAAGGATGATGACGTCGTTGGTGGTTCCGACGAAGTCCTTGAGCTGGGCAAGAACACGGGTGTAAAGGGCGCGGAACTCAGGCGTACGGTGGTGAATATCGGCGGCTGCCATGGCGAACTGTGCCGCGGGAAGCAGGGGCGTGGGCCCCGGAGTGAAGAGGCGCGTTTTCCGGATCATGCCTCTATTGTAGCGACGCACGCGCAGGGCAGGAGGCGTTCTATGATGAAGAGTCAGTCTCAAGGGACCGAAGGAGAGGTACGAAATGACGATCGGAAAGAGGATCGACGCCGACATTATCTCGGCGATGAGGGCGAAGGAGGAGCACAGGCTGACGACCCTGCGTATGGTGAAGTCGGCGCTGAAGAACAAGGAGATCGATAAACGCGCAGAGCTGACCGATGCCGAGCAGTCGCAGATTCTTTCTACGCTGATCAAGCAGCGCCGGGAGTCCGTCGAAAGCTTTACCAAAGGCAACCGCCCTGAGCTGGCCGAGAAGGAACGTGCCGAGATCACGATGATCGAAACTTACCTTCCGCAGGAGGCTGGAGAAGACGAGATTCGGAAGGTGGTTGAGGGCGCGATCGGACACCTCGCGGAGGGCGGGAACAAGCCCGGCCCCAGGGATATGGGAGCCGTCATGAAGGTGGTGCAGCAGCGGATTATGGCCAATGGGCTGCGAGCGGACGGCAAGCTGGTCAGCGAGATCGTTAAGACGGAGCTGGCGAAGTAAGAGGCTCGGAATTGTGAGCGGGTCTCTTTCCGCAGAGGGCGCGGAATGGTCGGTTGAAACGCAGATCCTTCGACTGCGCCCTTTGGGCTTCGCTCAGGATGACACTTTATCCAGGATGACAATGCTGACGCGCTCCGCTCAGGATGACACTTTTATCCAAAGGTGACATTTGTGTTCAGCCACCCTTTCTACATACCTTCAGGTGAGGGTGTCATCTCGAGTGGAGCGATGAAGCCCAGCCTCTGCAATGCCGGTTACAGAACACACCCTTGTCAAGCCCAGCAGACTCGTTCATCCAGCCCAACTCGCTGACTCAAAACGTGAAACGCCAGTCTATAAATCTGCCGATTCGATCGATTCCGATTGTTATTCTTAAAGAGTCGGATTAGATTGTGAACGAAATGGGAAAGGGCCCTTGTTTGGCTCTTTCCCATTTTCTGTTTACGAGGAGGGGTGAATGGCGAACTTCAAGTACGGTGCAAGCGGTCTGGCCCTCACGGAGAGATCGGAGAGCCTGCGACTGGATGCCTACCAGGACAGTGTCGGAGTCTGGACTATAGGGTACGGACATACCGGCACCGACGTGCGAGAGGGACTGACGATCACGGAGGAGCAGGGAGCGGTCCTGCTGTCGGCGGATGTGGCCTGGGCGGTGACTTGTGTCAACAAGTTCGTAACCGCGGCGATCAACCAGAATCAATTCGATGCGCTGGTGGACTTTACCTTCAATCTCGGAGGAGCCAGCCTGGCGCAGTCGACGTTGCTGCGGCTGTTGAACGCCGGAGACTTTGCAGGTGCTGCAGCGCAGTTTCTGCGGTGGAACAAAGCCGGAGGCAAGGTGCTGCGAGGTCTCACGATCCGGCGCCAGGCGGAGATGGATCTCTTCAACACACCTGTCGCGCAAGCAAAGGTAGGTGCTCCGCTCCAGGCTGTTGCCTCGCCGTTGCGCCTGCTGCGTCCTGCCGCAACTGCTCGAAGGCCACCTGCGAAAAAGGCCGCGAGTCCCTCTGCTACGTAGGGTGATGAACGGTCTGAGCAGCAGATCTGTGGCTGGTCTCGCGGACACAATCATCACCACCGAATGAGGAGATTGGCGATGGATAAGGACGGAAAGATCTGCTACATCGAGATGCCCGCGACGGATGCTGCGCGCTCGGCAGATTTCTACAGCCGGATCTTCGGATGGAAGATTCGGAAGAGGGGCGACGGAGCTACGGCGTTCGATGACACCACCGGGCAGGTCAGCGGTGCGTTCATCCCAGGCAGGCCACCCCAGGAGGCTGGCCTTGTGGTCTACATCATGGTCGATGATGCCGAAGCGACTTTGGAGAAGTTGAAGGCGAATGACGCCGCTATCGTCCAGCCGATCGGTGGCGATCCGGGTGAGATTACGGCACGTTTTCGCGACCCGGCAGGGAATCTTATGGCGATCTACCAGACGCCGAAGCCATAGCTCCCCAGCAAGTGGGCCGATATTTTCTTCCGACTTCAGTGTCGCTTCGCCCAGTTGACCTCGGCTCCGGCCATGATGGTGCGGCCCTGCAGGGGGACGCCGGGAACCTCCTGGTAGGTCGTATTGGTGATGTTGAGGAGGCGAACGTAGGGCCGGATATGTCCTCGGTTTCGCGCGAGTGAGAGGTCCCACAGAGGGTACGGCGACTGCATCGTCTTCTGGATGACAGCAAGCTGCGAGCGGGCAACGATCTGCGCGGGAAGCTGTCCGCTCCACGCGATCAGGGCAGATTGTGCAGCGTAGTTGAAGGCGTACTCAGAGATGAGTCCCGGTGGAGGCGAGGTCGCCTGAACAGCGGTGTAGCCAAGTTGAAGCTGCTGGGCGCGGGGAAGGCGGACCCGCATGTTGGCTTCGCCGCCGTTGTACGCAAAGTTGGCGACGTTGACTGCCTGCCAGGGGTGCGAGAGATCGTATTTCGAGTAGTCGATACCGTTCTTCTGGTGAAGGCTGAAGCCGGTGGCGCTCAGGGTGAGCGCGCCGCTGGAGGGAGTCCAGGCGAGGCCTCCTTCGTAGCTCCAGGAAGACTCGGGTTTGAGGTTCGGGTTGCCGATCGTCGCGGGGTCGGCATAGTAGAGGTCGAGGTAGGTCGGCAGGCGGTAGCCATGTCCTACGGAGGCTCGCAGCCTGAGTGTGCGGGTCAGAGTGTAGGCTGCGGCAATGTTTGGGGAGAACACCGAATCGCCGCCGGAGAAGACCTGTTCGCGGGCTCCGAGCGAGAGAGAGAAGCGGCCGAGCGCGCGCAGCGAGAGATTCGCGTAACCGGCACCCTGGTTGCGGGCGTGAACTCCAAGATTGGTGCTGTGGATGGAGTCTCCGTTGGCTTCGAGGCCATAGGAGAGCGTCGTGTTTGCGCCGATGGTATCGGCGCGTCGGAGAGCGCTTTGCCAGGCTGAGGTGACGTGGTTGTTGCGGTAGTAGTTGGGCCGATCCAGCAGAAGGACGAAGAGGTCGGTGTGGCGGCGGTAGGCGAAGCTCGCCGAGGTCTTCTGGCCGAGTTGCTGCTGCAGGGCGGCGTACCAGCCCTTGGTGCGCTCCCAGGAGTCGTAGTTGCCGTAGAACTGGTTGGCGCCGTAGGGACGGTCGCTGCCTGCAAGCAGAATGTCGGTGGTTCCGGGCTTGAGCACGGTCAGCCAG
This sequence comes from Edaphobacter sp. HDX4, assembly GCF_036877565.1. Classification (NCBI taxonomy): domain Bacteria; kingdom Pseudomonadati; phylum Acidobacteriota; class Terriglobia; order Terriglobales; family Acidobacteriaceae; genus Edaphobacter; species Edaphobacter sp. HDX4. The sequence continues at coordinate 173,418 of NZ_JAEDXW010000010.1, forward strand.
GTCTCCGACGAGAGCGCGTTGCTCGAATAGTTGCGGTCGGGCATGAAGCCGTTCGAGGTGTCGCGGCTTCCGGTCAACTGCTCGCTGATGCGGCGGGTGCTGAGGTCGGTGCGCAGATGATTCTCGAGCGAACCGTAGTTTCCGGCGCCCGACTTTGCGATGAGCGAGAGACGCGGCTCCTCCGGCGGACGCTCGGTGATCAGGTTGACGGCACCTCCGATGGCGTCGGAGCCGTAGAAGGTAGAGCCGGAGCCGTGCAGCACCTCGACCCGCGAGAGGGCATCGAGCGGAATGGGGATGTCGAGGTTCATGTGCGCGGTCTCGGGATCGTTGATGCGAAGACCGTTCAGCAGCACGAGGGATTGCTCAAAGGTCGTTCCGCGGATCGAGAGGTCGGCCTGCACTCCGGAGGGAGCGCGCGACTGCAGGTTGATGCTGGTGTCCTGGCGCAGGTAGTCGGTGACGTTGTTGTAGAGCAGCGGCTGCTCGCGTGTGTCCAGCGTCATTACGGAGCGGTTCGACTCCGACAGTGGAATCGGTGGGATTGCCGTGGTGACGGTCACGGTCTCCTGAACGGGGGCTGCCGTCTGGGGTGACGGAGAGTTCTGCGCCACGAGAGGCGAGGATGCAAGGGCGATCAGGAGAACCGGTCTGAGGGGAATCACAGAAAGATGATCTCCGATCTCGAGAGTGTTCGCGGTGTAGTTTGGTTGTATCGTAAGTAGTTGAGCCGCTAAATCAAGTCGCTCATAGGTTCATAAGGAGCAGGTCGCCATGCGAATCGAATCATTCCTGCAGCAGAGCCCGGCCTTTCAGGCGAGCCGGATCGCCCGTCGCATGGAGACTTCGCTGAATACTCTGCTGAAGCGGGAGGGGCTGACCTTCGCGGAGTCGCTGACGCTGGCTGCGATCTTTCTGGAGAAGAAGCGTGTGAGTCCGTCGGAGCTGGCGCGCACGTTCGAGACGACACGAGGAAACGTGAGTCACGTGATCTCATCGCTGGAGGCGAAGCGCCTGGTACGACGGCGCATTAACGGCGAGGATGCTCGAGGATTTCTTCTGGAGCTGGAGCCGGCAGGCAGAAGGCGAGCGGCGCGGGTGGCGGCGATTCTCGACCGTATCCAGGCCCTGATGGAAGAAGAGATGGGCTCGTCGGGGCTGGAGTCGATGCTGCGGCAGATGACGGAGCTGGAACAGTTATGCTCCCGCCTGACGGAAGGCGGGGAACAGACAAGCCGTTAAAGCTCCTCATCCCATGGCGGCGCCGTGCCGGAAGGCGTATAGTTTCGCGCCACGAGGTGACCGCTATGCCAAAGATACTCGTCGCACTGACGCTGCTCGCCCTTTCCACGCCGCTCTTTGCCAAAGACCCATTTGCGGGAACCTGGAAGCTCAATGCGGAAAAGAGCAGATACACCGCCGGGACCAAACCCAGCGATGTGACCATCGTTATCGAAGACCAGGGGAACACGATTCAGGTGACGGCCACCGGTACCTACGCGGACAGCTCTCCGCTCTCAGTGAAGTACACCATGCCCGCGCAGGGTGGGCAGGGTACCCCGGAGCAGGGAGATTTTGATGCCATCACTGCGAAGATGATCAACGACCATGTTCGCGAACTTCGATACATGAAGAATGGCCAAGAGCTGCGAACGCGTCGCCTGGTGGTTTCGAAAGATGGTAAGACGATGACCACCACGGTCAACGGCACCGATCCCAAAGGCAACAAGCTCGCTGGGACCGATGTCTTCGACAGGCAGTAACTACGGCCTCACTCGGGGATGATCTTCACGAAGACGCCATCGGGCAGGGTCTGCCCGCCGAGCACATGCACTACGCCACCGCGCGTGAAGCCGCGCAGCATGACGTCGGACGCCGTCTTTGGTCGGGCATCGGGATCGGGCGGGGTCGAAGATTTGGTGGGATAGGGTGTCGCCTTGAGTGGTTCCGGTGCTGGCTGCCCGGCGGGGTGCGGGCGCTTCATGCCGCGGTCCATCGCCTGATTCGCCAGCCGGTCGGCGTCCTTATTCTTATGCCGCAGGGCGTGGCTGATCTCGAAGGCATCCAGCCGGGCTATGCGGTTCTTCGCCTCTTGCCACAGAGGCTTGAGATCTGGCGAGTTGACCCGGTACTTGCCCTGGATCTGCTTGACCATCAGCTCGGAGTCGGAGACGACACGCAG
>NZ_JAEDXW010000110.1:0-253 GCF_036877565.1 Edaphobacter sp. HDX4
GATGAGCTGAATCGAACGGACTTTGTCGAGAGAAGCGATGGTGCAGCCGGGTACGATGGCGAGTTCCGGCGTCAGAGAGGCGATGGGGATGAGCCCGAGGTCGGCCCGACCGGAGAGCAGTTCGTCGCACAGAGTGCCGGAAGCGTGTAGTGGAGCTGATAACGCTGAGCGAGCTCGTCGGAGATCGGCGGGTGCTCAAGGTCCCACATGAGAGGCGCCGAATTGAGGAAGTTGATTGCGGCTACGCGGACGG
>NZ_JAEDXW010000111.1:0-253 GCF_036877565.1 Edaphobacter sp. HDX4
CCTGCGGCATACCCTGTTGATCGACCGTCAGCCCAACCAGGCAGATTCCGCTCAGGTGAGCTTCCTTTCCTTTGGCCGGGTATTCGGGAGCCTTGCTACTGATGAGGACAGGCATGCTCAGATGAGCGCGTCCTTTGCCATTGGTCTCCCGTTTTCTGTTGTTCCGTTCGCCTCTGTGCCGATCTCTGTTCTCAACGTGAGCGCCGAAGCGCATGTTCCAAGACAGATGGCCGCACAGGCGGCAAACGTCACA
>NZ_JAEDXW010000112.1:0-253 GCF_036877565.1 Edaphobacter sp. HDX4
GAATCGACAATGTTCCCGTCAGGCATAAAAAACCCTTTCAGACGAATTCGTCATGATGTGAGTCAACCTTCGTGCGGTATCGCTAGCCCCGTATCGGCGAACCTCTCTGCCCGTTTGCGATCGCGCACCTCGATTAGGCTTCCGAGAAGCGGCTTCCCTATCAGATCCGAAAGATACTCTGAGCAAGCTCGCAGAATCTTTGAACTGCCGGCAGGCCATTTCCTTTTGCGACAATCATTCCAATTTCTGAGGG
>NZ_JAEDXW010000113.1:0-253 GCF_036877565.1 Edaphobacter sp. HDX4
GGCTGCGCCTTCGATCCCGTCGGGAGATTTCCATTGGTAAAGGCGAAGCTGCCTGCATTGGCGCCGGCGTTGTTCTCGGTCTTGTTGTAGTGGTTGTAGTCCACGCCGAATTTGAAGCTGTGATTGCGACCAGCTTTGTCACATTCACAAAGATGTTGTGATTCTTGTTGTAGTCGCGGTAGGGCCCGTAGGTTGCGATCGCCGTGCCGCCGGTAAACGTGAGCCCCGGAACGCGCGGAAGCGTCGAAGCAAA
>NZ_JAEDXW010000114.1:0-253 GCF_036877565.1 Edaphobacter sp. HDX4
CTCGACGCGGGCCACTTCGCCCTCGAAACGCACGTTGAGGAGATCGCAGAGGCGATTGACCGGCTTTTGGAAGCTGTCGCCTGATCGAAGACCGGCGCATGAGAACGTTAGAATGGACTTCATGCGCGGCCTAGCCACCGGCACTACTCAGAAAAGAGAAACTGCCTGCTGCGATGAAGGATTCTGCCGTTCTGTTGATTACCTGCCCCGATCAAAAGGGCCTGGTCGCCGCCGTATCCGGCGAACTCTATCG
>NZ_JAEDXW010000115.1:0-253 GCF_036877565.1 Edaphobacter sp. HDX4
TCGGCACAGTCTCAGTCGCCAACGAGTTTGCCCGCGGCCCCCACCCAGTCGTCCCCATCTCCGTCTCCGCAGACCCCTTCTACGGATGCTTTGCCTGATGCTCCGAGTACGACGAGTCAGGCGAAGCGCCCGTCATTCCCACAGGCCCAACTGCTGTGATTGATACAACGATGGGTCGCCTCACGTGCAAGCTATATGACAAGCAGGCTCCGGTGACGGTCGCTAATTTCATCGGTCTCGCGGAGGGATCGAA
>NZ_JAEDXW010000116.1:0-253 GCF_036877565.1 Edaphobacter sp. HDX4
CGGCAAACACCTCCAATAGAGAGAACACCGCCGGGTGCCCCAGGTCTCGATTCTGAGACCTGGGATTTTGCAGAACCTCACCCAATCCAAATCGCCTTCCCGAAGGTGGCATCCTGAGCGAAGCCTCTCGCAGCTCCATCGCGAGAGACTTCGCAGGATCTGCGGTTCCCTCTGCACAGGCACTTATAAAGAACTCAGCCCGAAACGGCCTCGCCTGAGGCAAATCACTCATAAAGAGTCTGGACAGCCGAAC
>NZ_JAEDXW010000117.1:0-253 GCF_036877565.1 Edaphobacter sp. HDX4
TCTGCTCTAGCTGGCTACGGAGATCTCTTCCTCGAGTCGCTGCTTCTCAAAGAGGCTGGTGTAGTAGCCGTTGCGGGTGATGAGCTCGTCGTGTGTGCCCAACTCCGCGATGCGGCCATCGACCAGACGGCGATCTGATCGGCGTTCCGGGCAGTTGAGATGCGGTGGGAGATGAAGATGGTGGTGCGGCCCTGCATCACTCGGGCGAGCCCCTGGAGGATGCGCTCTTCCGTGTAGGTGTCGACCGATGCCA
>NZ_JAEDXW010000118.1:0-253 GCF_036877565.1 Edaphobacter sp. HDX4
GGACATGCATGCCGCGATGAGGCCCCAGGTGATCATGATGCGTGCAATCCATAGCCGCGTACCTACGCGCTGGGCCATCAGATTACTGGGCATATCGAAGATTGCATAACCGAGAAAGAAGATCCCGCACCTGTTCCATACACCGTATCGCTGAAGCCAAGCTGCTGCTTCATGTCCATTGCGGCAAAACCCACGTTTACGCGGTCGACGTAGGCAACGATATAAAGCAGAAAGAGGTATGGGATCAGGCGCC
>NZ_JAEDXW010000119.1:0-253 GCF_036877565.1 Edaphobacter sp. HDX4
GTGTACGCGTGGGAATGATCTACCGGGAGCGCAATGCTCCGGCAAAGCCGGTCGCCGCACCCGCCCGCGAAAAGATCGCCGATGACGATCTCGTCTTCCTCAAGAAGAAGCGTCAATCCTCCATGGCGACGCCCGGGATCTCAATGGCTCCAATCTCTGGGTCTCCGCAGGCGGCCAGATGGAGTTTTATCCCGCCTCCGGCAAGCACGTAACCTACGGCAAACCCTCAGGTACGCTCCTCGGCGCTCAGAAG
>NZ_JAEDXW010000011.1:0-172400 GCF_036877565.1 Edaphobacter sp. HDX4
AGCAGGGAATTTTTCAGAGGAGAACTACTGGAATCATGATCGATCTCAAGGGTAAAGTCGCCGTCGTCTTCGGCCTCGCAAACAAGCGCAGTATCGCCTGGGGCATCGCGCAGAAACTCGCCGAGGCCGGCGCGACCCTCGCGATCTGCTATCAAAGCGAACGGCTGCAGCGCGATGCCGACGCCCTCGCAGCGGAGCTACCCGCCGCCAAGACCTACCAGTGCGACGTCTCTTCCGACGCCGAGATCGATTCCCTCTTCATCAAACTCAAAGATGACTATGGCAAGCTCAACATCCTGGTCCACGCGGTAGCTTTTGCCCCGCCTGACGAGATCAAGAGTGATTTCCTCTTCACCAGCCGTGAAGGCTTCCGCATCGCGCACGATGTCAGTGTGTACTCGCTCATCGCGGTCTCGCGAGCCGCGGTCCCTCTGATGACCGAAGGTGGTTCCATCATCACGCTCACCTACTACGGCTCTACGAAGGTCTTCCCCAACTACAACGTCATGGGTCTCGCGAAGGCTTCTCTTGAAGCCTGTGTGCGCTATCTCGCTGCGTCCCTGGGATCGAAGAACATCCGCGTCAATGCGATCTCAGCAGGTCCGATCAAGACCCTTGCAGCCCGCGGTATCGGCGACTTCACAAAGATTCTCGACGCCGTCACCGAACGCGCCCCCCTGCACCGAAACGTCGATCAGCTTGAAGTGGGCAATACCGCGCTCTTCCTCGCGAGCGATCTTGCCAGCGGCATCACCGGCGAAACCACCTTCGTCGATTGCGGTTACAACATCACCGGCCTCTAGCTTTCTCCATCACACCAGGAGCGAAAATGACTATCTCTGAAATTCTGCTGCAGGACTTCGATACCGAAATCTCAAATACGCGCCGCACCCTCGAGCGGGTTCCGGAAGGCAAGAACAACTGGAAGTGTCACGACAAGTCCATGGAACTCGGCAAGCTCGCCATGCACTGCGCCAGCCTTCCTCTCTTCGGCTCCTACATCATGCTCGATGACGGCATGGACATGGCAAATCCGAAACATCCACGGGCATCTTTTGAATTCACCACGCGCGAGGCGGCCCTGAAGAGCTTCGACGAAAACGCAAAGGCATGCCGCGACGCTCTTGCAGCTGCGACGGACGAAGCACTCTCCACTCCATGGAAGTTCTCCTTCGGCGACCAGCTCATCTCCAATCGGCCGCGCTCTGCCACCTTCCGTATGATGTTCTTCAACCACCTCGTTCATCACACGGCACAGCTGGGAGTCTATCTGCGTCTCAATGACATTCCTGTGCCCGCGCTCTACGGTCCCTCCGCAGACGAACAGTGGTCTCCCAAATAGATCTTCAGGGACGGCGGTAGATCACGCCATCCTTCATCACAAACCGAACCCTCTTCAGAGCGCCGATATCGTCCAGCGGATTGCCTTCGACTGCGATGATATCGGCGAAGTAGTTTGCCTTTAGCTCCCCTACCTTACCCGACCATCCCAGCAATTTTGCTCCGTTCAAAAGGTCCGCTCGAAGCACATCCGGGGCCTTCATCCCGTACTGCACCATCAATTCCATCTCCCTTGCCTGCGTCCCATGCGGGAACGGCCCAACATCGCTGCCTACCGCAAACGGAACTCCTGCAGCCATCTGCTTTTTGAACTCGGCTGCGTGCAGCTCCTGTTCTGCCTTCAGGCTTTGGACACGTTCAGGGGTCTTCGCATGTTCCGCAAAGTACTCGCTGATGGCAAAGGTAGGCACGGCGTAGATTCCCTTCTCACGCATCGCCTTCATCGTCGCCTCGCTTAGTACGTACGCATGATCGACTGAGCTGACACCCGCTTCCACCGCGAATCGGGTTCCCGGTTCGCCTGTAGCGTGAACGGCCACGCCTCGCCCCGATCCCCTGTCTCCTCCAGTTCGCTCCGCCTCCCGAACAGCGGCTGCGAGTTGTTCCCCGGTGTACTGGTATGGAGTTTGGAAGCGGCCTGCACTGATTGAATCCCGCCCTGTCTCATAGATCTTCGTGAAATCCGCTCCACCCTTCCTCTGTTCGCGAATCACCTTCACCAGATCTTCCGCTGAGTTGGCGTAATCTGCATTCGAGAGAACCTTTTGCGCGGGGTTGTAGCCAATCGCATCCTCGTGGCCGCCGAGAATGTCGATAGCGTTGCAACTCACCCGCATCCTGGGTCCGGGAATCAGACCCGTATTGATCGCGTTCCGGACAGCGACATCGGCACAGCCAGCGCCTTCCGTCCCCATATCGCGCTCTGCCGTAAAGCCTGCCATGAGATCCTGCTTCGCCGCTTCGGCAGCCATCAACACTCGCTCCGGAACGCTCTCCTCCACCGTCTGCAGGTCCTCTGCACCCGGATGAAGAAAGAGATGGACGTGCGCATCGATCAAGCCGGGCATCAGGGTCAAGTCACCGAGATCGATCCATTCAGCGCCCGCTGGCCGAGTCACAGAACTACCGATCGCAATAATCCTGCCACCCTCAACCAGAATCTCCGCCGGCGCAACCACCTTACTGCCGGCAACATCGAGCATCCTGGACGCGTGAAGCACCACAGGCTTTCCCGAGGGAGAAAGCTGCCCCTGACACGCAATTGCTAGAAGAGCAAAGATCGCAGATGCTGCAGACTTCTTCATGATGCCAGCAGCATACAGCAGCCCACAGCTCTAGCCTCGAGGAATCACCCTGCCTTCTCAGTAAGCTCAGCCCATCGAGCGTACAGGGTGTCGAGCTCCGACTGAGCCGACTCCATCTCACCCAGCGCCGTCGTCAACCTCTCCGCATCGACCGCAACCTCTGGGTCGTTGACCCTGTCCCGTGCCGCGTCCAGCCGGGCGTCCGCTTCCTCAACTCGCACTTCGATCGTGGCAAACTCCCTGGCTTCGAGATAGGAGAGCTTCTTTTTCGCCGATGCGACTGGCTTCGCCTCTTCGCGGTCGGCAGCCACCGCCTGTCTCTCCGGAGATTCTTCCTTTGCACCTGCCTGACCGCTTAAGAACCACTGTTCCCACTGGGGGTAATCCGCAAACACAGCCGCGTTCCCTCTTCCGTCAAGCCCGAGCACGGTCGTCGAAACACGATCGAGCATGTAGCGATCGTGCGTTACCAGTACCAGCGCGCCCTTGTACTCCAGCAGGCTCTCCTCTAGCACCTCGAGCGTCGTGATATCCAGGTCGTTGGTAGGCTCATCCAGCAGCAGAAGATCCGCCGGCTCCAGCATCAGCCTCGCAATCAGAACCCGGGCACGCTCGCCTCCGCTAAGTCGCTCCACCGGCTGGTTCAGCTGATCGCCCGAAAACAGGAACTTCTGCGCATAGCTCGCCACATGGACGACTCGCCCTTGATACATCACCGAATCGGAATCCGGTGCCAGGGCACGCCGCAGCGTCACTCCCTCCGGCAGCTCCCGCATCTGGCTGAAGTACACAATCCGCAGCGACCCGGCCTTCTGCACTTCTCCGTCAGAGGCAGATAACTCTCCGGTCAGCAATCTCAAAATTGTCGTCTTGCCGCTTCCATTCGGCCCAACCAGGCCGACCCGCGTTCCGTTCGCGAAGAGGAAGCTAAGGTGCTCCACAATCTGCTTGCCACCCAACTCAATGGAGACATCCTTCAGCTCAACCAGCCGTTTCGTCTGCCGGTCCGTCCCTTCAAAGCCAATCGTCGCCGTCGTACTTTGTCCCCTGCCGGAGACCTCCTTCAGCTGGCCGATCAACTGGTGCGCATTGTCGATCCGCGCCTTCGCCTTTGTGGCCCGTGCTTTCGGTCCACGGCGAAGCCACTCGATCTCCGTACGTACGCGATTCCGCAGAGACTCTTCCAGTCGCGTCTGCGACTCCAGGTAAGCCTGCCGCGCCTCGATAAACTTTGAGTAGCTCCCCTGCACCCGCAGCAGCCCATCCGCATATACGCGGTTCAGCTCTACGATCTCCGTCGCCACGTTCTCAAGGAAATAACGGTCGTGCGTAATAATGACCGAAGCAAAGCTTCCAGCCTGCAACAATCCTTCAAGCCACGCAATTCCTGCAAGGTCCAGGTGATTGGTCGGCTCATCCAGCAGCAGTACATCGGGCGCGGAAACAACCGCTTCTGCAATCGCCAGGCGCTTCCGCCAGCCTCCGCTCAACGTCGCTGCTTCAACATTCAAATCCGTCAGACCGATCCGTCCGCTGGTTTCGCGAAGCTTACCTTCACGCTCCCCCTCAGGGACGTGGCCTTGGACCAGCGCCGCCTCTAGAATCTCGCGCACAGTCTTGCGCGGGGCGAACGTGGACTCCTGCCTCACATAACCGATGCGCGCCCGCTTCCGGACCGCAACATCGCCCGAGTCGGCATCTTCCTCACCAGCCAGCACCTTCAGCAGCGTGCTCTTGCCGGCCCCATTGGGCCCAATCAGACCGATACGGTCATCATCAGAGACAGTAAATGCAATATCGCGAAACAGGGCAGTCGCACCAAAGCTCTTCGACAACCCTTGCGCATTCAGAATAGGAGGCATAACTCAGTTTAACGGCTGCAACCCGCCTGACGCCATTAGTCAAGATCGAAATCGCGCAGCGGCTTCTCTCCGAGAGGCGTCTCTTTCGCCTTCTTCACCGCCTCGGCGAACTTCTTCGCCAGCACATCGTCCTTATTCTTTTGCGCTTCGACCGACTGTTGAAAGATGCTGTCGCGCCGGGCATCTGCCTCGCGCAAAGCTTTGGCGGCCTCACCGAAATCTTCAAACATCTTCTTCTTCGGCGCAGACTTGTGCGAGATGATCGCTCGGCTGACCGGATCGACCTTCAGCATCGCCCCGCAGTCAGGACACATCACCTCAAACGGCTGATCACTCAGACCCATGACAGACTCCTCGTGCGTCATTCTAATGCTCTCGCCACCGAACCGGAAGCTCAGGCGAATCCCTCGCACGCATTTCCGTGCCTTCACGCAGCAGGACGTCTCTTCTTAGCGGCCGCCAATAGAAAATGCGGTCCCGAATCACAGGCCCGCATCGACGATGCTGCTCAAAATTGATATCCAGCGGAGCTAGAGGCGTACCACCACGTGGCCTGGACACTGATTGCTGGCCACTTGCACCAGTCGCTCGATCAATTCATCTCCGTAACGCGCCAGGAACCACACACCTGCGAGAAGCCGCTCCTGCGGGTGTCCATCCGGAAACAGATTCAACGTGATTGCAGCGGCATGCTTGCTCAGCGAAGCCTCTTTCTGCACCCCGTAGGTCGCCGCCATCCGCCGCAACCGATCCATCTGGTACCGCATCTTCGAGCCTGATGTCTCCGCCGCGGTCCCCAGCGACGAGTCGATCCCCCGCAGATACTCCGTAAGCGCATCCAGCTCCGTCTCCAGCGCATTGCCTACAGCAGCTAGCTTGCGCTTCAACGGAATCGGCATCGCGCGCGCACCCAGGCGCAGCGTCAGATCTTCGGCACTCGTCATAGCATCCGGCAACTGCACTTCATCCTTGTCCATGACAGTCGCAATCGACGGCTCAATCAGGGTTGCACTCAGGCGAGGCAATACAGGCGTCACCCGGCCCAGAATCTCGCGATACAGCACCTCGCTCTGCGCGAAATACGCAATCTCCGCCGGTCCGCCGACATAAGCCGCGGTCGGCAGCACCGTATCCTGGAACACCGGGCGCAGAAGTGCGTTCGGGCTCAGTCGCTCCGGGGCGTTCTCCAGAATCTCCAGCAGCGCCTGCTTCGTATACACGTGAGACCCGGCACGCCACTGCACCTCGGCCTCCGAACCCTCGCTCACCGGACGAAGCGCGACCCGCTCCCCCGTCCCCTCGTCCAGCAGAAAGAGCAGTGATGACGACTCAGACACCAGCACCTGTGCGTGATATCCGTGCTTCGTCAACTCCTCCGTCCGATCGATCAGTCGTCGACGCAGGCTATCCGAATGCTCAATTGCATGGCGCAGCGTCGATGCTCCCATTGCATGGAACTCACGACCCGCGGCATCCACGACGATCAGCCCCTGCGTGGCAAAGATGCGGGCGATCAATCGCCCAAACGCGTTTGCCAGGGTAGCGCCGCTCGAAAGATACGACTCGCGAATCCATTCACTGACAGGCGCATACTCCAGCAGCTCTGTCGCCCTCTCGACTGCCTCCTCCAGCAGCGGAGCTGTCTCTGCATTCAGCTCAACATCTCCCACCGGAACCGGGACCGGAACTCGCAGTCCCGCCTTGAGAATCTCTACGGCTGTCTTGGTAAGCAGCGCAGCCTGATCCACCTCAGCCAGATCGTGATCCTCGGTCGCCATCCAGAAGATCGGAACATGCTCCACGCCGGTGATGCGCGTCGCCTCCCGCGCTCGGGAGATAGCGGTGGATGCCTTCAACAACGTCAGCAGCGGGCCGCCAAACAGCACCACCTGCTGTCCCGTGACAACTGCGCGTGCCCCCGCTCGTAACTTTTCGATGTTGGCGATCGTCTCCGCACTGGCGCCGAATTCCTGGTTCTGCCGGAGCAGTTCGTTCGCTAACCGATCCCCCTCCACCGTCCGCAGAGAGCCCCTCATCCATCCGCCTGAAAACGGTCCACCTGACTCGCCTGATCCGTACCAGGAGCGAACCGGACTCTCCGCGTTGTCCCCCATCACCAGATAGTCGCGGTAAAGCTGCGATATGTGGGGCAACACCGTTATCGGATAACACTCAACGCTCATCCCGGTCCTTTATCCTCGAGTCGAGGTTCAAACGCCCGCAGACTCGATCTCAATCCGCGAAAGACTTACCTTGCCAATACTTTGCTTGATGTTCTTTATCTGATGCAACTGAAAGAGGCTGGTCACCTTAACTTCTGCTTTTGTTGGATGCCGATGGCGAAGCTCCCGATGCAGGATGATACCGTAGCCATATGGCAGCCAAGACAAAGATTACAAAGAAAGCGACGGCGGCCCACCCCGCCTCTGATCTCAAGGCAAAAGCCGGGAGCGCCTCCTCGAAACCAGCCGTTACTCGGTCCAAAGCCAGAACGAAGGTACTGTCATCCAAAGTCGTCTTCAAAGGTAAGGTCTTCTCCGTCTTTCGGGACGAGGTGATCGAGCCTGGCGGCAGCAAAAACATCCGAGAAGTCATTCGTCACAACGGCTCTGTCGTCATCCTCGCGATCGACGAGTCCAGGAACCCCTCAGACCCCGACGTCATCCTCGAACGCCAGTATCGCCACGCCGCTGGTCAGTTCCTGCTCGAGCTGCCAGCTGGCCGGGTTGAACCTGGCGAAGCCACCCTCGCTGCCGCCAAGCGCGAGATGATCGAAGAGACCGGCTATCGAGCCAAACGATGGAGCCTGCTCACCAAGTACTTTGCGAGTCCCGGCTTCCTCGGCGAATGGATGCAGATCTATCTCGCTCGCGACATCCGCGACGGCAACGCCCAACCCGAAGCCGACGAGAACATCGAGGTCATCCGCATGCCCTTGTCCGAAGCTCTCGCTCTCGCATCGCAGAACAAGATTCACGACGGTAAAACGTTGATCGCACTCATGCTTTACGATCGCCTGCGTCGCGAAAATCGTCTATGAATGACATCTTCCCGACAGACGTTAATCACGAACCGCCAGCAGTTACAGGGCCGTTCGCTCTTTTACAGAAAACCCGCCTCTGATCTTTTGCGTCACATTGACTGATTCGATAATGTCGCCTATGGGCCGAGTCATCGAATCGAATTGATTGCAAGGAGTAAGGGTCTTGGCACAGTACAAAGGCACCGTAAAGTGGTTCAACAACGCAAAGGGATACGGCTTCCTTGGCCGAGACGGAGGAGCCGATGTCTTCGTTCATTACACCTCCATCCAGCGAGATGGCTACAAGAGCCTGAAAGAGGGCGATGAGGTAGAGTTCGATATCATCCAGGGAGCAAAGGGTCCGCAGGCCGATCAGGTGTTCCGGGTTAAAGAGCAGCATCAGCAGCAGCTGGCCAGCTAACATCTTCTGTTCCGGCAGAGGCTGCGAAGATCCAGCAGGATCTTCTCACCGCGACCGGTTTGAACATCTTTTCCCAGGTAGACCGCAGGCAAAGTTTTACGTGTCTCCGCAAAACGGAGAGGATGCGGCATACTGACTCAGGAGCTTAGGCACGAAATAGCTCCGGTCAAACCTTCATGGACAATATCTCGATTGCACGTGTGCTGGACGAGACGGCTGCTCTGCTTGAAATCGATGCAGCCGATCCATTTCGCATCCGATCCTATCGCCGCGCTGCCGAAGCCGTCGAGCAGCAAACCACACAACTGGCTCTCCTCGCTGACGATCCCAAACAACTCCTCGGCATCGCGGGAATCGGCAAGGCCATGGCGGCCAACATCGTCGACATCCTCACGACCGGCTCCACTCCCCTCCGCGATGAGCTCCTGAAAAAATATCGCCCTTCGATGCTGGAGCTGCTCCGCCTTCCGGGCATGGGCCCAAAGACCGTCGCCCTCATCTGGTCCGCCCTTAACGTCTGCGACCTCGACGCCCTCGAAGAAGCGGCCAAGGCGGGCCACCTGAATAAGCTTCCCCGCATGGGCGAGAAGTTCACCACGAAACTACTCAAGGGAATCGAAGACTACCGCAAGAACTCCAGCCGTTTCCGCATCGATCAGGCTCAGGAGCAGGCAGAGCGTATATCTGCGCTCATCCGCGAGTTCCCCGGCATCGACGAGATAAAACCCGCCGGCTCGCTCCGCCGTGGCCGTGAAACCGTCGGCGACCTCGACCTTCTCGTCACCGGTCCCGCCTGCGAGCCCGACGTCGTAGCCGCCGCCGTGGAGCACGTCGCGACCCTCCCCCTTATCGACAAGCTCATCGCCCGCGGACAGAACAAGGTCAGCTTCACCCTCCGCAACAATCTTCAGGTAGATGTCCGCCTTCTCCCCCGAGCCAGCTATGGAGCCGCCCTCCAGTACTTCACCGGCTCCAAGATGCACAACGTGGCCCTGCGCCAGCGAGCCATCAAGCGCGGTCTGACCCTCAACGAGTACGCTCTCGTCCGCGTCGAAGACAACTCCATCGTCGCCGCTGCTACCGAGGAGCTCATCTACCGCGCCCTCGACCTCGACTACATCCCGCCCGAACTCCGCGAGAACTGCGGCGAGCTCGAGGCCGCCGCCAGCCACGCTCTGCCCGCCCTCATCACCCTGACCGACATTCGCGGCGACCTTCACATGCACACCGTCGAGACAGACGGCTCCAACAGTATTCGCGAGATGGCCCAGGCTGCCCTCGACCGCGGCCTCAAGTACATCGCCATCACCGATCACTCCAAAAATCTCGCCATGACCAACGGCATGGACGACCGCCGCGCCCTGGCGCACATCCAGCGAATCCGAGACGTCGACGCCGAGATGGAGGGCCGCATCCGTGTTCTGCCCGGCATCGAGGTCGACATCCTCGCCGAGGGAGAGCTCGACCTGGCCGACGAGACCCTTGCCCAGATGGACATCGTCGTCGCCAGCGTCCACAGCCGCTTCGATCAGCCCATCGAGCAGATGACCGACCGTATTCTCCGCGCGCTCGAAAATCCCTACGTCCGCATCCTCGGCCATCCCACCGGCCGCAAAGTCCTAAAGCGCGATCCCTACGCCCTCCATATCGAAACCGTCCTCAAGCGCGCCTCCGAGCTTGGCGTCGCCGTGGAACACAACGCCAGCCCCGCCCGAGCTGACCTCAACGATCTGCACCTCCGCCTCGCCAAACAGCATGGCTGCAAAATCTCCGTCAACACCGACGCTCACTCCACCTCTGAGCTCGACCAGATCCGCTACGGAATCACCCAGCTCCGCCGCGCCTGGCTCACCGCAGCCGACGTCCTCAACACCCAGCCATCCGCCGAGGCTCTTTTGCAGAACTTGCGAAGAACGGCTTCGTAAAGCATCACAAAGTTTAGCGGAGATTTGTCTTGGCAGAGTCAGTGATGTTCGATAGACTCCTTCCACACTAAAGATCAGGAAATCTCCATGAGTTCGTTCGCGGCCCGTAGCCGTTTTGTGTCTCTTTCTGCCCTCGTCCTGCTTCTCTCTCTGCTTCCCGTTCTTCAGGGATGTGGGGGAAATAGTAGTAGTCCATCGACATCAACGCCGACTACGACGACCCCACCGAACAATTCTACGCAGGCCGCTCCTGTTATCGCGAGCATCTCGCCTTCGACAGTCCAGACTGGTTCACCGGATTTCAAGCTGACAGTGACCGGGCAGAACTTCTTGCCTAGTTCCATTGTCCAATGGAATGGCGTATCGCTCACGTCCGTAACCACATCCGCAACAGAGATCACTGCAACGGTTACCGCGGCCAATGTAGCGTCCGTGGGTAATAACGCGGTCACAGTGGTAGATCCTTCCCCGCTGTCTCTGACATCCAACTCAGTCAACTTTGCCGTTACCGCTCCTGTCCCGACGATTACCGCACTCACTCCCTCCACGGCCATCGTGGGATCGCAGACACTGATAGTAACGCTCGCAGGAAGAAACTATGTCAGCGGATCGGTAGTGCAATTTGGCACGACGCCCCTCGCGACTACAGTTCTAAGCTCTACTCAGATCCGGTCCACTATCCCGGCAACGTTATTGGCCACGACCGGAAGCTATAACATCACCGTCGTCAATCCTGCCCCCAATGCGGCAACGTCGGTACCCTTCGTCTTCACCGTAACCCCGGTTCCTCCGCCCAGCATCACATCGCTCAGCCCTGCAACGGTAGTCGAGGGCGCTGGAGGATTCACTCTTACCGTAAATGGGCAAAATTTTCCGGCCGGTTCGACGGTCCAGTGGAATGGCACCACTCTGAGCTCGAATTATCTGGGCACCTCCACCGTCATGGCTACCGTCCCGGACAGTCTTGTCGCGACAGCAGGTACCTATCCAATCACGGTAGTCTCTCCCGGAAGCGGGTCGGGTAGCATCGTCAGCGCTGCTGCGAATTTTTCCGTCACTGCGTTACCCGAGGGAATGATGATTCTGGGGCAAACGGCAAATGACATCGTCGCCGATCCGATTCACCCTGTCATCTATGCCTCTGTACCAAGCACTGCGACGCAGAATGGAAACAACGTTCTAGCTATCGATGCCGCCAGCGGAACCATAATCAAGAAAGTTCAGGCAGGCAGCGAACCCAATAGAATGGCCGTCTCAGACGACGGTCAGTTCCTCTATGTCGCACTCGATGGCTCTTCCTCGGTAAAGCGCTTTTCGCTGCCTGACTTGACGGAAGACTTCACTGTTTCGTTAGGCTCAGATGCCTTTTTCGGAGCGAATGTCGCCCTCGATCTGGCCGTTGCTCCCGGCTCTCCTCATGTGTGGGCTGTAACATCGGGAAACCTTGGGGTCAGCCCCGCCGCACAGCAGGGTGTTTCGATCTACGACGATGCGGTCCGGAGAGGACCGAGCGTAGGCCGCAACTCTCCGCACGGTGGTTTCGACCTTCTCCTTGGGATCATCACATGGGGCAAAGACGACTCCGTCCTCTATGGCGCAAACAATGAATCCACGGGGTTTGATCTATACGTATTGCCAATTGGGACGGGTGGGATCGGAACGATTACCGATTACTCAGGTGCGATGCCGGGCTTCAATAACGGACATATTCGCTATGAGAAGTCAACCGGATATGTTTATGGAGAAAGTGGTTACATCGTCAACCCAGCAACAGGAAATGCCGCCGGCAGAATTGCCTTCAATGGCTCCATGGTCACAGACGGAAACTTGAAGCTGGCTTTCTTTGTGGGAGGAGCCTACGGAAGCGTGCCGAGCGGAACACTCGCTTCCTTTGATCTGTCCGCTCTAACCCCGGTCAATACACTACTCTTTCCAAATGTCAGTGGAACACCCGGCCGCCTCATACGCTGGGGCGCCAATGGCATCGCGTTCAACACCATCAACTACAACTACTCGGGAACAACCACAACGAAGACAGGTAAGATCTACCTCTATTCGGGAACCTTTGTGAAAGCGAATTAGTGATGGATCACATAGGTTAGGCCTGGATCGCGTTATCCTTATTACGTGGCACAATCCGCGACAACCCCGGCAGCACTCTCTTCTCGCAAAGCTGTAGCCGGCTCAAGCCTTCTTTCCGATTACGCGACCCTCTTCAAACTGCGTGTCTCGGTGATGGTTGTCATCACAGCGGGGGCAGGCTTCTATCTTGCTTCTCTGACCAGCGGAATCAGTCCCTTTCACGCCGGACTCATCCAGGCGCTTGCCGGTATCGCCGTCGTCACCTGCGGCTCCAGTGCCCTCAACCAGGCCCTTGAGCGCCGCACGGATGCTCTCATGCGCCGGACCTCCAACCGCCCCATGGCCGCCGGTCGAATCTCTCTCGCTCACGGCCTTCTCGTTGGGTTCGCCGCAATCTTCTTCGGTTCCCTCTATCTGGCGCACGTCACCAACCTGCTCACCGGAACCCTTACCCTCCTCACCGCCGTCGGCTACGTCGGAATCTACACTCCTCTCAAGCGCATTACCGTCGTCAACACCTTCATCGGGGCCTTCCCGGGCGCGCTTCCCCCGCTTATCGGATGGACCGCCGTCCGGGGCATCATCGAGTGGCCCGCGATCGCTCTCTTCGCCATCCTCTTCGTCTGGCAGTTCCCTCACTTCATGGCCATCGGCTGGATGTACCGCGAAGACTACGCCTCCGCCGGAATTCGCCTCACCCCAACCCAGCCGACCGGGACTTCGCCGCCCGTTCAACGGTCATCCAGTCCCTCTTCTATGCCGTCATCATGATTCCAGCCAGCATGTGGCCCACCTGGCTGGGGATCACCGGGAAGGTCTACGAAGTCGTCGCCGCCATCCTCTCCATCGGCTATCTCTGGTACACCATCCGCTTCGCCCGCATCACCCGCGACCCTGCCTCGCCAGAGTCTCGCAACTACGCCCGCGATCTTCTTAAAGCATCCGTCATCTACCTTCCTCTTCTGATGGCTGCCATGATGCTCGATGCGAAAGGACGTCTGCTCTTCTAATGAACGTACGCACGACCCAGCCGCCAGCGCACCTGCGCACGCCCCCCTCGATCATCGCCGCCATCATCGCAGTCAGCGCGGCAGCCAGCGCCTTCATCTGCTGGCTTGTCTACTTCCACGCCCCTACCGATGTAGCCGGAACCCAGCTCCGTTCGCTTCCGCTCGTGAATGCCATCCTCAACGCGCTCTCGACCGTGGCACTGGTCATCGGCTACCGGTTCATCCGCGCCAGGAAGATCCCGCAGCACCGCGCGGCCATGTTCACGGCCTTCGTCTTCTCGTCCATCTTTCTTGTCTCCTACCTGGTCAACTTCACCCTTCATGGGGAGACTCACTTCAACCGCCTCAGCGCCTGGTGGCCCTTTTACTGGAAGCTTCTGGCCTCCCACATCATTCTCTCCATCCTCGCGCTGCCGATGATCCTCATCACCTTCTTTCTGTCGCTGACGGGCCGGTTCCCCGCGCACAGAAGGCTCGCTCGCTACACCTGGCCCATCTGGCTCTACGTCTCCGTTACCGGCGTCATCGTCTACTGGATGCAGTCTGCGATCCACTAACCAAGCACGTTCTGATCTCATGACATCCCGGTCCCATGCAATCTGATACCCGAAAAATACTTCGAACCGGCCTCTGGATCTTCGGAACCGGAGTCGCCGCCGTTCTCGCAATCCACCTCTTCTTTGGTGGCATCGGCCGTCAGGGACCCCATACCAACTCCGGTTGGCTGGCCCTCATGGTCGCCATGGGCTGCCTTCCTACCGGCTCCCTCACCCTCATCCTCGCCCTCCTGAAACTCATAGGCGACCGGCGTCGTTGACGCAGTCACACATTCATCGCGCATCCAAACGCCCGTTACCCTCCCACAGCCAAGCGCTCGCTCCACCCCGCAGTCACCTCCCCGCCCGAACCTCGTATCCACACGCCGCCCTCACCAAAGTGTCATCCTGAGCGAAGCCCGAAGGGCGCAGTCGAAGGATCTGCGGTCCACAGCCGAAAGATCACCCAGGCACCAGTCCCAGCCATCGGCTCACCGGTGGAATCCGGCAAAAGACAAGCCTCTCCAGAAGCACAACCGCGACCAGCGATGCCGCCATCGCTGGCAGATAAAGCGCGAGTGCAACGACTACCGCGACCAGCCCAAACGTGAAATGTGGTCTGCCCAGTGGCAAAGGTGCCCCCAGCACCCCCACATTCCGCCGTCGCCACCACATCACCGTCGCGGAAACACTCAGAAGCACCAGTCCCATCGCTGTCGCGAGACTGATCAGCTGATTGACGATTCCAAACAGCTGCCCCTCATGCGCGGCGATTCCCACTCCCACAATGCGGTCGATAAGGTGCCTCTGATGAAAGTCTTCCCGGCTCAGAATGGTTCCTGTCGCTGAGTCAACCGAGATCGTCGTACGCAGCGTTCGATTCTGTGCATCCGACTTGATCGTCCAGGGTCCGTTCACCGCCATCGCAGGCATGACCTGTACCGGATAGGCCAGATTCAGTCTCGCCGCAACTGGAACAATCGTATTGAGCGGCCTGTAGGCTCCTTCCCCTTTCATCCGCGCCATCGCATGCCCCATATGTCCGGCATGCTCCGACACCTGTGCCGCCATGCTGTTCCGGTTCATCGCCTCGCGTTCTGCCAGGACACCGGAGCGGCCAGTGGTCCAGTCCTGTCGACTCACCGCAGTCCCCGTGAGAGAACGGATCTCCTTGAAGTACGCTCCCCAACCCTTCGCCCACGGCAGGCCGGTCAAAAGCAGAAACAATGCGAAGCCAGATACCCAGATCCCCGTGACCGCATGAAGATCTCTCCAGAAGATCCGTCCTCCTTTGTTCAGCCTGATCCACAACACACCGGCAAGCTTCTCCGTTCGCCGCGGCCACCACAGGTAAAGTCCGCTCACGATCAGCACAATCGCCCACGACGCTGCCAGCTCCACCACTCGCGAACCCCAGTCTCCCGCCAGCAGCTCCCCATGCAGACGGAAGATGATCTGCATCGGCCGCTTATCCTCGCTGATCACTTTAAGCACCCGCAGGTTCTCCGGATTCACATAGACCCGATACTCCTGCTTTCCCACCCCCACGATGACCCTTGCCGCCGCGTCCTCAGATGGCGGAAGCTCATAGTAATGGAGGCTCGAACCGGGCACGGCATCCATCCCCGCATTTGCAATCTGTTCAGGAGTCGCCCGCCTGCCATCCAGCGCAAGGTGATCGTACGGGCGGTCCAGCCACCGCTCAATCTGCGGCTTAAAAAGGTAGATCGAGCCCGTGCAGGCGAGCCAGATGACCAGCGGAATGCAGAACACGCCTGCATAGAAGTGCCAGCGCCACACCGCACGATAGATACGCCGCGACTGATCGGCGGCCGCTGGATGGAAGGACATCGTTGCCATACTTATCTCCCGGCAAACCGGCACGGCTATACCTCCGCCCTGCCGTCTGGTGTAGAAGCCAGATCCTGCGCCGCCGCACGTCAGGAAGATCATCTGATCTCCCGCGTCCGCCAGGTCAAGGACACGCTTCTGTGCAAAAACTTTTACTTCGCTATTGGGAAATCAGGAGAGAGAAGATGCCGGAGGGCCACGCTTCAGACGGCTGCGGTCGCGGGAGATGCGCCACTTGGATTCCGTCTGCGCCACACCGCAGGGATGACTCACAAGAGAGACCAGTATCACCCCGGCCCCGTCAGGCGTAGAGAGCTCCCGGTGCACCGCCGTCATAGCTTGAGGATAGAAGGGACACCTCTCCAGCGGGCTTCGGAACGTCGGTGTAGGCGACGAAGCAGTCTCGCCTGCCAGTGCCATACCGCCCATGCAGTGATGCTTACCACCCCGTCGGCAGCAGGCGGGGAGACGTTCGGCCGTGCTCCCGCTGCTTGCGAACAGCGGAGACGCAAGTGGCATCCCGAAGACAATCAGCAGCAAAATGGCGAGAGTTCGCTTCAATGATTTCATTGAATCACCCCAGCTCCCGGGCGGCAAGCAACGAATCGATCACCCCATCGCGCGATCTTCCACCATGGACTGCATCGGCGGAACCGTGCTCAGTTGCGTAAAGTAAACATCACCGTTGTGAACAGCCATCTTCCCCAGCAAGCTTCCCGCCATTTCAAACATCAAGGCCCAAAATGGGACATTGCTCTTCGGCTACTCTTGTCGCCAAAGCCTTCAAGCAACCCGTCTTCCAACACTTACAATCAAAGCATCTTATAGATCTGATGCAGATCTGAGAAAGAGGAGCAAGCACGGTGACCGGTCAGACGGAGGGATCTAATAACTCAAAGGAATCTAAGCCTCTGCCGACGGACGACGTACAAACCACTCCACACGATCCCGAGACGCACGGTCCCGAGATTCGGCTCCATACCGGAATCGCCGGTCTCGATGACCTCCTGCAGGGAGGTCTCCCACAGGGACACCTCTACCTCGTAGAGGGGGACCCCGGAACCGGAAAGACCACGCTCGCGCTGCAATTCCTTCTCGAAGGGGCAAAGCGCGGTGAGACCGGCATGTACATCACCCTCTCTGAGTCCAAGCGCGAGCTGGAACAGGTCGCGCATTCTCACGGCTGGTCTCTGGACAGCATCTCCATCTACGAGATGGTTCCCTCAGATGAAGATCTAAGTCCGGAAGCCCAGTACACCGTCTTCCACCCCTCTGAAGTCGAGCTGTCCGATAGTGTCACCGCCATCCTCAAGCAGATCGAGTCGGTAAATCCCCGGCGCGTCATCTTTGACTCCCTCTCCGAATTCCGCATGCTGGCCCGGGACCCCCTTCGCTATCGTCGCCAGATCCTTGCCCTCAAACGCCACTTCGCCAGCCGAAACTGCACTGTCATTCTGCTCGACGATCGCACCGCGGAAGGAAGCACCAGCGACCTTCAACTCGAAAGCATCGCTCATGGCGTCATCAAGATGATGTCCCTCGAGCGCGACTTCGGCATCAAGCGTCGCCGGATGGAAGTCGATAAGCTCCGAGGCTCAAGCTTCCGCGAAGGCTTCCACGACTACACCATCAAGACCGGTGGCCTTGAGATCTACCCGCGGCTGATCGCATCCGAGCACAAACCAGGTTTCGAGCGCAAAAATGTGCCCAGCGGCCTGCCTGAGCTTGACGAACTCTTCTGCGGCGGAATCGATACCGGCACCAGCACTCTTCTTATCGGCCCTGCCGGCTGCGGCAAGTCAACCATTGCTCTGCGCTACGCCGTCTCTGCGGCACAACGTGGAGAAAAGGCCATCATCTTCACCTTCGACGAAGCCCTCGCTACCCTTATTGAGCGGGCACGAGCGCTGGGAATGGACCCGAAGCCCCTCATGGAGGCTGGCCTGCTCGATATCCAGCAGGTCGATCCCGCCGAGCTCGCCCCCGGCGAATTTATCTCGCGCATCCGCAATCAGGTGGATCACGATCACCTTCGCGTCCTAGTCATCGATAGTATGAACGGCTTCCTCAACGCCATGCCACACGAGCAGTTCCTCGCCATGCAGTTGCATGAGCTGCTCGCCTATCTCGGCCAGCAGGGGATCGCCACACTTCTCACCCTCGCGCAACATGGATTCATCGGAGTTACGAACACCCCGATCGACGTCAGTTATCTTGCAGACACTGTGCTGCTCTTCCGCTACTTCGAACGCGCAGGTGCAATTCGTCAGGCGCTCTCCGTCGTCAAAAAGCGGAGCGGCCCCCACGAACGCACCATTCGCGAACTTCTGTTCCAGGAAGGAACCATTCGTGTAGGCCCGGCTCTAAGTCAGTTCGAAGGTCTACTCTCCGGCACTCCAACATTCACCGGAACGAAAGAGAATGCATCCGTCTCCGGTGAATGACACCAGCTCGCTCGAACGTCGAACCCTCGTCTTTGCTCCTACCGGGCGAGATGCCCGACTCATGGCTTCCTTCATGGAGCGCGCCGAGAAGCCATGCCATATCGTCAACTCTGTCTCCGAGTTGTGCCAGGAGATCCAGAACGGCGCTGCCGCCGCCGTCGTCACCGAAGAGGGCATAAACGGAACCGCCATCGATCAGCTCAGGCAGGTCCTCGAGCAGCAGCCTCCCTGGTCCGACTTCCCGCTCATTCTTCTGATCTCCGGTGGACGAGTCACCGCTGAAAGCGAGCGCTCCCGCGTGCTCCGCCTTCCCCTGGGCAATGTCCTTCTTCTTGAGCGTCCACTCCGGCCTGAAACTCTCCTCAGCACCGTTGAGATGGCCGTCCGTGGAAGACAGCGTCAATATCAGATCCGCGACCAGATCCAGCAGGTAGAGCGCGCACACGAGGCTCTTCGTCGATCCGAGAAGCTCGCCGTCACCGGCCGCCTCGCCGCCAGTATCGCCCACGAGATCAATAACCCGCTCGAGGCCGTAACCAACCTTCTCTACCTCATCCGCAGCGAGGCCTGCTCCCCGCAGATGCTCCACTACCTCGACATTGCAGACCAGGAGCTCGCCCGCGTCACTGAAATCTCCAAACACACCCTGCGCTTCTATCGCGAGCCCAATCAGCCCGTGCAGATCAACGTAGCCGATGTGCTCGAGTCCGTCCTGGCCCTCTACCACTCCCGGCTTGCTGCGGCCCACGTCAAAGCGGATAAGCAGTTCTTCGCTCAGTCCGTCATCGTCCGCGCAAGCGTAGGCGAGCTTCGCCAGATCATCGCCAACCTCGTCGGTAACGCTCTCGACGCCATGCGCAACGGCGGCACGCTTTGTGTCCGTCTCTCCGTCGAGAGCAGCCCACTGGATCCAGGTGCCAAGCGCGCCCGCATCACCATCGCCGATAACGGAACCGGCATCCCCGCCCCTCTGCTCTCCACCATCTTCGAGCCCTTCATCACCACCAAGGGCGAGACCGGGACCGGTCTGGGCCTCTGGGTCTCCGATGAGCTCATTAAAAAGAATGGCTGGTCCATGCGCGTCCGCAGCAGCACCTCACCTGAAAGCCACGGAACCATCTTCTCTCTGCTCATTCCGCTCCGCGAGCGGCAAACCCTCCATCAGGTCGACCCTCCCACTACAGATCGCGACTGATAGCATTCTCCAAACCTCAACTGGAGAGATGAGCGATCGATGAGCATCACCCGTAGAACTCTGGCCAAGCATGCCGCTCTAACCGCTCTTGCAGGAGCAGCTCCCGCCGGAGCCCACGCAATGGCGGTCGAAACCCCTGCACTCGCGCATTGGACGGAAGTCCACCCAGGCGTCTGGAAGGCTCGCATCGGTGTCCCCGAAAAGCACACGCCGGTATCCGGCAGAAACATCGCACCCCAGCTCGACGCATTTGACCGGCTGCCTCACTCACGTCTCCACTCCTCCTCTTTCCCCGCTTTCAGGCTCCGTTACCCAACGCGGCTGTCTTCTGCAGATTCCTTTGCAGCCACACGAGCTCGTCTACGGATTAGGCCTGCAGTTACTCTCCTTTGCACAACGCGGCAAAAAGAAGGTCGTCAGGGTCAACGCCGATCCCAAGGTCGATACCGGCGATTCGCACGCACCCGTTCCCTTCTACGTCACCACCGCCGGCGTCGGAATCCTGGTCGACACCGCTCGATACGCAACCTTCTACTTCGGCGACGCCAGGCCCAAGCCGGAGCAGGCCATCTCCAGCGTATCCAGTGCGAACCCCGATCCTGCCTACACCCACAACCTCGAAGACGCGGCCGCAGCCCAGGTAACCATCGAAGTTCCGCGAACCCGTGGCGTCGACGTGTACCTGTTTGCCGGCCCCACCATGCTCGACGCGGTCCGCCGCTACAACGTCTTCTCCGGCGGAGGCCATCTTCCTCCCGAGTGGGGACTGGGGTTCTGGTATCGATGTGACGCCAGGTCCACCGAAGACTCTGCGCTCGCTCTGGCAAGATCATTTCGCGAACGAAAGATTCCCTGCGACGTGCTCGGACTCGAGCCGGGCTGGCAAACCCACGCCTACTCCTGCACGTTCGTGTGGGAGAAGGAGCGATTTCCAGATCCCGCAAGATTCCTCGCACAAGCCAAGCACAGCAACTACAGGGTCAACCTCTGGGAGCACGCCTTCACCCACCCCGCCTCTCCCCTCTTTCCGCCGCTGCAGAAAAAATCCGCCGACTACGGCGTCTGGGGTGGGCTCGTTCCCGACTTCGCCGATCCGGCAGCGCGACAGATCTTCGGCAACTATCACGGCACGCAGCTTATCGACCTCGGCGTCAGCGGATTCAAATTGGACGAGTGCGACAACTCGGACTTCACCGGCGGATGGTCCTTCCCCGAGACGAGCCGGTTCCCCTCAGGACTCGATGGCGAACAGATGCACAGCCTCTTCGGGCTGCAATATCAGAAGACCATCTGGGATCAGTTCCTCTCCCGCGAACAGGCCACCTACAATCTCGTCCGATCGAGCGGAGCCCTCGCCGCTCCCTATCCCTTCGTTCTCTACAGCGATCTCTACGGGCATCGCGACTTCATTCGTGCGCTCGTAAACTCAGGCTTCAGCGGCCTCTCCTGGTGCCCCGAGGTGAGGGATGCCGTGAGCGTGGAAGACCTCCTCCGACGTCTGCAGAGCGTCGTCTTCTCTCCACTCGCAATGGTCAACGGCTGGTACATCAAAAGTCCGCCGTGGCATCAGCTCAATCGCGAGCTCAACAACTCCGGCCAGCAAATGGAAGACTGGGAAAACGTCGAAGCCCAATGCCGGGAGATCATCGGCTGGCGAATGAGCCTGGTGCCCTATCTCCTTTCCGCCTTCCATCGCTACCGACTCGATGGAACACCACCGTTCCGCGCGATGATCCTCGACTACCCCAGCGACCCCACCCTTCAAAAGGTTGACGATCAATATATGATCGGCGATCGCATGATGGTGGCTCCCATGTTCGCTGGAGAACCCTCACGCTCCGTCGTAATCCCCGCCGGTGAGAGCTGGCATGACTTCTGGACGGGGAAAGCCATCCCCGGCGGCTCCGTTCTCAAGCTCGATGCGGCCCACGACAAGATCCCTGTCTTCGTGAAATCCGGAAGCATCGTGCCCTGGGCAGACGTAGGACTCCATGCAGAGGCTCCCGAGGGCAAACGAATCTCGGCACGTCTCTACGGCGATGCCTCCAGGACCTTCACCATGGGCGACTCCCCCGATACCCTGCACCTGGACGGGAACCACTCTCACTCCACCATCCACTCCCCTCGCTACACCGTCTACGAGTGGAAACAGATCGGATAAACCTCGCTCACACCATAAAAGGCCTCCGCCAGCACTCGGCCTCCGGAGACGACCGCAGTCACCGTCTTAGCCAGAAGCCGCCCTCCGGCTAAAAGCAGTCATCGCAGCCGCACACAGCCATCGCAACCCATACAGCCGTCATTCTGAGCGCAGCGAAGAATCCCTGTATCTCGCCCGTGTCCGCCCACCATGCCTCCCCACAAAGACAGAAGAAAAGCCGACACGGAAAGCCTCTCACCCGCCTCCCTGACTCATCCTCTCGGAAAGTGTCGTCCTGAGCGAAGCCAATGGCAGTCTCATCGCCATGGGCGAAGTCGAAGGATCTGCGTTTTCCCTCCACCGGCACCGCACCAACGCAGGCGCGTCATCAGCATCCACCATCACCTGCTCGCTGAGATCACCGTGGTCCAGTGCCCCACCTTCACCACGAAGCGGCTAAGGTAGCTCCAGCGGAACACCTCTCCCGGCCACAAATGACTCTCAGCCAAAAGAGGCCCTGCCTCCAGCGACCCGTCGCCCCATCTGCTATCCTCAACCTTCAGAACTGAAACAAATCGGAGTATCTCCTCATGGCAAAAGGCGTAAACAAGGTATTTCTTCTCGGCAACGTAGGCAAAGACCCCGAGATCCGCTCCACCGCAGGCGGAACCATCGTCGCCAGCTTCTCGCTTGCAACCGCTGACCGCGCTAAAGACCAGCAGGGCAACTGGCAGGACAAGACCGAATGGCACAACCTGGTCGCCTTCAACCGTACCGCTGAGATCATCCGCGACTACGTAAAAAAGGGGACCCAGATCTTCGTCGAAGGCAAGATCCAGACCCGCTCCTGGGACGATAAGGACTCCGGCCAGAAGAAGTACAAGACCGAGATCCTCGTCAATGAGATGAGCCTCCTCGGCGGCGGACCCGGCCGCGGCGAAGGTGCCTCCTCCGGTGGCAGCAGCTACTCCCGCTCGAGCTCCAGTTCCAGCACCGGCACCTTCGATCAGCGCACCCCCTCGCAGCCCGACTACGCCGACCAGGGAATCACCGACGACGACATCCCCTTCTAAATCTGGAGTCCTTTCATCTGAAGGCCCTTCCGTCGAAGTTGCTTCCATCCGAAGTTGCTTCCATCTGAAGGTCCTTCCAACTAATGTTGCTTCCATCTGAAGTTCTCTCCAACGAAGAAGTGTCATCTTGAGCGAAGCCCCTGGCGGTCCTCCCGCCAGGGGCTAAGTCGAAAGATCTGCGGTTCGCTTCCCCCGGCACAAATCAGTCCGTATCTTTATCCCGGTGAGCCGCGTAAAGATCAATATGGATGACTCCGTCTTCGAATCCCGCGGCCCCTTCGACGCACGCTACCTCGCCTTCCTTGAGACGATCCCTCAGCTTCGCCCACGTCTGCACCGCTACTGTGCCCGCATGACCGGCTCGGTCATGGACGGCGAAGACATCGTTCAGGAGACCCTCTTTCAGGCCTACCGCAAGCTCGAAACCTTCGACGACACCCGCGATCTCACCCCTTGGCTCTTCCGCATCGCCCATAACCGGTGCATCGATCTTCTCCGCCGCCGTAAGGTTCGTCAGCAGGCGGAAGCCACCGCCATCCAGCCGGAGGTCTATCTTCCTCCCGACCCTGCCGAGCCGATCCCTCCGCAGTCCATCGAGCATCTCGTGCTTGCGCTGGCGCCCCGGGAGCGGGCCTGCGTCCTGCTAAAAGACGTCTTCGACTACTCGCTCGAGGAGATCGCCGCCCTCATCGATTCCACCATCGGAGCCGTCAAAGCAGCTCTCAGTCGCGGACGATCGAAGCTCGCATCCCTCCCACGGCAACCGGCTGCACCACGTATCCGTAAGCCCGAATCCTCGCGCCTGCTCCATCTCTACGTCGAGCGATTCAACCTCCGCGACTGGGATGGAATCCGGGAACTGGCCACAGCCGACGCCCGCCTCCTCGTCGCCGACCGCTACACTGGCCCACTCACCTCCGCACCGTACTTCGACCGCTACCAGCGCTCCACGACACCGTGGCGAATGGCGACCGGCACCGTCGACGGCCAGCCCGTCATCATCACCCTCCACCAACACAACGGCCAGTGGGCGCCTCACTCCATCATTCGTGCGGAGATCGAAGACGATCGCATCGTTCGTGTCGTTGACTACCTGCACTGCCCCTGGGTTCTCGCCGCTGCCGCCTCGGCTGACATCGATCCATCCTGGCGAGCTGCAGCTGCCGTGTAAGCCTTCGATGGCTGCACACAAGGTGTCATCCTGAGCGGAACCCCTCGCAGTCTCATCGCGAGAGGCATAGTCGATGCATCTGAGCGGAGCTTCTACCAGCAGTGTCATCCTGAGCGAAGCCAATGGCTGTCTCATCGCCATTGGCGAAGTCGAAGGATCTCCGGTTCGCCAGCTGCCGGGAATCTTCTCTCGGAAGTTCACATCCATTCAGAATAGGTCCCGCTCCAGCCCAACCATCTCCGTATCCTTCCCCACCCCACAGCCGTAATAGCGGGTAGAAGGAGAAAACATGCACACCACCGAAGCCATACGATTCGCCCTCACACTGTCCGATAAGGCCGTAATGGGAGCACTCGATCAGATCAGCGACGACCCCACCAGATTCCCTACTCCCAACGGCGGTTGCCATCCCCTCTGGGTCCTGGGACACCTCACACTCATCGAAAGCTTTCTCCCGGGAGTTCTCTACGGAGAGACCAACCCCGTCGGCGGCTGGCAGAAACTCTTCGGCGAAAACTCAGAACCGGTGGAGGACGCCAGCGCCTATCCTCCATTCTCCGAGATTCGCAAAAAATATCGCGAGCTGCGGGCCCGGAACCTCGAGATCCTCGCCTCCCTCACCGAAGCCGATCTCGACAAGCCCACCCTCGCCCCGCCTGCAGGACG
This sequence comes from Edaphobacter sp. HDX4, assembly GCF_036877565.1. NCBI lineage: Bacteria > Pseudomonadati > Acidobacteriota > Terriglobia > Terriglobales > Acidobacteriaceae > Edaphobacter > Edaphobacter sp. HDX4. The sequence continues at coordinate 24,044 of NZ_JAEDXW010000011.1, forward strand.
CGAGCACGAATTCGCTACCTTCGGGTCCAGCTTTCTCACTATCGCTCTACACCAGGCGCTGCATCGCAGCCATGTAACCGATGCACTCCGTGCAGCCGGTCGCCTTACTCCGGCATTGCAGGCAGCCAGCTAACCGGGTGCTTGGCCCGCACGCATCCTTCATCTTCAAAATGAAGGATGCGTGTACGTCAGCCGGTAAACCGCACCGCTTCTGCGCCACAGGAGCAGCTCGTTTGCCAGATGGCACCGCTTCGTTTTGCGCAAGAGCGGGGCTCGTTTGCTTGAGGGCAGGCTCGTTTTGCGCAAAGAAGAGACCCGTCTTGCTTAAGGGCACGGCTTCAGCCGTGCCGCAAATTGCGCGACTTCCACGCGGCTTTAGCCGCTGAGATACTCTTCTCGCCGCCGACGACCAATCCGAGACTTCAACCCTCCGATCTACTGAAAACCGAAGCTGTCAAGCCACTTTCCACGTAAGCCGCACAAACCGGCCAAGATCCATCTGCCGATCAGTTTCCCCTACCCTGTTAAACTGAAATAACCACTAAGAAGCCCCAGAACACTCTGGGGCTTCTTTCATTCATATCGATAAGACATTTGGATTGAATAGTTTGCACGCAAACCATTTGGTTACAAGAATTTACGTTTTGGTCCAGACCTAAGTACCCTAATTTGAAGATTTTGCACAAAACCGACGGAGTGGCTAGAAGACAAACCGAACGCTGGTAGAGAACGCGTTGTTATAGGTGTGGAAGTTGGTGACAGCGGTCTGGAATCCCGCGCCCACCGTGATCCCCAGCCGGCTTCCCTCCACTCGACGGATGGGAAGCTTGCCGACGATGATGCTGGGCGAAAGAAACGTCTGCGTCTTCCCGTCTCGTGTTCCGCCGAAGTAACGCGTCGTATTTATCTCCAGCTCCGGAGAGAAATACTTCCCGATCTTGTATTGCGCGACAGAGTTCCACTGTACCGTCCGCCCGCTGGTTGCACTATGCGAGGTCGGCAGGCCTCCGCCAAGCGAGCTGAACAGCGCCAGCTTTCCAAAGCCCTTGCCGCCAATCACGCTCGGATGCAGCACCGAACTCGCAGAGCCGTTCTTGTAACTTCCCGTGGGGATCGTCCATGCCAGCGCCCCGCTCAGGATGTAGTTGCCCTGCTTCTCCGTCTTTGAGAGAAAGCGGTACTTTCCCAGCAGAGTCATATCGCCGAACCCGTCCTGCTGGCCGTTGCCGCCATGCATGACCCAGCCCGGAACCAGGATGTCAATCTGGGTGTTGGCAAAGGGAATCAGGTTGAAGCCCTTGCCGGCGCCAAAATGCCAGTCCGTCTCGCCGGCGGAGGTTCGCTGACGTGTGAAGTCACTGCGAAACACCTGCGCAAGGACCGGGAAGGGAGAGAACATGGGCACCGCCCACTTGGGCTGCGCCGCCTGGGTCTTGGTTGCACGGGCCTCCCACTTTGAAGCGAAGTCGTTAACGAAACCGTCCTGACCTTCGGCTGCGGAGGATGTAGCCAGCAGGATTAACGGCAATAGAATTCTGCGCAAAAAACAGCTCCTTCTATCCCGTTGTTTCATTTTTTCCTGCAGTGCCGGGATCCCTGTCTCCCGGCTTATGTCCGTTCATTCTATCCCAGACCGTCCAAGGCATCGCAATCTCCTGAACTACCGCTAAACTAATCTCATGCTCGACGAAGCGACCTTCCGCCGCGAATCTGACCAGGCTCTGGAATCCCTCAAACAATCCCTCATCCTCGCCGAAGAACAGAGCGATGCCGAGGAGATTCCCTTTGAAACCGAAGAGAAGAACGGCGTTCTCAACGTCCTCTTCGAGCACGACGGCAGCAAGTTCGTCTTCACGCCCAACACTCCCGTCCGCCAGATCTGGATCTCCGCCCTCACCACCAGCTTCAAACTGGACTGGTCGGAAGACGCTCACGCCTTCGTTCTTCCCAGGACCGGCGAGAATCTCAAATTGCTCACCCAGCGTCTGCTCCGCGAACACTTAGGTGACAGCTCCATCACGCTTCCCTGATCTCTCCAATCGGGGAAGCCTCGATGAAAAACGTGCGCGGGTCTGGACATCTGTGCAGAATATGTCACAATCCCTCTATTGCCTCTCGACCACGAAATCCCGCTCAAGCCGCCTTCGGAGCTTCCCACAGGTCACTCCGGTGAAGCCGCAGCCGAGCCGTCGACGAGGCAGACGCTTTCCGTTGCAATCATCACGCTGAACGAAGAGCAGAATCTGGCTCGGACTCTCTCAAGCGTGCAGTTCGCCGACGAGATCATCGTGGTCGATTCGGGCTCGACCGATCGCACCGTCGAGATCGCGCGCGACTACGAGGCAAAGGTCTTCTTCGAACCGTGGAAGGGATTCGCCAGCCAGAAGAACTCCGCCATTGAGAAATGCAGCGGAACCTGGGTTCTTTCTCTCGACGCAGATGAAGAGTTAACGCTCGAGCTGCAGCAGGAGATTCGCATCCTGCTGAGAAAAAGGCCGCCTGCGGACGCTTACATGATCCGCCGCCGCAATCTCTTCCTCAACGCATGGATGCGCCACGGCGGCTATTATCCCGACCCGAAGCTTCGACTCTTTCGCCGTCACGCGGCTAACTTCGCGCCGCCTGCCCGCTTCACGGAGCGGCCCGTCCACGAGACCATCGCCTTCGACGGCGTTCTCGACATCCTCCAGCACGACCTGATCCATCACGCGTATCCCACGATCGAAAGCTACCTCGATCACATGGACCGCTACAGCACCCTTGGCGCCCAGATCATCGTCGACAAGGGCAAGACCAGCCGCTCGTGGTGGAGCTTTTACTACAACATCTTCGTCCTTCCAACCTTCACCTTCCTCTGGAACTTCGGCTTCCGCCTTGGCTTCCTGGATGGCCGCGAAGGCTTCCTTCTGCATCTCTATCACTCCACCTACACCAGCTGGAAGTACGCGAAGGCCTGGCAGACGACCCGCCGATCTTAGCCCGCTCCATGCTACAAAGGACGCATGCCTCTGCGTCGCGCTCTTTGCGCTCTTCTGCTGACTGCTGCCCCGCTTCTTGCTCAGACCTCAAATCCGGCCATCCTCAAAGGAGCCGATCGCATAAAGGTCGACGATCTCAAGGGCGACATCTTCTTCCTCGCCTCTGAAGATATGGCAGGCCGAAACTCCGGCAGCCTTGAAGACCACATTGCGACCGATTACATTGCGTCCGAGTTCCTGCGTCTCGGATTGAAGCCCATGGGCGACAATAGCACCTTCTTCCAGAAGATGGACATCCTCACCGGACGCCCCGATCCCGAACACATCACGCTCAGCGCCACCGTCGACGGCCAGAAACACAGCTTCCGCTTCAACGAGGACTTCACGCTGGCACGCCAGAGCCTGCGCTCAGCCTCCAGCTGTGGTGATCTTGTCTTTGCCGGCTACGGCATCAGCGCTCCCGAATTTGCCTACGATGATTTTTCCGGCGTCGACGTCAAAGGGAAGGTCGCCCTGGTCTTCACCCGGGAGCCGCAAGCGGACGACCCACGGTCGAAGTTCATGGGAACCCTCGACAGCTATCACGCCTTCAACTGGCACAAGATCGAAGAGCTGAGAAAGCGAGGCGCAGCCGCCGTCCTCATCATCCAGGATCGCGTACCGCGCGACGTGAAACCCATTCCTCCGACGTCCCCCCGGCCCTCAGGAGAGCCATCCTACGCACTGGATGGGCAGATGTGGGATATTCCCGTCTTTCTTGTGAAGCGAACTATCGCCGATCAGCTCCTTGCTCCGAGCGGCAAGACCGCCGACCAGCTGCAGGCTGCAATCGACCAATCCGTTCATCCCGATTCCTTTTCGGTTCGCCAAAGTTCTGCCTGCCTCACGAAAAGCTACACTGGGGTGGCAAAGCACGAAGGACGCAACGTAGTCGCCATGCTGGAGGGTTCCGATCCCCGCCTGAAGTCTCAGACTGTGATCGTGACTGCACATCACGATCACATGGGTTCCTACAACGGCCATATCTACTATGGAGCCGATGACAACGCCTCGGGGATAGCCGGCCTTCTTGAGGTCGCCAGAGCGCTCACCCACAATGGAGTCCGCCCCAAACGCAGCGTGCTCTTCCTTGCGTATGACGCCGAAGAGCGCATCTTTCTCGGATCCTATTTCTACGTCACTCATCCGGTAGTTCCGCTCAACCAGACCGTTGCGACCATTAACCTCGACATGATCGGCCGCAACGAAGACGACGCGAACTGGCCGCCCCCTGCGGATCACAACGTCAACATGGTCAACGTGCTTGGTACGCGCTATAACCCCGCTCTGCGCCAGGTTATCGATCGGGAAAACGGTCGGGCTGGCCTGAAGCTTGACTACAAGATGGACGTCGTCGATCCCGACTCGCTCTGGTCCCGCAGCGACCATTTCTGGTTTGCGACCCTGCACATCCCCCAGGTGGAGTTTCAGACTGGCCTGCACCCGGACTATCACACGCAGAACGACACGTGGGATCGGATCAACTATCCCAAGCTGACCAGGATCGCGCGTCTCGTCTATCTCTCCGTCGCCGACCTCGCAAACTCCGATCGTAAAATCCCTTTTCTTGCCACCGGCCAGCAGACACAGAGCAGGCACGATCTACAACCTAAGTGAACTCGCGGTCGATTTCCAAACCGTATACTCTCTTCGAATGAGCCCCTCACCTATCCGCGTCCTTGTCGCCAAACCGGGCCTGGACGGTCACGACCGCGGTGCCAAGGTTATCGCGCGGGCATTGCGCGATGCCGGCATGGAGGTCATCTACACCGGCCTGCGTCAGACTCCGGAGAAGATCGTCTCGGCTGCAATCCAGGAAGACGTGGACTGTATCGGGCTCTCCATTCTTTCGGGTGCGCATAATGCCATCGTTCCCCGCATTGCGGAGCTGCTGCAGGCGCAGCACGCCGATGACATCCTGCTCGTTCTTGGCGGAACCATCCCCCAGGAAGACTTTCCCCAAATGAAGGAAAGCGGCGTCGCGGCCATCTTTGGCCCCGGCACGCCGCTTGAAGATACAGTCCAATTTATCCGCAGGCACGTCAAGCCGCGGGAGATGCTTACCAGCTGATCGCTTCGCCAAGGTGGAAGAAGCCAGCCGTCGGGCCATCAGGACCCAGGGTCGCCAACTCCACTTCCGTCTTTGCGCCGTCCACCACGTCCATCGGCGCAGCGTCCGTGCCAAGATCCGTCTTTACCCAGCCGGGATGCGCGGAGTTCACCTTGATGCCAGTCTCCTTGAGCTCATGGGCAAGGTGGACGGTGTACGAGTTCAGCGCCGTCTTCGAAGAGTCATACGCGAGCGCCTTGGCGCCGTAGATCGGCGAACCTTCGTTAGCGTGCAGCGTAAGAGAACCGAGGATGCTCGAGACATTCACAATCCGGCCTGCATCGCTCTTCTTGAGCAACGGAAGAAACGCGTTGGTGACTGCAATGACGGAGAAGAAGTTGGTCTCGAAGGTGTCGCGGAGTACCTGCTCTGAAACCGTCGAGCTGTTATTGCCACCGATCGGCTCAGTCATAACGCCCGCATTGTTGATCAGGATGTCGAGCTTTCCGTATTCCTTCTCCACCTTCTCGGCAGCAGCCTTGATATCCGCTGTATTGACGACGTCGAACTTGATCGCCTTCGCGTCGATACCGTCCTTCTTTAGGCTTTCGGCTGCAGCTTCGCCCCGGGCAAGATCGCGAGCCCCCAGAAGAACCGTGATTCCCTTCTTCCCCAGCTGACGGGCTGTCTCCAGACCGATTCCCTTGTTCGCGCCGGAGATCAGCGCAACCTTCTTATCAGTGCTCATCGTCATTTATCCTCACGGCGCCGTTGCTTCAGACACAGCACCTTCTAGCTTGAATTTAGGAGTTAGATGAGCCTCGCTGAAAAACGACTGGCATATTTCTCGGGCAGGGACTGCTTTTTCATCTCTCTGTCAACGACGACATGGATCGTTTCGCCTTCGCACAGCACAACGTCGTCTTCCACCCTGATGACCCTGTATGCGAACTTGATGACAGCACCGCGAGCGGCCGTCAGGCGCGTTTCAATCTTCAATTCGTCGTCATAGCGTGCCGGAGACTTGTACCGCGCCGAGACATCGACTACGGCGATTCCGAGGCCGTCCTCCCGCTCCATGGAGCGGTAGTCCATGCCCATACTTCGAATAAAGTCGACTCGTCCAACCTCGAACCAGACCAGATAGTTGGCGTGATAGACGACGCCCATCTGGTCGGTCTCAGCATAGCGAACCCGCACTCGTGACTCGCTCGTCACGGGCTTCTTCTCTGTTCCTTCGGTCATCTCTCCAGTTTATCGAAGAACAGAGCGGCTAGCGCTCCCAGACGGGCTTTCTCTTCTCCAGGAAGGCCGCCACGCCCTCCTGAAAGTCGTGCATCGCCCTGGCCTCGGCATTGGCCGTCATCGCATGTGCGATGGCCATGTCGAGCCACGCCTGGTTCTGCTTCGCCATCAGGCGCTTGGTGGCAGCCATCGCCTGAGGACTGTTCGCCTTCAACTTCTCGGCGAGCGCATAGGTGTGCTGTGCAAGCTCCTCTGGATGCAGGACAGCATTCACGAGCCCCATCTCCTCAGCCTCTTCTGCGGAGAAGAACCTTCCACTCAACATCAGATCGCGCGCACGCTTTTCACCCACCTGCAGCGTCAGAAACGCGGAGACCAGCGCAGGCACGAAACCTATCCTGACTTCGGTGAAGCCAAACTTCGCTCCCGGCGACGCAAGCGTGAAGTCGCAGATGGTCGCCAGTCCAGTCCCGCCTGCGATCGCAGGTCCCTGCACCATCGCAATCGTCGGCTTCGGCAGCTCATACAAGGTTCGAAACAGACGGGCCACCCGCTCCGCATCGGCCACATGGTCTGCGGCAGACTTATCGGCCATCTGCTGCAGATGCACCAGGTCCAGTCCCGCGCAAAAGGCATCCCCCGCCGCGCTCAGAACGACGACGCGGCAATGGCCATTGGCCGCCTTCTGCAATGCGGCGATAAGCTCTTCCTGCATCTCCGGAGTCATCGCGTTGCGGCGCGCCGGGCGGTTGAGCATGATCGTCTTGACGCCGTTCTCTTCACTTACCAGGATCGTCTTGTAGCTCATCTATCCTTCATCCCCTCATACCCGCACCGAATCCTACAGCAGTCGCAGCGCTATTGCACCTTGGCTCCGTACTTGCGCGCAATCTCCGCGTTTGCGGATTGCAGAGCGTCAAGCGGACTTATCGATGGAAGCTCGGCGCCAAGCGCGCGTAACTCTTCCAACACCATCTCGGTCGGCAGGTTGCCCACCAATACATCCTGCGCGAGCGGGCAGCCGCCCAACCCGCCAATCGCCGCGTCGAAGCGACGGCACCCGGCGTTGTACGCTGCGCGAACCAGCTCGCGAGCGCTCTCGTAACGCCCATGCAGATGGACGCCGATCTCTATTCCGTCATGCACCGCCATCACGTCGCTCACGACATCGGCGATCAGCTTCGGAGTCGCCATGCCCACCGTATCGGCCAGCGATATCTGCGTCACGCCGGAATCCACCAGCAGGTCACAGGCATCCACCACCTCATCGATCGACCACGCATCTCCATAGGGATTTCCAAACGCCATGGAGATATACGCCACCACATTCAACCCGGCCTTGTAGGCCAGCGTCCCGACCTGCTCCAGCGCTTCGAGCGATTCTTCCGGCGTCTGGTTCTGGTTGCGCTTCAAAAACTCCGGTGAGATGGAATAAGGAAACCCTAGCGTCTTTACGGCATCGGTCTTGATCGCGCGGTCAGCACCTTTAGCGTTCACGACGATCCCGATGATCTCGGTGTCGTCCGGCGGATCGAGATAGTCCAGCACCTTCTCGGAATCCGCCATCTGCGGCACCGCACCCGCCGAGACAAAGCTGACAGCGTCGATGTGCTTGAAACCCGCCGCAATCAGCACACGCAGGTAGTCCGCCTTTACCTCAGCAGGAATGTGCAAGGGCAGGCCCTGCCATGCATCGCGCGGGCATTCGATAATCTTTACAGCATTCGCCACAACAACATCCTTTCGTATTCCAGACACACATCATGTCGTCATTCTGAGGCGAAGCCGAAGAATCCCTGTATTTTGCCTTTGACGGAATCCAGCCCCGCAGAGAACGTTCTAGCTTTTGAATCTCTCCCACAGCATAATTGTCGCGATGAGTGCGACGTAACATGAGGCTACGAGGAGAGCACGTCCCCAGCCGTTACACACCTGGTCCCACTGAAGGTCTACTTTTCCAACCACCTTTGTCGATCCATCTCTTTTGGAGCACATGACCTTATAAGAACCAATTGGAATGAGTGGCATATATGCGACCTCAATCCATCGAGTAGCAATTCCAATAGTTCGACTTTTCCCGCTTTCGGATAAAGACTTACTACCTCTAAATCGCAAACCTGTACCACGGTTATATGGGTTACTACCTACTTGACTTTGAAGCTTTCCCTGCAGCATTTCATGCTGCATCGCTCGAACGTCTTTCGCAGAAAGATGGCGGAGGGCCAATTCTGCGTGCAATGCCGCATCCGCTTCGGTTATAAATCCACCTTCGGCTGCAAGACGGAGGAGTTCGGAGTCCGACATCTTTTGATATTGAGCTGCAAAATAAAATTGGTCTTTTGGGATTTCTACATTCATGTCTGCAGCACCCCCGGATTAAACTTCGCTACCTCCGGATTGACCGCACAAGCTTCCAGCGCCGTCATCAGCACCTCGCGCGTCTTCGCTGGATCGATAATCGCATCCACCCACATTCTCGCTGCGCCGTATCGCGGATCCGCCTGCGCGTCATAGGTCGCCTTGATCTCCTCGAAGATTGCCTTCTTCTCGGCTTCGGAGAGATGCTTCCCGCCGCGCTCCATCTGCTTCACCCGAACCTCAACCAACGTGTTTGCCGCCGAAGCTCCACTCATCACCGCATACCGCGCCGTCGGCCACGCGAAGATGAACCGCGGATCATACGCCTTGCCGCACATCGCATAGTGCCCCGCGCCGAAGCTGCCGCCCACAATCACCGTAATCTTCGGCACCACGCTGGTCGAGACCGCCGAGACCATCTTCGCCCCGGCGCGAATAATCCCGCTCCACTCCGCGTCCTTGCCCACCATGAAGCCGTTTACATCGTGCAGAAAGATCAGCGGCACAAGACTCTGGTTGCAGTCCATGATGAACCGTGCCGCCTTCTGCGCGCTCTCGGTGTAGATCACCCCGCCGAACTCTGTGCGCTTCGACCCCGCCTGCGGCCCCATCGCCACCGTCTGCTGCTGGTGTACCTTCTGATTGGCGACGATCCCCACGGCTCGACCGCCGATCCGCGCATACCCGCAGAGAACCGTGCGCCCAAAATCAGCCTTGTACTCGTCGAACTCCGACCGATCCACGAGCCGCGCGATCACCTCGCGCATGTCATACACGTTCGTCGCTGCCTTGGCAGGATCAGGATCAATCAGGCCGTACATCTCCTCCGCCGGGAACCTCGGAGCATCCTTCCCCTCGTCGAACGGAACCACACTGAACGGAGCCCCCGGCCTCACCCCAATCTTCCCCACCAACGACCGAAGCCGCGCGATGCAAAGATGGTCGTTCGGCTCTTTAAAGTCCACCGTGCCCGAGATCTCCGCGTGCATCGCCGCGCCGCCCAACTCCTCCGGATCACTCTTCTGACCAATGGCGGCCTGCACCAGCGATGGCCCGGCGAGAAACAGCCCTGAGCCCTCGGTCATCAGCACGCTGTCGGTCATCACCGGAAGATACGCTCCGCCGGCGACGCACATACCCATGATCGCCGTGATCTGCGGCACGCCCAGCGAACTCATCACCGCGTTATTGCGAAACACCCGCCCGAAGTCATCCTGATCCGGAAACACATCCTCCTGCAGAGGCAGAAACACACCCGCGGAGTCCACCAGATATAGCGTGGGAATACGGTTTTCGAGCGCGATCGTCTGGGCGCGCAGCACCTTCTTTGCCGTCATCGGGAAGAACGCCCCCGCCTTGACCGTCGCATCGTTGGCGACGATCATGCACAGCTTGCCGCTCACCCGCCCCAGCCCGGTCACGACTCCCGCCCCGGGAGCGCCGCCGAACTCCTCGTACATGCCATGCGCCGCCCACAGGCCAAGCTCCAGAACCTCCGTGCCTTCATCCAGCAGAAGCGCCAGCCGCTCCCGTGCCGTCAGCCTTCCCTTGCCATGTTGCGCCTCGATGGCCTTCCCCCCGCCGCCCTGCCGGATCACCGCCTCCTGCTCGCGCATTCCCTCGAGCAAAGACAGCAGCGCCGCCCGGTTCGAGGCAAAGCGTGCTGCCCTGACGTCCAGCCTGGACTCCAGCCGTCCCTCCGATCCCACATCCTCCGCCATCGCCACCGCCCTCAAAAGACTCGTCAGCATAGCATCTTAGCCAATGCAGCCGCCGCTTACGATCCATACCAGCGCGACTCATCCTGTACCCTGTCTCTGCGGAGGGCTCAATGCGGAGTACAATCTGCCTCGCTGGTCTGCTGGCTCTGGCAACCACCATGGTCAGCTGCCATCAGCCCACCGCACCGCAACAGGAGCCCACAGACAAACCGACCTCCGCTCCGGTCCAGACCGATACCCCTGCGCATCAGCCCGACACCACCGCCATCGATCAGTCCGTCTCCACCAACATCGGTGACCCGGCAAAGCTCCGTGAGGTCATGGCCACACTCCAGCAGGCCACCCGCAAGCACGACGCCCCAGCCGTCGCCGCACTCGTCAGCTACCCCATCACCATCGATCCCCACACCCCGCACGCCGTCACCATCCGTACGCCGCAGGCCTTCATCGCCCGCTACGACCAGATCGTCACGCCTCAGATCGGCCAGGTCATCGAGAATCAGAAGTACGAAAGCCTTTTCGTCAACGACCAGGGAGCGATGCTCGGAGACGGTGAGGTCTGGATCTCCGGAATCTGCAAGGACAACTCCTGCAAACAGGTCGACATCAGGATCAGGACGATCCAGAACACCGCAGGAAAACCGAAGTAGTGGGTGCCCCATCTTCGCCGCGCAGCGGCTAAGGTGGGCATTCGAGCGGGCCGGACCCGTTCTCTTATCATCAGAACCAGATGTTTACCCTTACCCCAACCGACGCCCTGCTCGTCATCGACGTCCAGAACGACTTCTGCCCCGGCGGAGCGCTTGCCGTCGAGCGCGGTGATGAAATCATCCCTCTCATCAATCTCCTCGGCCGACGTTTCGAGCACGTCATCCTCACCCAGGACTGGCACCCCGCCGACCATATCTCCTTCGCGTCACGCCACCCTGGCAAGCAGCCCTTCGAAACCATCGAGGTCGCTTACGGAAATCAGACCCTCTGGCCCGATCACTGCGTCCGGGGCACCCCCGGCGCCGAATTCCACCCCGGCCTCGACATCCCGCACGCCGAGCTAATCCTCCGCAAAGGCTTCCGACGCGAGATCGACAGCTACTCCGCCTTCCTGGAAGATGACCACACCACGCCCACCGGTCTCGCCGGATACCTGCGCGAACGCGGCCTCCAGCGCCTCTTCCTCTGCGGCCTCGCCTACGATTTTTGCGTCCGCTTTTCTGCTATCGACGGCACGGCGACGGGATTCGAATGCATTGTGATTGAAGATGCGACGCGGGCGGTCGGATTAGGTGAATCCATTGGGTCAACTCAGAGACATTTCGCAGATGCGCGAGTTCTGCAATTAACCGCACGGGAAGTGAAAAATGAGTTGGGTTGAACTTGATACCGTTGCAATCACGGAAACAATCATGTTTCTGAAACCGAAATTAGAATTGCTTGCCATTGCGGTCTTACTTACCGTTGCAACAACCATACTCATTCGGCGGAATAGGCTCTCATCAGGATGGGCACATAAAGTAGCTTTCGGTTTGGGACTTTGTCTTGCTGTTCCCACCGCATTGTCTATTCTGATCGCCGGTTGTTCGCTGATCTATATGGATAAACCTCACGTCTTCGTATCGCCAGATCGGAAGCACGTCGCCGACCTTACATACGAAGCAGGATTTCTTGGACGCGATTCCACGGTCGTGTCCATTCGGTCAAGCAACAACATGCATTCAGAGGAGGCATATCTCTATTTCGGTCCAAGTTCCTGGGAAGATACAACTATTCGCTGGCTGGATAATAAAAGTTTGGAGATCGGCTACTATCCTGACTCTGGCGGCCGAAGACAGGAATGCAACAATGCTGCTGCAGGAGTTCACATCTACTGCAAGCTTTTAATTCCCCGCCAGCCCTAATTCCCCTGCTCGTTCCTGCATCGCCTTCAAACAATTCCCCAAATGCTCCTCGAGCGAAATCCCCAGCAGCTCCGCTCCACCCGTAATATCCTCGCGCTTCACCGCCCGGGCAAACGCCTTGTCTTTCATCTTCTTCTTCACACCCGCCACCTCAACATCGTTGATTGACTTCGTCGGCTTCACCAGGGCGCACGCCGTCAGAAATCCTGCCAGCTCATCGCATGCAAACAGCGCACGCTCCAGGTGCGACTCCCGCGCCACACCGGAGTAATCCGAATGCGCCAGAATCGCATTGAGCACTGTCTCCGGCCAGCCCAGCTCGCGCAGATGATCGACGCCGACAAACGGATGCTCTTCGAGCGAAGGGTGCCGCTCATAGTCCATGTCGTGCAGCAAACCCGCGCAGGCATACTGCTCCACAAACGCCGCAGCCTCTGCACCGCTCAGCCCAAGCCGCTTGGCTCGCGGCGCCCGTAGCTCTCCGTGCATATCGATACCGCCATGCCGTGCTTGCGAAGCGAATCGCTCTTCGTCCATTCCTGCAGCAACTCCATGGCCTGCGCTCGTCCAAAGTTCATGCTCCGTCCCCTTTCGCTTTCACACTTCCCGGTACACTCCACAAGTTACTACTTTGGTTCCCTTCCGGGTTTTTCTGGCATTCTACTAAGAATCGGCGGTTTTCCTCTTGACTCCTCAGGAACCCCAGTGTCACTCTAGGCACATCCCATGCTTCGTTATCGGACATGGGTCGCGGTCCTTGCTCTGGGTCCGCCCGCGTCAAGACAACTTATGGCAACCATGATGGCACCCGTCGAGCAGCGTGAGGTCCTGCGCTGCGACCACTGCAGCCTGGTCCAGTTCCGCACAGTCAATTCCCTGTGCCGCCGCTGCCACAAATCGCTCGAGGTCGAAGAGCCCGAGCCGACGCCGGCACCGCTTTCGATTGTTTCCCCAGCCAGCGTATCGTCCGAAGGCCTGCAGGTAGCGAGTGCCGTGCGCGATCTTCGCCACGTTCGCAACCTGTCCCAGCGCCAGCTCGCCGCACGCATGAATGTGCCGCGAACCTACATCTCCAAGATCGAGAACGGGAAGGCCATGCCCACCCTCTCTTCGCTCGATCGCCTGGCTAAGGCCCTGCAGGTGGACATCTCCACCCTGCTGCGCGACCCCAGCACCCGGCATCGCGATGAGACCGCCGTGCTCATGAACGATCCTTTCCTCGCCGAGATCGCTGCCTATGTCTCGCAGCTCGATTCCCTGCAGCGTTCCATCTTCCTTAACCACGTTCGCGAACTGGCCGCAGGCCGCCGCCGCACCGCCTGACGCGGAGGTCCTCCCCGGGCTGCCGTACGTAACCTCCTTTGTGCCGCGTCTGACCCATTCCTGCAGGAAGCAGGTCAGGCGCGGCACCCTCCGCTCTCCCGCCTCCAAAACCTCTCCCAATCCGCAATCCACATAGGCGGTTCGTTGCGCAGCCCTTCCCGGTGTGCTAGCGTCTTGCTTTGTGAGGTAGTTTTTGCCGTCCAGTTTGCCAAGCCGCGTGCACGAGCTTTCCGCCGAGGAACAAAGTGTCTACCGGCAACTCGATCCCGACCGCATTCCCCAGCACATTGCCATCATCATGGACGGCAACGGACGCTGGGCGGGCAAACGTGCGCTAAAGCGCTTTCTCGGCCATCAACAGGGTGCCGAAAGCGTTCAGTACGTCGTCGAGACGGCATCGCGCATCAACCTTCCCTGGCTGACCCTCTACGCCTTTTCGCTTGAAAACAATCTTCGCCGTCCCAAGTCCGAAGTCACCTTCCTCATGAAGCTCCTCAAGAGCTACCTGATCGGCAACGTCAAGCGGATGAACGACAACAACGTCCGCATGGCCTACATCGGCCGCACCTACGACCTCCCGCAAGAGGTTCAGGAGACCATGCAGTGGGCGATGGAGTCGACGGCCAAAAACACCGGCACCACGCTCACCCTTGCACTCAACTACGGCTCCCGCTCCGAGATCGTCGATGCCGTCCGCCGCATCTTGACTGACCTGACCACCGAGGCTCACACCCGCGGCTGTTCGGTTGAAGACCTGCTCGGTGCCGGAGCCCTCGATTCTCTCGACGAGGCCACCATCTCGCGAGCCCTCTACACCGCGCATATGCCCGATCCGGACCTCATCATCCGCACCTCTGGCGAGCAGCGCATCTCGAATTTCCTGCTCTGGCAGATCGCTTACTCGGAGATCTTCATCACCGACCGGCTCTGGCCCGACTTCCGCGGAATCCATCTGCTTGAGGCTATCGCAGACTACCAGCGCCGCGATCGCCGCTTCGGTGGCTTAAGCGACAACTCTGACGAGAAGATCGACACCCTCCAGCCCGTCTCCGAACTCGAAAACGAGATCGCCACGGAGCTCCAGCCCCCGCGCGAACTCACTCGACGTTAGATATTTCTTTTTGAGGACAGTAACATCCGTATCATTTCAGCATGTTACATCTGCTGGCATCGATCGCTTTGGTGTTGTTAATCTCATCTGGCCCATTCTCCGCTCAAGTCTCGCAACCTGCTTACACAACTTTCACGCACCTGGAACCGCGTTCTTCGGGAAACTACAAACCGCCACCGCTTTCGCAGAACTCCATTGATGATGATCCTGGAATCCAGAAAGCAGTCACACATCTCTACACCGGCGATCTCCTCGGCTTTCGGACCGAGCTCCTGACACAGGCCAAAGCTGGCAATCCCGCAGCGCATCTTATGCTCGGAATACAGTACGTCCCGAAAGAGACGTTCGCACTACCCAGCCTCTCTAAGTGGCAAGCCAACATGGATCAGCGGCCGAAGATTGTTCCCGAGACGAAAATCTCGCCACTGTCTAAGATCTTTCCTCCGTCTTACTCTGAAGCGCTCAAGTGGTTGACCCTCGCCTCAGCTCAAGGTTCCGGTGAGGCAAGTGAGCTTGTAGCTCAAATCATCCTGCGTATGCTTGATGAGCATCAGGCTTCAACCTACACAGCCATCGACGCAGCCCACTACCGCAGCCTGGCGGTTCAGCAAGGCTACGATCTCGAAGATGTTTCAGTGCGCTGCCTTCGACTCACACGCAGCACCCGCGCCCTCACCTGCGACGCCCGTCCAGGCTCTTGTCCGACACCGGACGAGATGCAGGGGCTTCGGGGAATTGGTCTAGCCGGCACTCTTGAACCTGAGGGTGGCGCATCCAGCAGTATGACCTCAATTACGATGCACCCGGGCGGCCCTCCCGCGCGCGCCATCGTCATCATCGACCACAATATTGACGCAAAGCAGCGGCTTCCTCTTCCACGTCACGCTTCCACTATCTATGTCCAACAGGCCAAAGGATGGCTCGCCCTGCCCAAAGACGGCCCCGTGCTCAACCGGGACATCATTCTCACGCCAGGGGAAGATGCCTTCAACGCCGTAATGGTCTACGTCGAGGATGTTAACGGCGATGGTAGCGGTGGTATGTGCACACCGTCAATCGGTCCTTTTGCACGCTAATGGTTGACCCCAAGGATTGTGTCTTCAGCTCCTAGATCTTTCCCAATCACTGCTCTCCGGCAACTGCTTCAGCTGCTGAACAAACGGGAGTTGTCCAGGCGCTGAAGCTGGGATGTGCGCCAGCTTTCCGGTGGCTACCTCAGATAGCTCCCGAGAAGTGCCAGTGAAGCCGCTGATGTCGTCAGCGTAGTCCCCCACCCCAGAACATTCACTAGCAGAGTGTTCGTCTTATCCCCCATGACACGGCGGCTATTGGTCAGCAGCATGATCAGCAACATCAGCGGAGGCGTCGAAAACCCCTGCACGATTCCCGCGATCACCAGGGCCTTCATCGGATTAATCCCCAGAAAATTCATGGCCGCCGCCACAAGCATCACGCCCAAGATCGTTCCGTAAAACGTCTTTCCTTCGCTCAATTTAAGATTGAGTCCATCTCTCCGACCCAGGCTCTGACACACGTCATAGGCCGCACCCGTCGTCATCACGGGAATCGCAAGAAATCCCACCCCTACAATCCCCAGCGTAAACATCAGGCCGGCCGCGTGACCGGCTACAGGAGCCAGCGCCTGCGCTGCCTCCGCCGCTGTCTCGATCTCATGCTTACCTGACGCATGCAACGTCGCCGCCGTCGCAATGATGATGGAGTACATCACCAGCGCCGAGAAGAACATCCCCAGCGCGACATCCACCGCCGTTCTCCTGAGATGACGCTTGGTTGTTCCTCGCCGGTCCCGCAACTTCACCTGACCTGTAGCGATCTTCTCTTCCACCTCTTCGTTCGATTGCCAGGTAAACAAGTAGGCCGAAAGCGCTGTCCCGATCATCGCTACCAGAATCGCCAGCGATTCCCTGTTCAGCCGTATCGTCGGCCGGAAGATTGCCCTCACAATCTCATGAACGTCAGGATGCGCAAGAAACATGGAGGCGACATATGCCAACAGCGTAAGAGACAGCGCTCGGAAGACATTGGAGATCAGCCGGTACGATCCCCAGAGCTGCAGCGCAAGCGAGACCGCCGCCACGCCTGCCACCAAGAGTTTTGAAGAGACGGGGATAAGAAGATGGAGTGCCGCCGCAATTCCGCCGATATCCGCTCCCGCCTCAATCGTATTTCCAACGATGACGCAGGCCATAATCCCGTAGAGCAGCCAGCGGGGATAATGGCTCCGGATCACCGCGAACAGGCCCTGGCCCGTAACCTGTCCCAGCTTCGAGGAGAGATAGACCACCGCCACCATCATGGGTGGAAGGAAGGGCACGGTCCAAAGAAACGCGTAGCCGAACCCCGCTCCTGCCTGGGAGTAAGTCCCTACCGCAGAGCAGTCGTCGTCCGCTGCTCCGGTGATGATCCCCAGCCCGAACGAGCGCAGCAGGTTCCCACCTCTGCTATTCCTGCGCTCTCCCGCATCTACCGCTGTCTCGGGCACTGCAATAGGACGCTGCGATGGCGCCCAACGGTGGGCTGAGTCTCTCCTCAAAAACTGGAGGCTTACCTTGCTCACCAGACACAAACGACTTACCGAGACCTGAAGCAGGAAGGGTTAGACGGTCGCTATGCTTTTGTCCTTCTCCGGCAACTGCTTCAATTGCTGAATGAACTCGCTCAGCGCCGGGCGGATCTGCGCAAACAGCGGATCGTTGCGACGCGTCAGCGTCACCTCGCTGAAGAGCTTCAGCCCCACGCCGAGCGATGCAGCCGTTCCAGCGTCCATCGGGAACTTCGCCTGCACTCGCTCCACAATCGCCAGAATGTCATCGTGGTTCGCCGTGTAAAAGCTGAGGCTCTGGCCGTGAACTGCCTCGCCCTTCGCGTCCGACAGCTTCTCCACCGTTACGCGATAGCGATAGGAGTTCATCCGATCCTCTCAATCTGCTTGGCTGCAGCGTCGATGATGTCGGTAACCGCGTGGACCTGTTCCGTCGTCAGCGAACCCATCTTCATCCGCAGCGCCATCCGCAGATTCTCAAGGGCACGCTCGATCTGCTGGGGCCGCTGTCGGGCCGACTGCTGGCGCACGTTTTCAATCCGGGCGAACAGGGCATCGACGATCTCCTTGTTCTCGGCCAAAGCCTTGGAGCCCTCGTCCGTAATGCTGTATTGCTTGCGCGATCCCTCTGAAGCTCCAGTGATGTGTCCCATCTCCTCCAGCATGGTCAGCATCGGATACACCACTCCCGGGCTGGGAGCATACGTTCCCCCGAGCCGCTCTTCGATCGACTTGATGATCTCGTAACCATGACTCGGCTTCTCCGAGATCAGTTGCAGGATCACGTAGCGCAGATCGCCGGATCCGAACATCCGTCCCCCAAACGGCCCTCCGAAGCCTCTCCCACCTCGACCGCCATGCCTGCCTCGGCCAAAGTCGCCATAGTTTGCGCAGAATCGCTCCTGCAGTTGTTCTTTCATCCTGTGGAAGTCCCGGCCCCCACAGAACCCTTGTGCGTGTTCGTATTGATATTGATCTCTCATGTATCGAAATGTATCAAGATATATCTTGATACGTCAAGATGCTTAATTACTGTTACTTCACAACCGTGGATATACTTGTCTGAATCTCCATGAAGCGCATCCTCACCGCCATCGTCCTCATCCTTCTCGTCTTCGGCCTCATCTTCTTCGGACAGCTCTGGATGATCACCTTGGCGGCGGCCGTCGTCGCCGAGCTGGCAGTCTACGAGTTCCTCAAACTCGCCGCTGTCGGAGCCAAGGCGCACAACGCACAGCTTGGTATTCCCGTCTGGTGGATGGGCTTAGGTGCCGCGCTGGCCTTCGTCGTCACGCTGCCTAACTTTCCGGTGGAGGCACAGCTTCCCGTGCTCTCCGCGCTGACCCTTATCCTCTTTACCTGGAATGGCTTCCGGGCCCCGCTGGTTCAAGTCCTTCCCGACACTGCCCAGGGAATCTTCGGACTCATCTGGATCGCCTACCCGCTCACGCTGGTTCCCATGCTCTGGAAGCAGGAAGACGGCCCCGCGCTGTTGGTCTTCCTGATGATCTGTGTCTGGTCAGGAGACATCGCCGCGCTCTACATCGGCCGCGCCTTCGGCAAGCACAAGCTCGCACCCAGAATCAGTCCCGGAAAGACATGGGAGGGCTCCATTGCCTCCATCGTCGGCAGCCTTATAGCCGCCTCTCTTCTGCTCGGGGCCAGCGACGCCCTGACCGCGCGCGGTAACCTCATCCTGCACATCACGGAGCCGATCTGGCAGACGCTTGTCCTCGCGGCCATCCTCAATGTGGCGGCACAGGTCGGCGACCTCCTCGAATCTGCCATCAAGCGCGGTGCGGGTGTAAAAGACTCCGGAACCATGCTTCCCGGTCACGGCGGCATCCTCGACCGCATCGATGCCCTTCTGGTCGCCGCTCCGGTATTATGGTTCGCCCTGCTCCTCAAGGACTACTTCGGCCTGGGCAGATTCTAAAGTCCTCCAGGTCGCGTATCTGAGAAAATAGATCTCGTGAAAAAGCTCGCAATCCTCGGCTCGACCGGCTCCATCGGAACCTCTACCCTCTCCATCTGCGAGTCCTTCCCCGACCGCTACCAGCCCATCGCGCTCGCAGCGGGTCAGAATATTGACGTTGCCTTCGCCCAGTGCCAGCGTTGGCGGCCGCAGGTCATCTCCGTCGCGACCGAGCAGCTGGCGGCAACCCTGCAGCAGCGCCTCTCGACCGCCGGAATCACCGGCATCGAAGTCATCCACGGCATCGCCGGGACCGTCAGCATCGCCACCCTTCCCGAGGTTGACTTCGTCGTCTCCGCGATCGTGGGTGTCGCCGGTCTCGAAGCCACCTATGCCGCAGTGAAGGCAGGCAAGACCATCGGCCTCGCCAACAAGGAATGCCTCGTCGCCGCCGGAGAACTCATCATGGCAGCGGCGAAGGAGCACAACGTCGCCCTGCTCCCCATCGACTCCGAACACAACGCGGTGCACCAGTGCATGCGCGGCGGAACCCCGGCCGAGGTTCGCCAGATCTGGCTGACCGCCTCCGGAGGTCCCTTCCGCAACACCCCGCTTGCCGGCTTTGAGCACATTACTCCGGCTCAGGCTCTCAAGCACCCTACCTGGGTCATGGGACAACGCATCACCATCGACTCGGCCACCATGATGAACAAGGGTTTCGAGGTCATCGAAGCCTGCCGTCTCTTCTCCCTGCCCGCGGCACAGGTGCGGGTCTCCATTCATCCGCAATCGACCGTTCACTCCATGGTCGAGTACATCGATGGCAGCATCCTTGCCCAGATCTCGGTAACGGACATGCGCCTTCCCATCCTCTACGCGCTTGCCTATCCCGAACGGGTCGACGCCACCCCCGCTGCCGGCTTGCAATTTGACCTTGCGGCGTTGAGCCAGTTGGACTTCTCGGCTCCCGACCTCGACCGTTTTCCCTGTCTTCGACTCGCCTACGAGGCCGCCGAAACCGGCGGCGAGGCTTGCATCGCTCTCAACGCCGCCGACGAGATTGCGGTCGCCGCCTTCCTCGAAGGTCGCATTCCCTTCCTGGGCATTCCACGTACAATAGAACAGGTGTTGCAGCAAACCTCAGGCCGTCGCCCTTCGTCTATTCAGGACGTGCTCGACGCTGATCTTCGGGCGCGAGCGTGTGCCCGTGATGTAATCGCTCACCAGTTTTCAGGCGTAGTCCGATAAGCCGTATCGATTCTCCGAGCGAGGTCCCTTCTCTCCCATGTCTACAATCATTCAACTAGGTATCGTGCTCGGCATCATGGTGCTCGTCCACGAGTTCGGCCACTTTGCCGTCGCCAAGCTCTGCGGCATCCGCGTCGAGACCTTTTCCATCGGCTTTGGCAAACGGCTCATCGGCTTCCGCCGCGGCGAAACCGACTATCGCCTTTCTCTGCTCCCACTTGGCGGCTACGTCAAGATGTCCGGCGACAATCCGGGCGAGGCCCCCACTGACCCGGGTGACTTCAACGCTCATCCCCGCTGGCAGCGCATGCTGGTCGCCCTAGCCGGCCCCTTCGCCAACTTTATCCTGGCCTTCGGCCTCATGACCGGCGTCTCCATGCTGCACAACGAGGTGCAGGAGTACGTCACCGCCCCGGCCCGCACCGACTACATTCCCGCCAATACCGCCGCCTCCCGTACCGGGATCCACTCCGGCGATCTGATCGTCCACTACGACACCGTCGAGAACCCCACCTGGGATCAGGTCGCAATCCGTTCGCTCCTCAATCTCAACCAGACCATCCCCTTCTCGTATCTCCACGACGGTCAGAGGGTCGATACGAAGCTCTTCGTGGAATCCAAGGGCGGTCCCGACAACTTCTCGCTCGACGTTCTCGGTCTCATCCCCAAGATGCAGAACGTTCCGGTCAAGGTCGATGCGCTTGAGCCCAACATGCCGGCGGCTCGCGCAGGCCTCAAACCCGGAGACCAGATCGCCTCAATCGACGGCCTCCAGCTTCACTCTGTTCCCGCCCTCCTGGCATACCTGCAGGATCAGGCCGGGAAGCCCGCCTCTCTGATCGTCCTGCGCGACGGTCAGTCGGTGCCCATCCAGATCACGCCACAGTTTGCCGAGGTCGGCGACGGAACCAAGGACTACCGTCTCGGCTTCCGTCCGGTTCAGCCTCCGGTTAAGGTTGAGCGGCTTCCCTTTGGCAAAGCCCTTGCCGCGTCGTGGGACTACAACAAGAAAGGCTCGATGCTGATCGTCGAGGTCCTCAAGCGGATGTTCACCCGGCAGGTCTCCGTACGCTCGCTCTCCGGTCCCATCGGAATCGGCCAGCAGATCCACCAGGCCGCGTCCATGCCCGGCTGGATGCCGATCATCGGCCTGATGGCGTACATCTCGCTCAATTTGGGAATCTTCAACCTGCTGCCGATCCCCATTCTGGACGGCGGCATGCTCCTCTTCCTTGTCGTTGAATCGATCATGCGCCGCGACCTCAACCAGCAGCTCAAGGAGCGCGTCTACCAGGTCGCCTTCGTCTGCATCCTGGTCTTCGCCGCCATGGTCATCTTCAACGACATCAGCAAGCTCGACCTCTTCTCCAAGGTCAAGCCGTAGCCTAAACAATCCTCATTCTGAGGCAGAGCCGAAGAACCCCAGTATTTTGCTCCGGCTGCTGAAATTCAGGCGCCGCACTCACTGGCGAAGGAGAGAGGGCTATGTTGTGGCGCTAACTCGTTAACCTTGGGGTCTAGGCGTGATGAGCTTCCGCTGATTTCAACTTTGAGGAACTGCCGAGAGTGCCTTTGTCGCTGCGGCGCGCACACTCGGCGTCCTTCCGGTATCCGCCGCAATTCGGGAAAGAGACTGCTGATTATCTAAAACGACATCCTTCCCCATCGATTGGAGAGTTTCTATTGCAAGGGAGCTCGTCTGTTCGTCGGGATCATCCGCATAACGGGCAACTTCCTTTCCGATCGCGCGGTTGTGGGACCTTGCAACATGGGCGATAGCGTTCAGTAAGGTACTGCGACTAGCTGAGGTTTGATCCGTGCGTCTCATGAATTGCACAACAGCATTTGTACTATTGGCATCGTTCGGAGCAGCTTTTATAAGCAGCGTAGCTACGCCCGCGCCAATGGTTGAGACGGCGTCCTCTCTGGCGAGATAGTTTTGGAGAACTGGCACGAGTGGCGAGTTGGCGTCCAATCGCAAATTATCGATCGCCAACCCGGTAATTCTTCTGATTGGAATATCCGGGTCAGTAAGAAGTGCGGTGAATGTCGCGGTTTGTGCTGAGAGTAATGCCTGACCGTCAGGACGAGTTGTTATTTTCCATAAGGCCAACGCTGCTATACCACGGACGGAGGCATGGGGATCGCTGGTTGCGTTGAGAATCACCGGCAGGTCTCCTGCAACGGTTTCTCTACTAGCTTGCGCGAATCGGTCGAGTACGGGATCAGCTTCGTCGGTGTTCGTTATTCCGGCAGCGGCCTTTGCTCTTAGGTCGCGGAAAAGATTCTCAATTTCGTTTGTCTGAGCAGGCATTTGAGTGACTGCGACCGTCAACATCATGAATAGCGTGAAGATGAGTCGCATCTTGAATCTCATTTGACCACCGGGCCTATGGTTTAGGATTCAGTTTGTACTTTAATGGATCGGCCGGATGCCCCATTCATGCGGATCCATCGCATGAGTGGGCCATTCGCGCGGAAGCGCGAACCGCAGTCCATAGGCGCAGCGGTTTTCTCATGCAGGAACACAACCGCTCAAGCAATTCGGAGATGAACTGGCCTAATCATCATCATGTCCACTGACACGGCCACGGTTGTGAGGCAGAGCGGTCGGGCGCTCATCCAGCCCGGATCTCCCCCATCTGGTCTTGCTCATCGTCACCCCGGCGATCACGATCAGCAAAACAACGACAACTCCACCCCACAGGACAGGATTCATCTCAGACCTCCAGGCGTTCTGAGCATCGTCGTCCGACTCCGGTTGCTTCTCCCGCTCAGCCGGCCGTCTCTCGCGCCCGCAGTTCGGCAACAATCTCCTGTGCCGCCTTGCGTGCATCCTCCTCCCGGTCCGGAGGAAAGCTGATGGCCCCCACCCTGGCGTGCCCGCCGCCGCCATAGCGCTCGCAGATTGTGGCCAGGTTCGCCAGCTTCTCCGCAGGCAGCGGTGTCCAGGGATTCGTTCCCACAGCCACCTTCGTCCGGAAGGACGACTTACTCAGGCCGACATTGTACGTCCCATCCGGAAATAAATAATACGGAATAAATTTGTTGTATCCCTCGGTCGGATGATCAGTGATATCGAACGTGATTACGCCTCGCTCCATCGAGGCGCGCTCGCGAATCAGCTCGAGCGATGCCCTGTGCTTTTCCATCAGTGGTCCCAGCAGCTCCTGCACAAACGGCTGGTCTAGCACCTCCTGCAGGGGCATCTCCGTCAGTAACGGAATCAGCTTCTCGCCTAACGAAGCATCCTGTGTGCTCTCGATCACCATCGTCAGCTTCATCGCCGGAGCCGCCATGTCGACCGCCGCTGTCGCGTTATCGTACTTGGCCCCGTCGACGATATCGGCCCAGTAGATCAGCTCCTGCAACGGCTCTACATTGAAGCCGAACTTCGTCGCACCGATATGTGCAATCAGGCTCGTGCACGAGATGTAGTTGGGGTCGTAGAACTTCCGCATCGTCTCTGAGCCGTCCGCCTGCCCCCGCTGAAAATCCGCGTGGTCCTCCGGCGTCAGAAATGCACTCAGGTGATGGTCGAACCACCACGTCACCTTCTTCGAAGAAGAGTATTTGAAGTCGACGATCGCATTGTCGCCGTCGATAAACTCGCCCTCGTCAAACAGCGCACCGGCCCGGTGCACCAGGCCGTGATACGCGAACTCCGTACCCGTCTTTATGCACTCCCGGTAAAACCGCGTAAACACCGACGCCGAGCATGCGCCATCGAAACACTTATCGTGATAAAAGACCTTGCAATCCAAACGAAATCCCTCATGAGACGAACGCAATCATGGCCGCGTCCGAAGCCTCTAGCATATCCGATCCCCTCGACGAGTCCTCAAGTCCCGCAGGCATCGTCATCGGCAACTGGTCGAGTGCGGAAGCTATCTTCGCACCAGATCTTCTCCCCGAGATCAAAGCCCCGCACCTCTGGAGATACGCTCCCCTCGATGCACGGCTTCCTGTATTCTCTCCTGAAAACCAGGAGAAGAGGCCCGTTTGTCCGAGATCATCCCCATCGACCAGGAGCAGCATCCGCTCTCGCGCATCTTCTTCGGCCCCTTTGGTCTGCGCGCCGGGTGGAGCCTTCTGATTGCCCTCATCCTCTTCCTCGCGCTCATGTGGGGATTCTCCTCAGCGCTTCGCATCACGCATCTCGTTCCCGCCCACACGGTAGAGCACACCCCGGGACCGCTGTCCGTCTTCCTCTCCGAGGCCACCGCCTTCCTCGCCATCGCAATCGTCACCGTGATCATGTCCCGGGTAGAACACCGTCCGCTCGCCGTCTACGGTCTTGGAGGCAGCCGCAAAGCCTCGCGTATGCTCTACGGCGTCGTCACCGGCCTGATTGCGATCTCGCTCCTCGTCTTCATCCTCCTCAATTCCGGCCTGCTCATCATCGACCAGCGGCTCCTCTTCGGCTCCGAGGTCGCCCGCTACCTTCTGCTCTGGATACCTGGCTTTCTGGCCATCGGACTCTTTGAGGAGTATCTCTTCCGCGGCTATCTCCAATACACCCTCGCCCGCGGCCTCTCCGGAGTCGCACCGCTTCTTCCCGGTGACCCCGATCCCCGCACCGTCGGCTTCTGGATCGCCGCAGTCGTCGTCTCCTTCGGCTTCGGTGCCGTTCACGGATCCAATCCCGGGGAAAGCCCCGCAGGCCTCATCTGCGCCGGCGCAGCCTCGCTCGTCTTCTGCTTCAGCCTCTGGCGAACGGGATCGCTCTGGTGGGCCATCGGTCTGCACGCCGCCTGGGACTATGGCCAGTCCGTACTCTTCGGTGTCTCCGACTCAGGGGCGCTCTTCGATCACCGCCTGCTCCAGACCCATCCCGTCGGCGCTCCCCTGCTGAGCGGCGGAGCCACAGGCCCTGAGGGCAGCATCTTCTGCCTCATTCCGCTCCTTCTCCTCGTCGCCGTCATCCACCTCTCGCAGCGACGGCCCGAAGAGAGCTACGCCCTCCAGATGCCTGCACTCTCGCATCAGCTAGAAACCACCGCGGAGACCTTGCCACCTGCCTCGACCCCTACTTCTTGAGCTCGAACCTTGTCTCTTCCAGATCCAGTTCGCGCTCCAGCCTTCGCAGCACGTCATCGCTGATCCGTCCCTCATCTCGCAGCCCGATGATCGTCGTCCGCTCCACCTGCACCGCTGCTTGTGCCGCGCGACTTAGCGCGTGATACACCTCTGCTTTCGATGCCTCACGATCCTCTTCGTCGCTCACCTCGGCCAGTCTGTGCTCGTAGCGATCGATCAGGTCCTCGTACGCATGCTCAAGACCGTCCGCCGCCTGACGCTTCCCGTCTTCCAGATAAGCGATTGCGTTCCTGATCGCCTGTTCGCGAGCATAGCGCTCCTCCGGCTCAATTCCATGTTCTCCCGCCAGCCCCAATGCCCGGATCACCGAAGGCAGCGTCAGTCCCTGCAGCACCAGCGTTACCAGGATCACCGAGTAAGTCAGAAAGACGATCAGGTTCCGCTGTCTGAACTCCACTCCGTTGATGAACTCCGGAATCGAGAGACCGGCAGCCAGCGCAATAACGCCCCGCATGCCCGTCCATCCGATGACGAAGCTCTCCCGCTGCGTAATGTCCTCTTCTTGCGGATACCGCCACTTCCGCATTGCGTTCGAGAATCTGATCGCAGGCGTCACCCATACCAGTCGCAGCACAATCAGCATCCCGCTGAAGATCGCGCCATACTCTACCAGCGTCAGCCGGGTAAACCCGCCCTGGATTCCTGCCAGCACATACGGAATCTGCAGCCCGATCAGCAGAAAAACGATTCCGTTCAGCACAAACGTCATCGCCTGCCAGGCGCCCATCACCTGGATCCGCACCGCGGGTGAGAACAGCCGCGCACTCTGCCGGCTCAGGTACAGTCCTGCCGCCACTACTGCGAGCACGCCCGAAGCCTTCGCCTCCTCGCCCGCCAGGTAGGCGGTATAAGGAATGATCAGGCTCAACACCAGCTCGATCGGTCCGTTATCGATGAAGCGCTCGAACTTCGAGACGATAAAGCCGATCAGCAACCCGATCCCCAGCCCTCCGAGGATCAGGTAGATCAGCCGGAATATTCCCTCTTCCACCGACGGAAGATTCCCCTGCTCCAGCAGGCGCAATCCCACCTCCAGCGCCAGCAGGCCCGTCGCATCGTTCAAGAGACTCTCGCCCTCGAGGATGTCCACGATACGGCGCGGCAGTCCCAGCGTCTTCGCCACCGACGTCGCTGCAATCGCGTCCGTAGTCGATAGCACCGCACCCAACAGGAATCCCGCCTTCCAGTCGAGCGCTGTAATGAAGTGGTCTGAAAATTCGGCAACTCCCCACACCGTGAACCCGACCAGCCCTATTGCCAGAAAGGAGATGATCAGCAGGTTCTTCCGAAAGTCCCTCCACGAGACCGTCCACGCCGCGGAATACAACAGCGGCGGCAGAAAGATCACGAATACGAGATTCGGATCCAGCGGGATCTTCGGCATGTGAGGCACAAAGCTCAGAACCAGCCCCGCAAGCACCAGCACGATCGGATACGGCACCTTCAGCCGATGCGCCATCACCGCAAAGCCCGCCACCATAAGCAGCAGCAGCAGCCCGACTCTCTCTACTGCATGCAGACTGACGACTGACTCCAAAGTGGCTCTCCCCTTTTATCTGTATGTGCTGTCTCGACCTCAGTAAAACAAACTTGCCCCCCTCGTGTCGCGCTCTCTTCCGCAGCAGTGCACAGCAAAGCCTTCCGTTCCACCATCGCCCTGCATTTAGACTTTCCATAACACGATGAGTCTTCCTCAGCCCCAAGATGAGCCGATCCTGATCAAGCGTCGACGACGCGACGATTCTGCCCAGCCGCACAGCCTCTCACGGTACTTCACCATCGGCCTCTCCATCCTGCTCATCCTCGGACTCACGGCCTTCTTCGCCGCCCGCAGTTACGTTCACTACATCCTCACATCCTCGCTCCCGCAGATCGAAGGGGCTCTCGCCGTTCCCGGCCTCTCCGCTCCGGTCGCCGTTCAGCGCGACGCTCACGGAGTTCCCCACATCCGTGCCGCCTCCATGGACGATCTGGTCTTCGCTCAGGGCTTCGTCACCGCGCAGGACCGTCTCTTCCAGATGGATCTCCTCCGCCGCCACGCAGCCGGCAATCTCGCCGAGATCCTGGGGCCGTCTCTCCTGCAGCACGACCGCATCCAGCGATTCCTGCAGCTTCGCGCCACCGCCGACCGCGCCGTCTCCGCCCTCCCCAAAGAGCAGCTTCACTTTCTCGAGGCCTACGCCCGTGGCGTCAACGCCTCCATCGCCATCCAGCAGAACCACCTTCCCCTCGAGTTTCGTGTCCTGCGCTACAGTCCGGCCCCCTGGACCCCTCGCGACTCCATCCTCATCGGACTGGTCATGTATCAGGACCTCACCAACCGTTTCGCCACCAGTCTCAGCCGCGAGGCCATCACCGCGCGCCTCCCGCCGCAGCTCGTCGACGATCTCTATCCTGTAGGCTCCTGGCGCGACCACCCGCCCGAACAGCCCGTCGTCGATCTCACCGCTCCTCAGGAGCTCCCCGACATCCCGCTGGACGAGTCCCAAACCAAGCTCCGCCGCCCCCAGTTGCCCGGCGCGTCCCCCGCCGATATCCTCGCGCTGTCCCAGGCTCTGCGCACTCCGGCCTGCGACGGGTGCGTTGCAGGCTCCAACGATTGGGCTGTCTCCGGGACCCGCACCGCCACTGGAAAGCCGCTGCTGTCCAACGATATGCACCTCTCGCTCTCGGTGCCGGGAACCTGGTATCAGACCGACCTCGCCGCTCCCGCTGCCTCCGGCAGCTTCCACGTCGCGGGAGCATCCCTGCCCGGCTTCCCCTTCGTCATCGTCGGCCATAACGACCACATCGCCTGGGGCTTTACCAACCTCGGCGCCGACGTTCAGGATGTCTTCATCGAGCATCTCCGCGGCTCCGGCTCCTCAGCCGAGTTCGAATCAGCCGACGGCGCCTGGCACTCCATCCTGCACCAGACAGAGATCATCCACGTTCGCGGCAAACCTGACGTCGAGCTCGATGTCACCTCAACCCTCCACAGCGGTGAACCCACCCCCATCATCTCTCCCCTCCTCCCCTCCGAGAAGCGATCCCTAGCGCTGCGCTGGACCATCTACGATCCATCGACTCTCTCCGCTCCCTTCTTCCACATCGCCTCGGCCACTGACTGGCCCAGCTTCCTCGCCGCCTTCGCCGACTTCGGCGGCCCCTCTCAGAACGTCGTCTACGCTGACGATCAGGGGCACATCGGCTACCACGCCGTAGGCGCAATCCCCATCCGCGGAAACCCTCTCGCGCATTCATCTCTAACGACGCCACCCCCGGCACCCTCTCCACAGCCTGTCCCATCCACCCCGGATTCGGGGGCTGCCGCGACTGCTGCTCCGTCGACCCCGCCATCCAGTCCGCTCAGCCCTGTACCCGTCGATGCGGTCACCGGGCACTATGACTGGCTCGGCTACGTTCCCTTCGTGCAACTGCCGCAGTCCTTCGATCCTCCAAACGGCGTCCTCGCCACCGCGAACGCCCGTATCTCGCCCGACTCCTATCCCTACACCCTCACCCTCAACTGGGCCGCGCCTTACCGCAACGAGCGTATTTGGAAGGTCCTCCTCAGCCGCGAACACCTCACTGCGGCCGACATGCTCACCCTCCAGACCGACGTCTACTCCGATCTCGATCACAACATCGCCCAGCGGCTCGCCTACTCCATCGACCACTCCACGACCAAAGACAAGCGCCTCCACCAGGCCGCCGACCTGCTGCGAAACTGGAACGGGCAGGTCGATGCCAGCTCCCCCGCGCCTCCCATCGTCAACGCCGCCCGCGAGGCCTTGTGGCGGCTTCTGCTCGAGCCCCGTCTCGGCTCGCAGCTCCAGACTGACGTGCAGGGCGACTCCCTTCCCCTCTGGAAGCTCTACACCTGGGGCGAGAAGAGCTACGCCGCCGAGCAGATCATCATGCACACACCCGATCGCTGGCTGCCACCCGGCTACACCAACTGGAATGAGCTTCTCACCGCGGCCGTCGACCGCGGCCTCGCCGACGCCCATGCTCCCAGCGATCTCTCCCGCTGGCAGCACGGGCAGGCCTACCCCATCGACCTCGAGCACCCGGTCTTCTCCCGCTCTGCCTTCCTGCGCGCGCTCATTCACCTTCCCATCGGCACCGGCGTCAAACCGCTCAGCGGAGACACCAGCACCATCAAGCAGGTAGGCCGAACCTTCGGCCCCTCCGAGCGCTTCACCGCCGACCTCTCCGACATCGACCGATCCACCTTCAATCTCGTCCTAGGAGAGTCCGGCAATCTGGCCAGCCCCTGGTTCATGGATCAGTGGCCCGCCTGGTACAACGGGACCACCTTCCCGATGCCCTTCACCACACCCGCCGTCAACGCGGCCACCCGCCACACCCTGACGCTTCAGCCCCAGTAGACCGGGACTCTTACTCCCCGCGATCGGGCCACCCATCCCACAGCCTGCGGGGCCGTGGGCGTCTCTACACTCGAAATGCCCGAAGCAAAACTTCCCATGAAACGCCAAGTAAGAAACTGAAAAACGGGCTATGGATGAGCGCCAGGCGGGTAAGAAAGCGCAGAGCGGGAAGAAATGGCCAAACCAAAAAGTGTCATCTCGACCGGAGCGGCGAAGCCGCGTAGTGGAGAGATCTGCGTCTCCACCCCATTTCCCCATCACGAGAACCAACCTACCGCCACAGCTTCCCGCAAAGACCCAGACGATTTAGCGCCAAGCAGACAAGAAGCACCAAACCAAAAGTGTCATCTCGACCGAAGCGCCAAAGCCGCGTAGTGGAGAGACCTGCTTCTCCACCCCATCCTCCACCAAGAGAACCACTCCAACAGCCCCCGTGCAAAGACACACGCCAGCCAAGCCGCCAAACCTCCCAACCGACCACCCCTTCGCGATACCCTGAATCCATGCCTCGAGACCGCCGGCCCCTGATCCTCATTCCCGTGGCCGCGCTCATCGCTATCGCACCCCTCATCCTCCACGGCTGCTCCTGCGGGCACGACTTTGACTTCCACATCATCAACTGGTTCGAAGCCGCCCGCCAGCTCGCCCACGGAACCTTCCCCCGCTGGGCCGACACCCCCGCCTGGAACGCCGGCGAACCCCGCTTCGTCTTCTACCCTCCCCTCTCCTGGCTCCTGGGAGCCGCCCTGGGCCTACTCATGCCGTGGACATGGACTCCCATGGCCTTCACCTGGCTCGCCCTCACCCTCGCCGGACTCTCCCTCCACCACGCAGTACGCAGCTACGTCTCCCCCAATGCCTCTCTCATCGCGGCTGCCGTCTATCTGGCCAACCCCTACATCCTCTACACCGCCTACGAACGCACCGCCTACGCCGAGCTGCTCGCCGCCATCTGGCTTCCGCTCGCTCTGCACGCCGCTCTCGAGAAGCGAGTCAGCATCCCGGCCCTCGCCGTTCCTATCGCCCTGCTCTGGCTCAGCAACGCCCCCGCCGCCGTGATGGGCTGCTATGGAATCGCATTCATCGTCCTGATCCGCATCGTCCTTCCCGGGGAGGCCTCACCCCTTCGGCTGGCCCTGAACTCCGCCATCGCAACCCTGCTCGGCCTCGGGCTCAGCGGGTTCTACCTTCTGCCTGCGGCGTGGGAGCGAAGATTGGTCCAGATCAACCTCGCCATCCTTCCCGGCCTCCGTCCCTGGGACAACTTCCTCTTCCAGCACACCGCCGATCCCGAGCATGACGCCGTTCTCCGCATCGCCTCCATCGTCGCCGTGACGCTGTTCGCTCTTAACGCGCTGGTTCTTCTCTGTCTCTTTCTCGCGCGCTCGAAAGCCACGGAACCGACCTCCTCCACCGACCTCAGGCTCACCGGACGCCTTCGTACCATCCTCCTGCTCCTGCCGGTCGTCATCTTCGCGATGCTCACCCCGATCTCCGCTCCGCTCTGGCGTCACCTTCCCGAGTTGCAGTTCCTCCAGTTCCCCTGGCGCCTCCTGGCCGTGCTCGGCGTCACCTTCGGATTCAGCCTCGCCCTGACGCTCTCCCGCGTCCGCCTCCCCGGCACTCTGGTCGCCCTCGTTGCCGCCACTGTTCTCAGCCTGACCGGGTATCACGCCTTCCACCAGTACTGCTATCCCGAGGACACCGTCGCCGAGCGCCTCGCCATCTTCCAATCCCCAAACCCCGGTACCGACCCCACCGACGAGTACACCCCCCGCACCGCCGACAACGACTTCCTTAACCAGCAAAACGCCGGATACTGGTTAGCAGAAAATCCCTCGCTTCCCGCTCCCGCCTCCCCTCATCCCGAACCCGCCCCGCGAGACCTAAATCTCGCTCCGGCGACTCCAACCAATCTGATCCTCAACCTTCGCAACTATCCCGCATGGGAGATCACCCGCAACGGAAGCCTCATCACCACCCGCCTGCCCCGCCGGGACGGCCTCATCACCATCCCCCTGCCTGCAGGACCATCGCACATCGAGGTCACCTACTCCACTCTCCCCGACCAGAAGCTCGGCTATCTCCTCTCCGCACTCTCAGGAATAACGCTGGCTGGCCTGATTCTGAAGAAACGTCGGCAGCATCGCCGCGTCTAAACAGGAACGACCCTTCACCCTGATTTATCATCACCATCAGATGAACCCCTCCGTAAATGATCTGCTTCGCTCTGGTGTCGAGCTTACTGACGCCGCTCTCGAGCGCCTTCTGCCCTCTCCCGATACCCTGCCCCACTCCATCCATCGCGCCATGCGCCACTCCATCTTTGCCGGAGGGAAGCGTCTTCGCCCCATCCTCGCAATGGAGGTCGCACGCATGACCTCAGGAGCCGGAGAGATTCCCTCGGGCGCAGCCGATCTCGGCGCAGCCATCGAGATGATCCACACCTACTCCCTCATCCACGACGACCTGCCCGCGCTCGACAACGACGACCTTCGCCGCGGAAAGCCCACCTGCCATGTCGTCTTCGGCGAAGCCATCGCGATCCTTGCCGGCGATGCTCTCCAGACCCTCGCCTTCCAGACCATCGCCGCCCTTCCCGTACCTCCGGCAACGACCGTCCCCATCCTCCGTGAGGTCTCCCTCGCCATCGGCACCGGCGTCGGTCCCAACAGCCCTCTTCCTCCCGGTATGATCGGCGGCCAGGTCGTTGATATCGAATCGGAGGGCAAAGCTCCCACGGCGGAGCTGGTCGAATCCATCCATCGCGCCAAGACCGGAGCCCTGATCACCACCAGCATCGTCTCCGGCGGCCTCTACGGCCTCGCTCAATCCGAACATGACCACCACGCCGACACCATCGGCCGCCTGCGCGTCTTCGGCGAGAAGGCCGGTCTCGCCTTCCAGATCGTCGACGATGTTCTGGACATGACTCAAAGCTCCGAGGAGCTGGGTAAAACCGCCGGTAAGGACACAGCCAGCATCAAGGCCACCTGGCCCGCCGTCTTCGGTATCGAACGGTCGCTCGAAGACGCCGAGGAACTGATTGCCGATGCGTTCGCCGCCCTCGAACCCTTTGGCAAGGATGCGGAGACCTTAAAGGCGCTGGCGAGCTATCTCGTGGAGCGCAAGCACTGAGGTTTCGGCTCGCGCATCCGGAGAGGCATCGCTCCGGATGGCTCAGCTAATCCTGAGTCTTGGAATGGTGGGTAAACCGGGGCAGAATAAACTCTTGGGCCAGCGCATTGGCGATTCGTCCGCCGGTCGTGACCGCCACACTGGTGAGAGTCTGGCTCGCTCCACGGTCCGCAGGCGGATAGTAGATATTCGATAGCGAAGCCGAAGCCAGATCACCCCCAATGCTGGAGTAGTTGAACCCGTATTTGCCGTTATCCCCCTTGCACCAAAAGGGAGCCGAGATCGCATGACTAAAACGGGACTTCTTCGTTCCAGTCCCCTGATAGAAATAACGCGGATCCTGGTGCAGCAGCGAGGGAAGAATCGCGCCGCCGATCATGATGTCGGTGACGCCACTGGCATACACAGCTCCGAAGCGCTGGCCATAGCCCTTCGCTCCCTGGACAAAAGCGGTATTATCCGACGCCTGGTACACGCCGGCAAGAAACGCAGCTCCGCCGATTGTGACTGCATCCGTTGCTGTCCGGGTCGCAAGCTGGAACTTCAGCTTGGTCGTAAGCGGCACGGTTCTGGGATCGTAGGCGACGTAGAAGTTTGGAATGACGCCTAAGACGCGTTGCTTCTCTGCAGCCTTTACCTGCTCCGCAGCAAGCTGCTCTATGGAGACCGCACTTACCGTAGTCTCGACCACGGCAATTGTCAGCTTGATCTGCGCCAGGTCGAAGTCCTCTCCCGGTTTCAGGGTAACTGCAGGTGAGGTCCAGTCCGCAAAGTTCTTCGCCGTCACTCTAACTCGATAAGGGACAGCGGAATGAACATCCTTGAGTACAAAGAATCCATCATCGTTTGTGGAGACGGCAGCTCGGCCGGATGCGTCCGGTCCATCAAGCGTAACGGTCGCGCCCGGCACGATATCGCCGTTCGTATCGGTTACGGTGCCGATAATACTTCCGGCCTGAGGCTCCGGCGCGGAGACTTGCTCGCATAGCGCAGGAATCGATGAAAGAAGAAGAAGAGAGATGCAAAAAAATCGAAAGATGCGCATAGTTAAACTGTCTTTAGACAAGACGATGCGACATCCTCGAACGATTCAGGATTTTACCGGTTTGGTAGAAAAGAAGGCAATTTTTAAGTTTTGGGCCGAAGTCCCTGCCACCCTGCGACCGAAAGGATGTCAGGCAACGGTATCTCCGTCCAGTTGCCGCGCTCCACGGTACTCCTCGTCGGTCACGTGCCTGCCCCAGACCACGTTCTTGCCGGACTCGTCCGACTCCTGCATTGCCAGGTGCACCATCGTGTGAGTGGCATCCGCTCCGTGCCAGTGATTCTTGTTCGCCTCGATCACGACGACATCCCCCGAACGGATCTGCTGCGCCGGCTGCCCCCCAGCTGGACCCAGCCGATGCCCGAGGTGACATGCAGCACCTGCAGAATCTCCATGCCGCAACTTTAGCACCCGTTCGCTGCAGCACAGGCAACAGCTATCATCAGAGCAGGAATGCTGACCGAATCTGACATCCTCTCCGCACTCGGCGACTGCTACGATCCCGCACTGCCCTGCAACATCGTTGACCTCGGCCTTGTTCGGTCGGTGCAGGTCGCTCCCGACCCACAAGCCCCTGGCGCAGGCATTGCGGGTGTGCCCCAGAAGCACCGTATTCGCGTGGAATTCTCGCTGACCAATCCAACCGATGACTCCGAGGCACAGCTCGGCGCGCAGATCCGCAATCGTCTGGCAGGATTGGAAGAGGCTGGAGACGTCACTGTAGCCTTCGTCCCGGAGCCGGTCTGGAACCCCCAGCAGATTACTCCCGCAGGCCGCCGTATTCTAGGTCTGGACGGCAACCGCAATCTCGTTCAGATCCGCTAGGAGCTTATGTCTTCGAAGTCCACCCGGTCCAAGGTGCAGCCCATCCGTCCCCGCGATCTCCTGAAACCCACCTCGATTCCCATTCATCCCTTCGACCAGACGTATGGAACCGATACCAGCGGTCTCGTTCCGGCGAAAGATCTCGTCACCGGACATCCCAACGACGAGCATGTCACCGCGTACTATGCCGTCGCGCCCTCAATCCTTCGTTCCCTAGTCGAAAAGTGGAGAGAGACCGCACCTTCACATCACATCACCGACTACACTTTTCTCGATTTCGGTGCTGGCAAGGGCAGGGCCGTTCTCCTCGCCAGTCAATTTCCCTTTCGGCAGGTCATCGGCGTGGAGCTGAATCCTGCCATGGCGGCGATCGCCGAAGCCAATGCAGCCATCTGGCTTCAGGCTCACTCTTCTGACCCAACCTCCGGCGCAATCACGCCCATTCAGATCATCGAGGACGATGCCCTCAACGTGCCCTTGCCCGCGATGCCTGCGATCATCTTCCTCTTCCACCCATTCGAAGATCCGGTGCTCAAAGCGCTGCTCCGCCGCATCGAGTCGGCGTTCCTTGGCCGCGCCGGCGATCTCGACATTCTCTACGTGAACGCGGAGCATGGAGCAGTCCTCAACCAGCATCCGGCTTTTCAGCTTCTGTGGCAGGGACAGGTTCTCATGAGCCCGGACGATCACGCTGCGGATCTCGAGGCCATCGCCCAGCAGACGGAATACGGCTCAACCGGAGACGAGCTCTGCGCCATCTACCGCTTCGTCGGCCGCGGCAACAAAACCTGATCTTTGACGGAAGGCGCGCTAAAAGGAAAAAGACACCTGGTTCTATCCAGGTGTCTTCTCCGAAACTCGTTGATGCTCTATCGAGCGCTCTTAGGCGAGAACTTCAATGCCCATCGAACGAGCGGTGCCACGAATGGTCTTGGCGGCAGCCTCGACCGAAGCGGCATTCATGTCCGGCATCTTCTGCTTGGCGATCTCGAGAATTTGCTTCTCGGTGACCTTGCCCTTCTTCTCCTTGTTCGGAGTTCCGGAGCCCTTCTCGATGCCCGCAGCCTTCAGCAGAAGCACGGGAGCCGGAGGCGTCTTGGTGACGAAGCTGAAGGTGCGATCTGCATAGACAGAGATCACGACGGGAACCGTAAGGCCAGTCAGAGCCGGGTCCTTGCTGGTGCGCTCGTTGAACTGCTTGCAGAACTCCATGATGTTGACCTGCGCCTGACCAAGCGCGGGACCGACCGGGGGAGCAGGAGTAGCCTTGCCCGCCATAATCTGAAGTTTGACGTATCCGGTAATCTTCTTCGGTGCCATTCGGGTAAATCCTCTTACGATTCCAGCGGCAGCCTCGCGGCCGACTCGCTTAATTTAATATTTCCAACTCACTTCCAGATCGCCAGACTTCCGGCGACCCCAAATCTTTACTCGACCACTTTGTCGACCTTCGAAAACTCGATCTCAACCGGGGTAGAACGGCCGAAGATGCTGACCATAACCTTGAGGGTCTGCTTGTCTTCGTTGATCTCATCGACTGCGCCGGTGAAGTTGGCGAATGGGCCTTCGTTGATGCGGACCTGCTCGCCCCTGTCGAACTTAATCTTGAGGCTTGGCTTCTCCTTCGAGACATCCGAACGGAAGATGATGGAGCTGACTTCCTGCTCGGAGAGGGCGACCGGATTGTCTCCGGTACCAAGGAATCCTGTGACCCGGGGTGTGTTCTTGATCACATGCCAGAGATCGTTGTCGAGATCCATCTCGATCAGAACGTAACCAGGAAGAAAGACGCGCTCGATGGTGTACTTCTTACCGTTGCGAAGCTCCGTCACCGGTTCGGTCGGAATCATGATGCGTCCGATTTTGTTCTGCAGACCGAAGGCACTGATGCGGCTCTCAAGCGATTCACGGACCTTCCGCTCGAAGCCCGAGTAAGCGTGGATGATGTACCACTTGAAGTTCTCGTTAACCGGAGGCGCCAGTTGATCAGTCGGCTGCTCGGAGGACGAATCCTCGCCTGCAATTTGCGTGTCGGGGTTCTGCTCTTCCGGATTCTGCTGCTCTTCCGCCATGGTTATGCCTTTTTCACGCATCGTGGTTCTGTCTCTGCCTCTCCGCCGCTAAGCGGAAACCCTTATTTTGAAGCTACGCCGAGGACTGCTTCGACCGCGCGCCCGATGATGTTGTCTACCAGCCAGAAGTAAGCCGCGAAGATGAAGACAGTAACAATGACCACGCCCGTTGTCGACTGCACTTCTGCACGCGCCGGCCAGACTACCTTGCGCATCTCGCTTCGTACGTCTCTTAAAAAGCTGCTTACGCGATCCGGCAGCGACTTCATCTGCTGCATGCCGGTGTTGGTCTGTTCAGCTACCGCTACTGTCTTGGCCATAACGCCGCCTCAAATCTTCTGTAACTTCTGACTTCTTTTTCCCAGCCTGCCCGAAGATCCGGGAAGGTGGCGGGGGAGCTCGGATTCGAACCGAGAAGTTCGGTTTTGGAGACCGACAGTTTAACCGTTGAGCTTACTCCCCCGGTTTGCGCCTGGAGTGTCCATTTTCTGGACGCTCCAAACGACGAAGACGGTTAAGAGCTGTTAT
This sequence comes from Edaphobacter sp. HDX4, assembly GCF_036877565.1. Lineage (NCBI taxonomy): Bacteria > Pseudomonadati > Acidobacteriota > Terriglobia > Terriglobales > Acidobacteriaceae > Edaphobacter > Edaphobacter sp. HDX4. Next base: position 61,571 of record NZ_JAEDXW010000011.1, read on the forward strand.
TTCGTCTCTTTGTGTGCCGTGTGCTTGCGGCAGGTATTGCAGAACTTCGAGAACTCAAGCCGGCCCGTGGTCGTCTTCTTGTTCTTGGTGGTGGAATAGTTCCGGTTCTTGCAATCGGGGCACTGGAGGGTGATGATCTCGCGCATGGTTGTCTTCTCCTTCAAACGTGGCCAGTCACTTCGACTGGCAAGCAACTTGCCGGAATTGCTCCCGACACGCCGCGACGCAGGGGATGATGGTCCCTGCAACCAACTCCTGAGTTTTAGTACGAAAGAAGAGCGGTCAGGCCACGCTCATCCTTATTTATTATCCACCAAAACCAGGATTTCGGAAAGCCGATTCAGTTCAAAAATCATCTGGCACAGCGACCGATTTGAATATCCTCCACGTCCATTGTCACATCATAAAAATCCAGTGGGGCGACGCCATGATGGAGCTGTCCCACCAAGGTTACGGAACAGGTGGATGGCGTATGTAAGAGAAGTTGGCAATCAGGACGTTCAAAGCACCAGAGACGAATCCTGGGAACATTCTTTTCGATCTGCGCGTCAGGATCGTCGTCGGGCACGCCAGCGTTCGGAGATACTTCGATCGATTGATCCAAAGCTATGTAGACAAAGGAAACTTTAGGGTCGGTTTTCGGAGTTTCTCCAAATCCAGGAGGTCCGTACTGCCAACTGGCATGAAGATGACCTGTCAGCGTTGTTTTCGGTGTTCCGTAGTGCAACATCGCCGGTGCAGACCTGGCGCTCAACCCAGCGAGCATTGCAACTAATGCCAGCGCTAATTTTTGGGATTCCATATTCGTGCTTGAACTGTATCTACCACAAAACAGCGGCGAGCCGGAGCTCGCCGCTTTCCTGATTCAATTTCGCATCCAGCAGAACATGCGCGAAGCGCGTCTCCTGCCGTCCGCAAAGGACTACTTGATGATCTCGGAGATGGTACCGGCGCCTACGGTTCGTCCGCCCTCGCGGATCGCGAAGCGCAGGCCCTTCTCCATGGCCACCGGGGTGTGCAGCGTGATCTCCAGCTGGATGTTGTCGCCCGGCATCACCATCTCGGTGCCCTCAGGAAGCTTTGCCGATCCCGTCACGTCCGTCGTGCGGAAGTAGAACTGAGGACGGTAGCCGTTGAAGAACGGGGTGTGACGTCCGCCTTCTTCCTTGCTCAACACGTAAACCTCGCCCTTGAACACCGTGTGCGGTGTGATCGATCCCGGCTTGGCCAGAACCATCCCGCGCTCCACGTCTTCCTTCGCCGTGCCGCGCAGAAGAAGGCCGGCGTTGTCGCCTGCAAGACCCTCGTCCAGCTGCTTCTTGAACATCTCAACGCCCGTGACCGTCGTCGCCTGCGTGTCGCGGAAGCCGACGATCTGTGCTGCATCGCCAACCTTGATCTTGCCGCGCTCGATACGGCCCGTCACCACGGTGCCACGGCCGGAGATCGAGAAGATGTCTTCGATCGGCATCAGGAACGGAAGGTCGACCATGCGGTCAGGCTGCGGTACGTTCTTGTCCACCGCCTCCATCAGCTCGTCGATCTTGTCCTCCCACTGCTTCTCGCCGTTCAGAGCTCCCAGTGCAGAGCCACGAACCACAGGAACGTCGTCGCCCGGGAAGTCGTACTTCGACAGAAGCTCGCGAACTTCCATCTCCACCAGGTCAACCAGCTCCTCGTCTTCTACCGCATCGCACTTGTTCAGGAACACCACGATGTACGGCACGCCAACCTGGCGAGCCAGCAGCACGTGCTCCTTGGTCTGCGGCATCGGACCGTCGGTCGCTGCCACCACCAGGATCGCGCCGTCCATCTGCGCCGCTCCCGTGATCATGTTCTTGATGTAGTCGGCGTGGCCAGGGCAGTCCACATGAGCATAGTGACGGTTCGCCGTCTCGTACTCCACGTGCGACGTCGCAATCGTGATACCGCGCTCGCGCTCCTCAGGAGCGTTGTCAATCGTGTCAAACGATCGAAACGAGTTCTTCGGGTTGTGCTTCGACAGCACCTTCGTGATCGCCGCCGTCAACGTCGTCTTGCCGTGATCAATGTGACCAATCGTCCCTATGTTCACATGCGGCTTCGACCGGTCAAATTTTTCCTTCGCCATTACTCTCTCCGTCTGGTAGTTGGCCGGCACAAGCCGGCGGGGTTCACATCAAATACTTCCAAAACCGTCTCAGTAGTACGCGTACAGCCGGAAGAACCTCTGCCGAAGCTCAGGAGCGACACGCTCCAGGCTGGCCAGATACAACTCTCGAATCTGTCCCTGATCGCCGTCGGGGATGCTGGCATACTCGGCTGCCGTCTTCTTTCCCAGGAGGCCCTTCTTGAGGACCTCTTCGAAGTCACGGATACGAACTCCCTGACGATCGAGCGACCTCAGGAACTCTGCGACCTTGCTCGTGGAAAACGCCGACTCGATCGCCGACTTCACTGCGCCGAAGGCGACAGGGTCTGCGATCGGAAGGACCGGTTGCTCATTTAGCGTGCTCAACTAATTCTCCTGCGGCTACCTTCAACTCTTTGGAGCGGGAGACGGGAATCGAACCCGCGACCAACAGCTTGGAAGGCTGTGACTCTACCACTGAGTTACTCCCGCATCACTACAGAACCGTCCATTTCGGACGGTTCGGAAAACTGGAGCTGATGATGGGGCTTGAACCCATGACCTCTCCCTTACCAAGGGAGTGCTCTACCACTGAGCTACATCAGCATGCTGCAACGAAAACCAATCTGCCAAACTCTTTTATCCTATCGCGAACGGAGCCATCCGAGCGCTACGCGAAAGGCAAAAAAACCTAACAGGACCATCGTAAGCGACTGATACTTTCCCGGCTCCATGGTCCGCCAGGCAAGTATCGCCAGAACCCCAAGCACGGCCAGCGCAACTGCCATTCTTCCACTGCCGGAGGGGCTGAAGTCCACTTACGTTCCCCTGTCACTTCCTGCAACTGCTTCTACCAACTACCCAAACTTAGTGGTGCACAGGGAAGGATTCGAACCTTCGTAGCGCATAACGCGGCAGATTTACAGTCTGCTGCCATTAACCACTCGGCCACCTGTGCACACTCCCTGCCCTGCCTTGCGCCGCACAACATCCTCAACCGGTCAGGACTCGCTCCCGACCAAGCTCCCGTGCAGGCAAGCTTTCCATCCCTGAAGGTCTCCGGAGGTCTGCATGGCCAGAACGGCCGGACAGTACAACCAAATCCAATCTCTTCTTCGGCTGTGGAATCTGGAGCTGGCGAAGGGACTTGAACCCCCGACCCTCTGATTACAAATCAGATGCTCTACCAGCTGAGCTACGCCAGCCCGAAACAGCCTTGTTTGCCCTCTGTGACACTTGCTGGCTGACGCGCAGACGTGCCTGCGCAGAGTGCGCCGCAGAGCTAACTTTAGCACAGCAGCCGGTCAGTCGCAAACCACTGCAGGCAGGCAGATTCAGCGGTTTCCCACAGCCTCGGCCAGCAGCAGCTCCTTAGCGGCAGCGCGCTCCCACGGAGCGGCGATTCGAACCGAGGCCATGCCTGCAGCCGTGGCCGCATCGATGCCCATCTGCGCATCCTCGAACACCAGGCAATGCTCCGGCGCAACGCCAAGACGATCCGCCGCTAGCAGGAAAGGCTCGGGGTGCGGTTTGCCGTGCTTGTAGTCTCCGGCGCACACAAGGGTCTCGAATCGATCCAGCAGATTCAGTGCCGTCAGCGAGGCACGTACCGAGTCGTGAGTGCTTCCCGAGACCACCGCGAAGGGAACCTTGCCATGACCGGCCTCGATATGTTCAAGGACCTCGGGAACGGGTCTCATCAGGGGCAGATTCGAGTAAAATAGCTCCTCTTTGCGTCGCTGCAGCTCCTCAATGGGCATCGACAAGCCGTGCCTTTGATTGAGCGTGGAGATAATCTCCACTACAGGCATGCCGCCCCACTCGTAGAACAATTCTTCCGCGAACTCGCAGTTCCACTCCGACAGCACTTTCTTCCAGGCGAGGTAATGGAGTGGCATCGAGTCGGCGATGGTACCGTCGCAGTCGAACAGATATGCCTTGAAATCCCCTTCGGGCAGTTTCAACCTGATCAAGAAAATCTCCCGGCTCTCCCTGCTTGCGTCGAAAGCCTATCTCTATGATGACAGATGATGCAATGGGATTCATCGCAAAAGATGACGGTAGCTCCTGTCATCTCCGTTGGTTGCGGCGCAGGCTCTGGCCCGTCCAACATCCCAGGATCATTGCTCCGGAGGTCGTTTTCCATGTCGTTTCTCTCCCGGCTGATGACCGGTCTGCTGTTTTTTGCTCTTTCCGGGTTGGCCTGCTTTGCTCAAAACGCCGAGCCTCCGCAGCCGGCTGAGGGCCCGATGGTGACCTCCCCTGCCCACGCGAAGACTCTCACCAACGACTCCATCGTTCGGATGGTGGGCGCCGGTCTCAGCGACGATCTCATCCTGCAGGCAATTGCGGCACAGCCCGGCCAGTACAAGACCGACGCAGACGCCCTGATTGATCTCAAAGATGCCAACGTATCCGAACGCGTGATCACAGCGATGATCAACAAGGGACGCAAGCGCCTCACGACGGAGACTACTGCTCAAGAAGATCCGGCTCCGCCTCCAATTTCGGAAGTGAGCGAGATCGGCGCCTATTACAAAGATCGAAGTGGCGCATGGCAGCCTCTGCAGACAGAGGTGGTGCACATCAAATCCGGTGGCTGGCTGAAATCTACAGCGACCCACGGAATCATCAAGGAGGATCGCAACGGGCACCTCAACGGGCGCGAATCAAAGCTGGCGCTGCAGGCGCCGATTGAGATCCTCATCTATGCCGCGCCCAGCGTCGATATCGCCGAATACGATTTCCTCCGCTTCCGCGTGCATTCCGATAATCGCGAGTTCCGGTCGCTGACAGGGGGAGTCTTCCACTCCACCGGCGGGGCGGACCGTGACGAGGTTCCATTCCACGCCGTCAAAGCAGGCGCCCGCACCTGGAGGTTTACCGTCGGTGCCGCAGTCGGAGGTGGCGAATATGGCATACTTCCGCCCGGCACCGGCAACGTGACCAACGGCGGAAAGATCTATACCTTCGCCATCACGGAATAGATCCCATTGCTCTCTTGCTCCGGACGGAGTAGAAAACAGAGAGGATGCCAGATTCCTCCTCTCTGACCCGACGCTGCGATGCGTAAGTCAACACGATATTCCCTGCTGCTGGTGACAGCGCTGATCGTTGCGCTGATCGTCGCTATCCTTCTGCGCAAGGCCGCGCCTCCTGAAGCTGCACGGCTGCTGCCTGAATCCGACGCGATCGTCTACGTGAACCTCAAGCCCCTGCGGCTGGCGACACACTTCGATCGCACTCCCGTCACACGCACATCGGAGTATCAGCAGTTCGTCGACGCCACGGGAATCGTTCCCGAACGCGATATCGACGCGGCCGCCTTTGCACTGCATCGAATGGACGATCCAAATGGACCGAACGGACCCGTCGGCTACTCTGAGGTCTTCGAAGGTCGATTCGATGGCGAGCGCCTCTCGCGCTATCTCGACTCCATTGCCACCGCACGGGAGACCTACGCGGGTCACACGATCTACACCGTCACCATCCACGATGGTGAGGTCACCCGGCCCCTGCGCGTCGCCCAGCTCGGTTACGACTCCATCGCCGCCTCGAATATGCCGACGGAAGAGCAGATCCACTCCATCCTCGATCGGCATCGCTCGGCAGCTTCACCCTTCTCCGGCTCTTCCCTGCTATCGGAGCGCTATCGCGACGTTCCCATCCTGTCCAGCGCCTGGGGCATAGGACACATCGGCCTGCCCTTCTCCGACCGCGGCTACCTCAGCATCTTCGGATTGCAGCTTCCCCTGCCAGAGGACACAACCTTCGTCGCGAGCCTGCGTTATACCGGTACGCTGCGGCTGCGCATCGAGGAGATTCTGCCTTCGCCCGAAGAGGCCGCTGCATCCGCGCAGAAGCTGTCCGTACTCCTGGGGCTTCTGAAGTCGTTGCAGCAGATCCAGCCACGCAATCAACAGGACGCAGCCGTTATTCGTTTGCTGACATCCATCAAGATGGACCAGCGCAAGGATCGGGCGATCCTGACCGCAACTGTTCCAATGGAACTGCTGCAATCGCTTTCGAGCAACGCTGGGCCTGCGCCTTCAGACATGCACTAGGCTGCACAACCGGCAGCGAGTTTCCTGCTTAGTTGAGTGTGTGAATTCTCAGGCACAGAAACGAGTGATCCGACGGGCACCCACTTCCGCACTCACGTCGATCGGTGTGTGATCACTGAGATAGGACAGCAAGGCACCGATGCAGCTCTCATCGAGCTTGCGGCCAGACAGATCATTCAGGATCGGTAGTATCTCGGCAAAGCTGAGCCCGGGGCGATAGGGCCTGTCTTCAGACAAGGCTCCATAGACGTCCGCGACCGCGATGATTCGGGATTCGATCGCAAGATCACAGGCCGAGAGCCGGTTGGGATATCCACTGCCATCCAGCTTCTCGTGGTGCTCCCCGGCGACCACCGCGATCTCACGGAAAGGCGCGATCTGCTCGAGAATTTGCCGTGTGAGGCCGGGATGCTGCCTTACGATATTCCACTCTCGATCGGTCAGTTGCGTCTTCTTATCGAGAATCTTGTTGGAGATGCTGAGCTTGCCCAGGTCGTGCAAGAGAGCGGCTCGCCAGACCAGTCGTACACGATGAGGCGGGAGGTGAAGATATTCCGCAATCCCGCGAGCCAGCTCGGCTACCCCGATGGAGTGCCGGAAGGTGAAGTGAGATTTCGCATCCACGATCTCTGCGAATGCCTCGCAGATTCTGTCGATCTGATCTTCGTCCAGGCGGTGCTTCTTGTTTGGGTCGAGAGCCAGGACGGCGGCTCGTGTCGCCTGCGGGTCGTCTTCTCCCCTGCACCCCTCCCAGAGAACGCCTCGGCGGTGCAGCGCGACTGCCGCATCCACTAACTCCGGATCGAACAACCTTCCACTCCACTCCTCAAGCGTTTCAATCGCGACACGGGAGTTGCGGCCGATGGAAAACATGTCCAGGTGCTGGGCGACCGCAGCCACACGCGCGAGCTTCGGGATCTCGCCACCGCACAAACCATGCGGAGTTCCGGATCCGTCCCAGTGCTCTTCAAGATTATTAACTGCATCTGCAGCAAGGGACCCCATTCCCAGCTTGCTTACGATGCTGGCGCCTCGATCGCAGCGCAGGCCCAAGACCTCTTCATTGCCGACGTCCTTGAGCAGAAGCGCGTAGTAGAGGCTTGCTTTCTGTTCAGAGGTGAACCCTGCCTCTACCGCGATGCGCATGCCCAGCACACAGGTTCGAAGCGCATGACCGTGCACAGCCCCGTCCGTCAGCTCGATGGCGAACGAAAGTGCGGAGATTATCTCAGAGAGGGAGATCGATTCCCCTGACTCCGGGATCAACTTGCAAAAAGAGGCTGATGTCTCGCCCATAGGTTGATTCCACTCCGCAAAAAGCGCTGCTGGCGACGTTGGGAATCTGTGAAGGCGAAATCACGTCCTAACGATCGGTGGCCGTCAAAGATCCACTCCCGACTATAGGGACGGTGATTACGTCTGCCACTAGCACGAAAGATGCAGGACTCGCGGCATCGGGTGGCCCGACAATCCGGAAATACATGAAAACGCAAGACAAGTTCGTTCAGGCTTCCTTTCAGGTGAGGAATACCTGTCCTCCTTGTCGACAAAATTTGCCGTACCCACGATAAGACCCACGCTGCTCAATGAGACTTGCGCATCGTCTTTTCCGCCCCGTACAGCGCGAGCAGTGGATGACGCACGACCGCGCGAAACTCATAGTTCGCCGCTGGGGGAAGGCCAGTCAGCTCCGCGGAGAAGGTTCCCGGATGCGTCAGGTTCTGGAGCGGCATGGCGACCCACGGCGCGGTGCGGGCATGGACATCTTCGCCATCGATAGAGCGGTATTCGAAGCCTACCTCCAGTGATGTTGCTTCTCCCATATTCAGCAGCTCACCTTCGAGCTTGTAGCTCCCCGTAGAAGGGTTCCACTGATAGGCCGCCGTCTGCACTCGCGGTGGCACCAGCGCAGGCTCTGCGTGAGTGATTCGCAGCACGATCGGATTTGGCCACTGCTTGTTGTCCAGCATCCGCTGTGAGCGCATAGTGTGAATGTGCAGGCCGTCGCTCTCCATCCGGAAGGTCGTCTTCGGAATCACCTTCGGGGCATACTCCAGGACTTCACCGTTGGCTCCCAGCACGCTAATCTCGGTCTGGGGCGTGGCTTTGACCGAGTGAAGCACCACATCCTTCCACTCGCCTATCTTCCACGGTGTAGCGGGATCCACGATGGCATACAGGGCGCTCCCATCCTTCTTCTTCGTAAACCAGACATCGCCCTCGTTGGTGATGATCCATGGCCGCACGCTGTAGATAGCTTCGGAGTTCACGAACATCCACGCGGCAATCTCACGCAGTCGCTCCTCCTGCTCGATCGCCAGTTCGCCGTTCGGCTTGGGCCCCACGTTCAGAAGAAGGTTGCCACCCTTGGCACGCGTCTCAATCAGCAAACGGATCAACTCATGCCCGGACTTGTAATGATCGTTCTGGGGCTGGTACTGCCATGCATCTCCCATGGTGATGCACGACTCCCAGGGTTCGTCGAAGGCCTGCCCTGGAATGGTCTGTTCCGGCGTCCGCATGGCTCCGCGAGTCACGACAATGTTCGGCTGCAGCTTCCACGCCAGCTGGCGGAGGCTGGTCGCCTCACCGTCGAAGAAGAGCGCATCGATCGGGCCGTAGTGAGTCAACAGCTCCTTCAGCTGTGCACTGTCATACTGCAGCAGCCCGGGATTGTGGCTTGGCTGGACAGCTTCCACCCCACGCTGCAGCATCTTGCCATTTTTGTGCAGCCAGTAAAAATCGTCAGGAGAGAAGTAGAGCCCCGGCGCAATACCCTGCTCGCGAAACGCCTTCAGTACCTCGGCCGTGATATCGCGATGGAAGGGCGTGTTCATGATGTTGAACGGCGTCGTGTCCGTCGCATACATTCCGAAGCCGGAGTGATGCTTTGCCGTAAAGACCACGTAGCGAACCCCGGCTAGCCGAGCCAGGCGCGCCCACTCGGACGGATCGAATCGGGTGGGATCGAAGGTCTTGGGCAGATCGTTGAAGAAGTGGTCGACGTAATCATTAGAGGCGCCCACGAGAGAGTGGCTGATGCTCAACCCGAGCTGGCTGTCAACGCTCCAATGAATAAATAGACCGAACCCCTGATCCCGAAACCATTCCACGCGATCCGGCTTATTCAGCGAGCTGGTGTAGTCGGTATTCTCACCGACAATCGCCTTTCCCTGCGCGAACACTCGCTGCGCAGGAAGGCCGCACATCACCGCAATCAAAAGGCTCTGCAGGGCGTTGTTCACCATGATCGCTTTCTTTCCTAAACCAGAATCCAGACAAGCACCGAGCCTGCCTTGGAAGTCAGATCTCTCTTGCCGGTAAGTCATCACTCTAAAAGTTGTTTCACGGGCAGTATATGGCTTTTACAGAAAACAGTTGAGGCAGGCTCCGCAACGAAGCCTGCCTCAAGTTCTCTTGTGACTTCTAAGGACGCCTAGCGGTCGAATCCCGCGGCCTTCGCCGATCCGATCGCCGGGGCGGAGGACACAGCGGGCGCAGTGCCGTCGTCACCGAGCTGCGCCATCGTCATCCGTAGATATTTGTGCGGATTGACAGGTGTATTGCGAATCCGGACCTCGTAGTGGACATGGTTTCCGCTGGGACCGGTGACTCGTCCGCTGTGCCCGACATATCCGATTACCTCGCCGCGGGTCACCGTCTGCCCAGCCATGACCGCAAAGCCAGACATGTGGCCGTAGAGGGTCTCCAATCCGTGACCGTGATCGATCGTTACCTCGCGCCCGTAACCGTTCTCAACCTCTGCCGACTTCACCACGCCATCCGCCGTTGCACGAATCGGAGTTCCGCCCGGGGCGGAGATATCAATGCCCTTGTGAAATTCGCCTTCGCCGTTGCCGAGGACCGGATCTTCGCGCTGGCCGAAGCTGCTGGTGATCGGCCCCATCACTGGCCAGAGGGAGGGAGCGTAGGCTGCAGCCTCCCGATCCAGCGGGGAGAACCCACCAAAGGCACTGGGTCCGGTCCCATATCCCGGCCGATTGATTCCAGTAAGCGCTCTGGCCGCAGCCCCACTCAACGCCTGGTTCCGCAGAGAGTAGAACGCGTCGACCGACTTGTAATAGCTGTCATCGTTGAGACTCGCCGTCTCAGCCAGGGGAGCATTTGCGACAGCATCTGCAACTGCCGCGGCGTGACGATGCCCGGCTCGGCCCGTCATTCTTCCCATTGGAATCGCCAGCTTGCTTGCGGTCAGGCCATAAAGAGCCGAGACTTCGCTTGCCAGTGAACCCAGCGAAGCAGCCTGAACGTCCTTCTCATGGGCGGCCTCTTCGAGATGCACATAGTCCTTCTGCAGCGCATTGTGGTCCTGGCGCAACTGATTGAAACGAGCCGTCTTGATCAGCATTCGGGAATAAGATCCTGCAAGCCCGGTGATCGTAAACATGCCGATGATCGCTGCGGCCACGAAGAGATACGCGTAGTGCAGAGGCACCGGAACCTTATTCAGGCTTCCATCCTCGTCGCGGCTCACGAACATGATGTAATAGCGCTTTTTAAGCTTCAAAACACGACCCGGGCTCGAATATGACCACAACTACGGCACGAAAAGTCCGCACTCCCGTATCCCGACCAACAAATGAGGTTTACCAATCGGTATTCTGGAATCGCGAACTCTCTTGAGCGACCCCTTCAGGGTAACAAACCCACGATTAGCCATGCAACCAAATCTCCGCAGCTGTCGTCTCAAGTTGCAAAATTTGCATGGTTGCCAGGAAGGTCTTAAATTAGGGCTATCGGCTCGTCCATTTATCCTCTTCAGAATGTTCAAAAAGAAGGCAGAACCCGCTGGAGAACTGGCGCTGATCGAACAGATCCGTCGCACATTTCCCGTCGGACGCACGAACGCTGTCACGCTAGGTATCGGGGACGATTGTGCCATTCTTAGGCCCCCTGACGGGCACGAGGTCGTCGTCACGACGGACTTCACCCTGGAGAACCGGCACTTCCGGCGGGACCTCCATCCGGCTTCCTCGGTTGGGCATCGATGTCTGGCTCGCGGTCTCAGCGACATCGCCAGTATGGGCGCAAAGCCCCTGGCGGCCTTTCTTTCCATTGCGCTTCCCGGAACCATGCTCACCACTGCGCGCGGCCGCCAGTGGATGGCGGAGTTCTTTGCCGGTATGCGGTCGCTCGCTCGTCGGCACAACACGCCGCTGGCGGGTGGGGATACCTCGCAGTCGCCCGACGACCTTATCCTCGCCGACATCATCCTTATCGGCGCCGCGCCCCCTGGGCGATCCCTCCGGCGCTCCGGAGCCCGTGCAGGAGACCTGCTCTATGTAACCGGGTCGCTGGGCGGTGCCCATACGGAACTCACCGCCCTGCTCAAGACAAAGCGCAGATCTCAGGCCCGGAGCTCCGAGGTACATCCTCACCTCTTTCCGCAGCCTCGGCTCTCTGTCGGCGCCTACCTTTTACACCACAGACTTGCCACGGCAGCCATCGATCTGAGCGACGGCCTCTCCACGGATCTCACCCATCTGTGCGAATCTTCGAGGGTCCGCGCCGAAGTTGACGCCGGCGCTCTTCCGCTCCATCCCCTGACCAGCCGACTGGATCCCCAGCAAGCCATGCACGCCGCCTTGAACGGTGGGGAAGACTACGAACTTCTGTTCGCAGCAGATCACGGTACTGCCATTCCTCGCAGAATCGCCGGAGTTCCAGTTACCCGTATCGGAACCCTCTTGCCTCGAAATGCGCGCAAACCCCTCCTCACACTTAGTACCCCGGACGGAAGCTCTGTTCCCCTGAGGGCCGCGGGTTGGGAGCACTTCGTCTCCTGATCGCGCGTCCATCTCACTCCGCGCATCGCCTTACAATCGACTCATGCGCGAAGCGACAAAGATCATCCGCTCCACTCTCACCCGCGCCGCCGCTGGCGAGCCTCTCCACGCCGGTCCCGTCTTTGCAGCCCCTTACCACGCGCCCGGAGATCCCTCCTCCATTCCCTACACCTATGCGCGCTCACATAATCCAACGTGGACGCATCTTGAAAAAGCGATCGGCCAGATGGAGTCCTCCGAGGGCTGCCGCGCCTCCGCTCTGGTCTTTGCCTCAGGAATGGCCGCCTGCACCGCTGTCTTCGGAGCGATTCTCCGGCCGGGCGATGTCGTTGTGCTTCCTTCGAACGCCTACTTCGCCGCGCGCACGCTGGCTCAGCAATACTTCGGTCAGATGGGAGTAGAGATTCGGCTTGCCCCTACTGCCGGCAACGCTCAGCGGGAGCACCTGGAAGGCGCGAAGCTGCTTTGGATCGAGACGCCAAGCAATCCCACCATGGACGTCTGCGATATCGCTGCACTATCGCAGGCCGCACACCGGGCGGGAGCGCTCGTCGCCGTGGATAACACCACGCCCACTCCGCTGGGGCAGCTTCCACTCGCTCTCGGAGCCGACATCTCTGTCGCCTCCGACACGAAAGCCATGACCGGCCACAGCGACATTCTCATCGGTCACGTCGCCGTGCGCGATCTCGAGCTGCGCCAGAAGATCGACCAGTGGCGCACCCTAACGGGAGGCGTTCTTGGCCCCATGGAGGCGTGGCTTGCTCTGCGCTCCATCGCGACCCTGCCCCTTCGGCTCGAGCGCGCCTGCAGCAATGCACAGCGAATCGCGGAGTTCCTCATGACCAGATCCGAAGTGGAGCAGGTTCTTTACCCGGGCCTCACCTCACATCCGGGCCACTCCATCGCCAGGCAGCAGATGCGATACTTCGGCCCCGTCCTCAGCTTCATCCTGCGCGACAAGGCCTCCGCCGAAACCTTCCTCAGTAAATCCAAGCTGCTTACGGACGCCACCAGCTTTGGAGGCGTTAGCTCCTCCGCAGAACGCCGCGCCCGCTGGGGAGGAGATCAGATCGCGGAGGGCTTCATCCGCATGAGCGCAGGCTGCGAAGATATCGACGACCTTCTGGAGGACATCTCGCTGGCACTGGACGCAACGCGATGAGCCTTATCGATCGTTCTGGCTCTGCCTTTTCGCACACATGGTCGGCAGATGTCCTGAAGGCGCCCCCGATGATCGCGCCTGCCCGGCAGTTCACCTATCCAAGGCAGATCGCGGGAGAAGAGGACGCACTCGCGCGGGGTGCCCTCATCCTGATGGTCCGTCCGACCAGTGGAGGATCCTTTCTCGCAACCTGCGCTCTCGGCTTTACCGATGCATCGATGCCGACGGGCGTGTATGCCTGCCCGAACCCCGCCGAGCTCTGCGCAGTCGCAGGAGGATATGCATACATCATCGATACAGAGCAGCCGGAGCGCTCGACCCACATCCCCCTCAAGCCCGTCGTGGAAGTGCTCTCGATTCCTTCTCACCATCTGCTTGTCTTCGTGGGCTTCCACAAGCTCTACGCATGGGGTCCTGAAGGTGAAGCGTGGAAGACAGATCGTCTGAGCTCGGAGGGAATCCGCATAACCGGTACAGAGGACGACACTCTCCATGGCATGGGCTGGGATATGTTCATCGATCGAGACGTACCCTTCACTGTTGATCTTAAGAATGGCCAGCATCAAGGCGGCGCCCTGTCGAACCGCTGAACGCTTCCCCTTGGAACCGAGCGGCAGATTGCCTGCACTCTCCGTTACTCCTGCGGCTTTCTCGCGAAGAAACTGAGTGCAGCATCTCCCTGCTTCAGAACTCGCACCCGCTCCAGTGCTCCATAGCTTTCCTCAAGGGCTGAGCTTGCGCGGTGCTCACTGACGACCCGTGCATCTTCCGCCAGGATGACCGCCCCGCGTCCCCCCAGGAAGCTGAGAATGCGGCTGTACTCCTTGTCTTCCTCGTAAGGCGGATCGAGAAACACCAGATCGGCCTTCTCTCCACGTCGAGTGAGTTCTTCGAGCAGCGGCATGGCTCCGCGAGCTTCGATGACATAGCCGCCGGTAATCTTCAGGCCCGCGAGATTCTCTCGAATCGACTTCACTGCAGGCGCAGCACTCTCGGCAAACCATACAAAAGCCGCATCCCTGCTCAGTGCCTCTATCCCTACCGCTCCTGAACCGGCGTACAGATCGACAAAGCGGGCCTCCGCCATTCTTTGTGAAAGGACGTTGAACAGCGTCTCCCGCAAACGATCGCTCGTTGGCCGGGTCTTCATTCCCTTTGGCGCCACAAGCGGACGTGATCGAAACTTCCCGGCTATCACACGCATCTTTCCCTCACATGAAGTCGCGCGCATACAATGATAAGTATGCGCGCGTGGTCTTTCTCGATCGGCAAACTTCTGGGCGTGGAGATCCGCATCCACACATTCTTTCTTCTGCTGCTCGGGCTCGCCATCAGTTACTCCTCGGTCTCCGGTACAACCGGCGCTCGCGGCTTCGCGCTCTGGCTGATTCTTGTGCTTGCGGTCGTCGTTCGCGAGGTCGCTCGAGCTATCGCGGCCGCGTGGTTCAACCTGGATCTGCGCACCATTCTGCTTCTTCCCACCGGAGGACTGCAGCAGTACGGAACCCCAGAGGCTACGGAACACGCAGCCACGTCCGCTATCGGTAAACGCCTGGGACTTGTCGGGCCCATCGCCAATCTCCTCTTCGGACTCTTCCTTGCCGGCGTCATCCTCACGGTAGCGCCTGAGCTCAACCTGCTCGAACGGCCGTGGCTCACGCCAGCCCACCTGGTGCGGGCTCTCGTATGGATCAATTTGCTTCTTGCGGCGGTTAACCTGCTCCCTGCGGCTCCGCTGGACGGTGGCCGTATCTTCCGCGGAGAGTTCGCGCGCAACCACGGCATGATGAAGGGCTCCCGTGCAGCGGCGGGCCTGGGACAGATCCTCGGAGTCGTGCTCGCCATCGCGGGCTGCATCCTGCCCAACATGTGGCTCATCATGATCGGAGCTTTCGTCTTCATCGGAGCTCATATGGACGATGCCAGCATTCTTCTGAGCTCCGAAAACGATCCCGTTCTCATGCGCGATGTCATGCTGACCGACTACAGCACACTGTCAGCCTCCGACACCCTTGAGGAGGCGCTGCAACGATCCGTTCATACATTGCAGGATGTCTTCCCCGTCGTTCGCGGCAGCAGCCTTGTCGGGGCGGTCTCGCGCCAGGGCATCGTCGAAGCCCTCCAGTCCGAGGGCAATGGCTACGTGCAGGGCGTCATGACACGATCCTTCCAGATCGCCCAGCCTGACGACTCTCTGGTCAAGACACTGCGACGCATCATGGGCGGCAAAGGCGCCCAGCTCGTTCCAATCATGGACGGCAATCGCATGGTCGGCATCATCACGCCCCAGAACCTGGCCCATTCCATGGGTCTGCTCAGCGCACGGCGTCGCCTGACACAGCAGGAGCAGCGCCAGGACTAGTTTTGCCGTTGCACCCCGCTTTCCCACACTGCCGATGAATTTCTCCTCCTCGAATCAGGATCACGATCCGCCGCTGGCGCCCGGACTCTATCTTGTCGCCACGCCGATTGGAAATCTGGAAGACATCACACTGCGAGCACTGCGCGTTCTGCGCTCCGTGGATCGCATCGCCTGCGAAGACACGCGACAGACGCAGAAGCTCCTGAATCACTTTGCAATATCCACCTCGACCGTGAGCTATCACCTGCATAACGAGGGCTCACGCGCGGAAGAACTGGTCGAGCAATTGCGGCAGGGCGCGCGCATCGCGATCGTCTCCGACGCCGGAACCCCAGGCATCTCCGACCCGGGTCACGAGCTTGTCACCGCAGCCATCGCAGCAGGTGTTGCGATCTATCCCATTCCCGGTGCGAATGCAGCCACCAGCGCACTGATCGCCAGCGGCCTCTCAACGGAACAGTTCCTCTTCCACGGCTTTCTGCCCTCCAAGGAAGGCCAGCGCCGCACTGCGCTCGAGCAGCTCACCCGCGATGAGGTGACACACATCTTCTACGAAGCTCCGCATCGGATCGTCGCGACCCTCGCGGACTTGGAGACTGTCTTCGGAGCTTCACAGCCAG
Organism: Edaphobacter sp. HDX4; assembly: GCF_036877565.1. Lineage (NCBI taxonomy): Bacteria > Pseudomonadati > Acidobacteriota > Terriglobia > Terriglobales > Acidobacteriaceae > Edaphobacter > Edaphobacter sp. HDX4. Next base: position 77,699 of record NZ_JAEDXW010000011.1, read on the forward strand.
TTGTCATTGCGCGCGAGCTAACCAAGCTGCATGAGGAGTTCCTGCGCGGTTCGGTCGGAGAGATACGCACGCAGTTGGCTGCGCGTGCCTCTGTCCGGGGAGAGATCGTCCTGCTCTTCTCTCCCGTCCGGCAGACATCGGCGCCGTCCGCGCGCAGTATCGCCAGCGAGGTTGCGGCGCTTATGCAATCCGAGTCTCTCTCCGAAAAGGATGCGCTCAAGCGAATAGCCCGCGAGCGCGGGATCGGCAAGAGCGAAGCCTACCGCGAGCTGCAGCGCGAACAGAACCGCCTCCGCTAGTTCGGGTGCGGCTCCTGAAGACGGGAGAGCCGCCTACTCGCGCCCTTTTACCCGGTCGTACATATACAGATCGCTGGTCGTTCCCAGGGACTCGTTATAGAGGCTCAGGCCGCCGATCGCCTCTTTCAGCTCTTCGGTGAACTCATGGAGCGAGCGCAGGTGGTCCGCCGTCGCCGGAATCTCCAGCTTCGAGGTCTTGAAGAACTTCTGGTAACCGCGGTCCAGCAGGCGGGCGATCTCGCCGTTCAGCAGGATTCCGGGGCGCACCAGGATCTCCGGCGTCCCGTCGGGAGCCGCGGCAATATCAGCCGCGCACCCATATTTCCGCACCTGGAACGCGTTGGGCGTCCGCCTTGCACCATCTTGCGCCGGAGCCACATCAAATCTTTGACCGCCAAGAACGGAGAGAACATCGTTGAAGCTTCGCTGCTGGGACTTTTTAGCCATAAGTGCCATCATTTAGACTCAAAGTTAACTGTCGCATATCCGTGGACAGGCATCAATCTACGGACAGCATCAGATCGGGAAAACATGATCGCCACCGTCAAACAGCTCGGCTCGACCATCCTTGAACGCATCGGCAATACACCGCTGATCCGCCTCGACAGGCTGACCGCGCACCTTGGAGACGCGGCATCCGGGATCCAGCTTCTCGGCAAAGCGGAATGGGCCAATCCAGGAGGCTCCGTAAAAGACCGCGCCGCCTCCTCTATCGTCACAGATGCTCTCAACCGGGGACTCCTCGGCAACGGCAAGGGGCTCCTCGACGCCACCAGCGGAAATACCGGCATCGCCTACGCCATGTTAGGTGCCGCCCTGGGGTTTCCGGTCACCCTCTGCATGCCTTCCAACGTCTCGCCGGAACGCAAGAAGTATCTGGCCGCCTACGGCGCCAACATCATCTGGACCAGTCCGGCCGACGGATCGGACGGAGCCATTCGTAAGGCACGCGAGCTTGTCGCCGAACAGCCCGACCGGTACTTCTACGCCGATCAGTACTCCAACGACGAGAACTGGCGTGCCCACTATCGCGGGACCGCCAACGAGATCTGGCACCAGACCGAAGGACAGATCACCCACTTCGTCGCAGGCCTGGGAACCTCCGGAACCTTCATGGGAACGACGCGTCGGCTCAGAGAGCTCAATCCCGCGATCCGCTGCATCTCCATGCAGCCCGATTCGGCCTTCAACGGACTCGAAGGACTCAAGCACATGGCCACCGCGATTGTGCCGAGGATCTATGACCCGTCGCTCGCCGATGCCAACATCGACATGGACACCGAGGTGGCCTACAGGATGGCCCGGACGCTCGGCCGCAAGCACGGCGTTCTGGTAGGAATCTCGGCCGCAGCAGTCGTCGCCGCTTCGCTTCAGGTCGCTGAGCAGGAGGCACGCGCCGGCCGCGATGCCGTCATCGTCACCATTCTCCCCGACTCCGCGGAGAAATACATGAGCGACCGCTTCTGGCAGGAGCAGAACTGAGGAACATGCTCCATATTCATTACAAAGACTATGGCGCTCTTCGCGCCCACGGCGAAGAGACCTATCCGCACGAGTGCTGCGGTGTGCTGCTCGGCAAGTCGGCCGAAGACGGCAACCACGTGCACCAGATCATCCGCGCAGGCAACACCCGCACCGACTCTGCCCACAACCGCTACAACATCGCTCCGCAGGAGCTGGTGAAGATTCAGCGCCAGGCCCGCTCGCTTGGACTTGATATCGTGGGCTTCTATCACTCCCACCCCGATCACCCGGCGCAGTGGTCTCCCACCGACTTTGCCGAAGCCCACTGGATCGGCTGCTCTTACGTCATTACAGCCGTCGAAAAAGGTAAGGCCGCCATCACCAACTCCTTCTTGCTTACCGGTACCAGCGAAGAAGACAAGAAATTTGAAGATCAGCCCGTTGAAATCGACGTGGTTGAAGCTATATCCGCACAGAAAGGTCAGCCATGAACATCCACATCCCAACTCCGCTCCGGACGTACACCGGAGGAGCTGAGACTGTCGCCATCCCCGGCGGTACCATCGCCGAGGTCTTCAACCAGCTCACCTCGCAATATCCCGAGCTCAGACAGCAGCTTTTCAGCAACGACGGCAAGCTTCGCTCTTTCGTCAACGTTTACCTCAACGACGAAGATCTCCGCTATCTTCCTGAAAAAGAGGCCACTGCCGTCGCCACAACCGACGAGCTGACCATCATCCCCTCCATCGCTGGCGGTTCCGACCGCATCTCGTCCACAACCCTTTGTTGTAGCTGTTGTTCCCTCCTCTAGCTCCATCCCCCACACAATTTGTGAGTCGTCATTCTGAGCCGCAGGCGAAGAATCTCTGTAGCTCTTTGCAGGATGCCAAAGGCATATCAGCGTACAGACGAATGACTTACGACCGCTGAAGGCGTTTGAGCCCTTCCAGCCGTAAAAGCATCTAGAATTAAGGAACACCTCGAAGGAAAATCCGAATGCCAACAGCCATCGAAGAAGCCGTCCAGCTCCCCAAGCTCTCCAACGAAGAGATCGCCCGCTACTCCCGCCACCTCATCCTTCCCGAGGTTGGGATGGAGGGCCAGCAGAAGCTTAAGGCCGCGAAGGTCCTCTGCGTCGGCACCGGAGGCCTCGGCGCTCCGCTCGCACTCTACCTCACTGCCGCGGGAGTCGGAACCATCGGCCTCATCGACTTCGACGTCGTCGACGAATCCAACCTGCAGCGCCAGATCATCCACTCGCAGTCCACCGTCGGCATGCTCAAGGTCGACTCCGCCGAGCAGATGCTCAAGGGCCTCAACAAGAACGTCAACATCGTCAAGCACAACACCATGCTGACTTCGGCCAACGCCCTTGAGATCTTCAAGGAATACGACGTCATCGCCGACGGCACCGACAACTTCCAGACGCGCTATCTCGTCAACGACGCCTGCGTCCTGACCGGCAAGCCCAACGCCTACGGCTCCATCTTCCGCTTCGAGGGCCAGGCATCGGTCTTCGCCACTGAGGAAGGTCCGTGCTACCGCTGCCTGTATCCGGAGCCGCCACCGCCCGGACTCGTTCCCTCCTGCGCAGAGGGCGGCGTCCTCGGAATCCTGCCCGGACTCGTCGGAGTCATCCAGGCGACAGAGGTCATCAAGCTGATCCTCGGCATCGGCGAGCCTCTCATCGGTCGCCTTCTGCTGGTCGACGCCCTCGGCATGGGCTTCCGCACGCTGAAGCTGCGCAGGAACCCCAACTGCCCCGCCTGCGGAACGCACGAGATCAAGGAACTGATCGACTACGACCAGTTCTGCGGCATCGAGAAGCCCACCTCAGTCGGCCCGCTCGAGGTCTCCCGCGACAAGGCGGTAGCAGATGCAGCCATCGTGGACGGCATCCCGCAGATTACCGTCGAGACGCTCAAGAAGAAGCTCGACGCCAAGGAGAACATCTTCGTCCTGGACGTCCGCGAGCCGCACGAGTACCCCATCGCGAACCTCGGTGCTCCGCTGATCCCGGTCGGAACGATCGAGTCGCGCCTCAGCGAGATAGCCGAGCACAAGAACGACGAAGTCATCGTTCACTGCCGCTCTGGCGCCCGCAGCCAGAAGGCCGCACTGGCCCTCAAGGCCGCCGGCTTCACCAACGTCTCCAACCTCAGCGGAGGCATCCTGGCCTGGGCCGACAAGATCGACCCGTCGATGCCGAAGTACTGAGTCGCATCCTCCATCTGAGAAAAGCCCGGCGCTAATGCCGGGCTTTTCCAGTTTTGCCCCTGTCCACATCGCGTCCTGCATCTGATAGGCGTGCCCTATGCGCCATCGTTTCCAGGCCGAGCAGTGGCTGCCATTTCCGATAGAGGATGTCTTTCGCTTTTTCTCCAAACCAGACAACCTGCCGAAGCTCATGCCCCGCTGGCAGCATGCCCGCATCGAGAAGATGCAGCTCGTTCCCCCTCCCCTGCCTGACCCCGACAAGGATGCCGCCCTCGCAGGCGCAGGGTCACGCATCCTGCTCAGCTTTCGTCCGTTCCCTTTATGTCCTGTCCGGCTCCGCTGGGATGCACAGATCGCCGAGTTCGCATGGAACCAGCACTTCAGCGATCTGCAGATCAAGGGACCCTTCGCCTATTGGCTCCATCGGCACTCCGTCCAATCCTCGGCCAGCAACGGACCTACGGGGCCAGGAATCCTCGGTACGCTCCTCCACGATGAAGTCACCTATGAGATCCCGCTCGGCGCACTTGGCGCGGTTGCCAACACCCTATTCGTGAGGCACCAGCTCCGTCGCATGTTCGCCTATCGGCAGGCGCGCACCCTCGAGTTACTCTCTGCTGGCAAGCACTCTCGATGAACCGCCAGACAATCTCAGCGATTACTAGAGCGTCCCTCAGCAAGCCTTCATCGAAGCGAATAGCTCCGCATGCGCCGTCAGCTTTTCCTTCACCGTCGCCTGGTCCACAGCGAGCGACGAGTTGCCTTCCTCGTGCGTTCCTCCCAGCAGAATTCCATCATGACGCGAGAACATATATAGGTCCTCGAACAGCGCAGCATAGGTCACCTCGGGCTGGGGCAACAGGAACGTCAGCTGACCGCGAACCGGCACCAGCTCCTTGTCGTCGAACAGCGTCTTCGCCCCCAGCCCCGTGCAGTTGAAGACCAGCTTCTCCTTCAGCGACCTGACCTCTGCCGTTGACTTCAGTTCGCGTCCCACCACCTTGCCGTCCGCCACGCGGAAATCCGTAATCAGCGCATTCAGCAGCATCGGCGGCTCCATGATCATCCCGTCATACTGTGCTGCATATCCAATCCGAAACGGATTCTCCTCCTGCTTCAGCAGGCGATGTTCCGGCAGCAGAAGATCGAGTCCGCTTACAATCCTTGGCCGGTCCCGGCCGCGATTCGATTGGATCGGTGTGCGCGACACGGAATAGTTCCTCATCCAGCGAACACCATAGCGCGGGTCAGTCGTTATCTGATAACGCTCATAGGCATACTTCGCAGCCGCCAGGTACTGATCGGTAAAGCTCTCGCTCACCTTGAGCGCATCGTCATACACGCTCGCCGGATACCATTGGCCTCCAGCGATGTTCGACGTCGTGTCCGGCGGCATCGCCTTCGTATAGATCGTCACCGGGAATCCTGCATCCTGCACCATCCGCGCCGTCGTCAGCCCGATGACACCACAGCCCAGCACCGCCACAGGCCCGGTGTGTCCCTTCAGGGCAAGATCGGTGGCTAGCTTAGCCGTCCCCCAGCTCAGTGTGATTCCACCGCCGCCATGACCGTAGTTGTGCACCACAACCGTATCTCCCAGCTGTTCGCGCTCGACCCGGAACCCCGACCGCCGATGCGGACGCAGCCCCACAACCGTCCGGATCACGCGATCTTCCGAGACATGCACCGGAGGAATATGGCATGCGCTCTCCGGCAGATTGACCGGCGCCAGCGCCGCCTGGTTCATCGCAGGGTTGAAGATCGCCGGATTCTTCCGGGCACATCCCGACAACATGGCAGAGGCTGCAGCAAGATTTGCGGTACGCAAAAAGGTACGACGGTTCACACGGTCTCCTGGCACATCAAGAATTGAAGTTGGAAGGCTTGCAGCCATCTGCTCGGACAGCCACAGCTTTGTTTGTGCAGTGCGAACATCTGCCCTAGCGGCGGGCAGCGCGCAGCACTTCCTTGTTCCCATCATTTTTCGCGGGCTTCAGTCCCAGAATGCCACATACGAAGTCATACACGTTCACATTTTTGAACGACGCCAGTTTCACTCCGGGTTCGATATCAGGACCCTCCGCGTAGAAGATCGCCTTCATCTCAGGAAACTTCGCTGGATCGAACCCGTGCGCCCCCACGCCCTTGATCTCCGCAGTCTTCGCCTTCGCTGTGATAGCGACCAGCTCCGTCGGCACAATCACCGGGTCGCCTTCGCGAGGATTGCCATCAAATTCAAGTCTTCCTGGAACCTGCTTCCTCCGATACACCTCAAACCGCGGATCGTGAGTTGCCTTCAGCTGCTGATAGATTCTCTTCTTTTCCGATTCAGTCTTCGGATAGATCCTCTCTCCTGCCGTCGGCACATCCTTCAGGTCCACCAGCTTATTCAGCGACAACCATCTTCGATCTCTAAGTCTTGCCATGCCATGGTCCGAGACCACAATCATGTCCACAGGCAGCCCGGTAGCCTTCAGCTTCTCTTCCAGCTGTCCCATCAGCGCATCCATATGGTGCACGGCATCGCGGCACTCGGTTGAATCCGGACCGAAGTCATGCCCCGCATGATCCACGTTGGAGTAGTAGACCGTAATCAGATGTGGCCGCTCCGTCTCGGGGAGCGACAACCACTCCATTACCTGTGCAATGCGCTTCTCGTCGTCGAACTTGTCATCGAACGGCACCCAATAGCTGGGGCGCTTTCCTGCAATCTTCGCATCCGCCCCCACCCAGAACATTGCTGCCGACCGCATCCCCTGCCGCTCAGCCAGCGACCACAGAGGCACACCGCCATACCAGCTTCCGTCGCCGTTTGAGGCAGGGTCCTTGTAGTAGTACCTTGCGTCGTTCCGCTTGGGATCGAGAAACTCGTTATCGACAATTCCGTGATGCTCCGGATACAGCCCGGTCACAAGGGTGTAGTGATTAGGGAAAGTAAGAGAGGGAAAGCTCGGAATCATCCCCTCAGGTGCGCTCGCGCCCTCTGCGGCCATCTTCAGCAGGTGCGGTGCGCCCCACTTCTCTGCGTAATCCCAGCGAAAGCCGTCCAGAGATACCAGCACCACATAATGCGCCTTCTCGGTCCGGGTCGAATTCAGCGCGTTCGGCTCATGTCGCACCGGCGCCACATCTGCGGCCGCTGCAAATCCTGCCAGCAGCACGATGGCGAAACACACTCTTAAACCCAACTTCATCTCCGTCCTTCTCAGCGCTGTCTCCATCCTTGCGCACAGAAGCCGAACATTACTCCGGCTTGTCTTCCGCAACCAGCATCTGCAGATTCAGGGGACGCTCCAGCATGCAGTCCAGCTTCGCAATCGAGTTGATCGCCTTATCGATCACACTGGTCAGGCAAGGTTCGGTCGTCACTACAAACGGCAGCCTGTGCTTCGGATAGCCCGGCTTCTGCAGCAGCGAATCGATGTTCGCTCCCACCTTCGCCAGCGCACCCGCAATCGAGGAGACGATGCCCGGCTTGTCATCCACAACAAAGCGCAGATAGTGCGGCGCCAGAAACTCGCTCGTCACCTGTCGCTTCCGGACCGGCAACTCCACTGCCTTTGCACCCTGCGACACCGCCAGCAGATCCGATACCACCGCCACTGCGGTCGGCTCGCCACCGGCGCCATGGCCGGAGAACACGACATCGCCGCCATAGCTTCCACTCGTCACCACCATGTTCTGCGTTCCGTGCGACCACGCCATAGGCGAGCTCAAGGGAATCAGCATCGGGGCCACCCGCGCATGCACCACCGTGCCATCCGCCTGCGCGCGCGACACCTGGCGAATCGTGCAATTCAACTCCTTCGCATACACAAAGTCGATCGCCTCGACCGTCGAGATCGTCTGCGTCGCGACCTCATCGGGATTCAGTTCCGCATGCAGCGCAATCCTCGACAGGATGCAGAGCTTCGCTCGCGCATCGAATCCATCCACATCAGCCGAAGGATTCGCCTCGGCATATCCCAGCTGCTGCGCGTCCTTGAGTACCGTCGCATACTCGGCGCCAGCCTCCATTCTGCTGAGGATGTAGTTGCAGGTCCCGTTTACGATTCCGCTCAGGCGGGTGATACGGTCGCCGCCCAGACCCTGCAGGATTCCCGGAATCACCGGGACTCCACCGGCCACAGCCGCTCCATAGACCAGTTGCACGCGGTGCTGCGCCGCCAGCTTCTGCAGACTTACGCCGCGATACGCGATCAGCTGCTTGTTCGCCGTGACCACATGCTTGCCCGCGGCAAGCGCCTTGCGCAGCCATCCCTCAACAGGATTCAGACCGCCCATCAACTCGATCACCACGTCCACATCGGACTTCAACACATCGTCGATGTTCTCGGTCCACTTCGCGGTCGCAGGCACAAACTTCGCCGCTGCCGACTCGCGCTTGCGGCCGACATTGCGGTTATAGACATGCGTCAGCGTAACTCCCGCAAACTTCTGCCCGGCCAGCACCTTTGCGACAGAGCTGCCCACCGTGCCGAAGCCCAGTAACGCTACCTTCACTCCGCCCTCACTCTTTCGAGCCGCAACCTTCGTCTGCTTCTTCTGCTTTGTCGTCATCACCCTCGCCCAGTCGTTCGTCTCAATATTCCACACGCGCGGTAGATCTCCTCCACGCCTCGAAGCTCTCTGTCGCCCGTTCTTCAAGAAGTCGCTCTTCAGGAAGCGTCCTCTGACCGGTCATCTTCTTCATCTCGCTGTAGAGAAAAGCATCGTCAAATCCCGCCGCAGCAGCGTCATTCGCCGTCGCGCTGTAAAAGATCGCGTCCATACGTGCCCAGTAGATCGCCGCCAGGCACATCGGGCACGGCTCGCAGCTCGTATAAATGGTGCATCCCGTCAGGCAGAAATCGCCCAGTTCCCTGCACGCATTCCGAATCGCCGTGACCTCTGCGTGGGCCGTCGGATCGTTGGTCGCCGTCACCTGGTTGGCGCCTGTTGCAATGACCTGCCCTTCGCGGACGATCACCGCCCCAAACGGCCCTCCGCGTCCCGAGGTCACATTAGCGGTTGCAAGCTCAATCGCCTGCCTCATGAACTCTGGATTGCCTTGCATCTGGGATCCGTGTCCTCGCCGCGCACGCCATCACGAAACAGCGGGCACTTCCAACCTGAAATCTAACCCAATTATTCCACAGCGAGTTAAGGCCACCGCATCGGCAGCACCTCAATCGGCTTCCATAGCAAAACGACTTTAGTCCCTGAAGGACGTATCTTTGCTAAGCTGCTTGCTAAGCAGCATGGCCATCCAATCCATCAATCCGGCGAACGGCAAACTGCTCCGCAGCTTCGAAACTCTCTCCGACGAGACTCTTTCTGAAAAAATAACCCTCGCGGCCGAGACCTCCCGCACCTTTCCCTCCGTTCCGCTTGAGCACCGCGCCCTCTGCATGAGCAAGCTCGCATCTCTGCTCGAGCAGGAGGCCGACGAGATCGCCCCCATCCTCACCCTTGAGATGGGCAAGCCCATCCACTCCGCCCGGCAGGAGGTCTCCAAGTGCGCCATCGGCTGCCGCTACTACGCCGAGAACGCCGCCCGCATCCTCGCTCCCGAGCCCATCCATACCGAAAACTCGAGCTATGTCCGCTGGGACCCGCTCGGCGTCGTCCTGGCCATCATGCCGTGGAACTTTCCCTTCTGGCAGGTCTTCCGCTTTCTCTCACCCGCCCTCATGGCAGGCAACGTCGGCCTTCTCAAGCACTCTCCAAACGTTCCCCAATGTGCTCTCCTTATTGAATCCCTCGTGCGCCGCGCCGGCTTCCCCCGCGGCTCCTTCCAGACACTTCTCATCGAGGTCAATCAGGTCGAACGCGTCCTCGCTGACGCCCGCATCGCCGCCGTGACCCTCACCGGCTCCGTCGCCGCCGGGCGAGCCATCGCAGCCCAGGCCGGGTGGCTCATCAAAAAGTCCGTGCTCGAGCTCGGAGGCTCCGACCCCTTCCTCGTCCTTCCCTCCTGCGATCTCGACGCCGCCATCGAAACCGGCGTCCGCGCCCGCCTCATCAACAACGGCCAGTCCTGCATCGCCGCCAAGCGATTCATCGTGCACGAGTCCATCTACGACGCATTCGAGCAGCGCTTCATCGCCGGTATGGAGGCCATGAAGATCGGCGACCCCATGAAGGAAGACACCGACATCGGCCCGCTCGCTACGCCAAAGATCGCCGAGAATCTCGAGGCCCAGGTCAACGCCGCCATCCAGGCCGGTGCCCGAGCGCTGACGGGAGGTCAGCGCATGCTCGGCGACGGCAACTACTTCGAGCCCACCGTGCTCGTCGACCTTCCCCGCTCCAGCGCTGTCTACCGCGAAGAGTTCTTCGGACCCGTCGCCCTCCTCTTCAAGGTCTCCTCGCTCGATGAGGCCATCGAGATCGCCAACGACACTCCCTTCGGCCTCGGAGCCTCCGCCTGGACCCGCGATCCCGCCGAGCAGCAGCGTCTCGTCGCCGAACTCCAGGCAGGAGCCGTCTTCATCAACGCCATGGTAGCCAGCGACCCCCGCCTTCCCTTCGGAGGCATCAAGCACTCCGGCTATGGCCGCGAGCTCTCCGCCGCCGGCATGCGCGAGTTCCTCAACGCCAAGACCGTCGTACTGGCTTCACCCGCACCAAACTCGCGCTGAACTCCCGATCGCCCGGATCAGCATCCTCAGCAACGACGGACGAAATTGGTAAACCTCACAACATCCATGCCCCACTTGCTTATCCTTCTCATCTCAGCCATCAGCATCGCCCTGATGTTGATCCGGCCCAGAAATATCCCTGAGGTGTATTGGGTCGGATCCGGCGCTCTCCTGCTCGTCGTGCTCCGTCTCATTCCCCTGCGCCTCGCCGGGAAGTCCATCGCGGAAGGCACGGACGTCTATCTCTTCCTGATCGGCATGATGCTGCTCTCCGAGCTTGCACGAGAGAACGGAGTCTTCGACTGGCTGGCCTCAGTGGCCACACAGGCAGCCCGGGGCTCCTCCGCTCGGCTCTTTACGCTCATGTATGGCATAGGCACCATCGTCACCGTCTGCATGTCGAACGATGCCACGGCGGTCGTGCTGACTCCTGCCGTTCTGGCGGCGGTGCGGCGCTCGAAGGCGCAGCCGCTCCCATTCTTATTCGCGTGTGCGATGATCGCGAACGCCGCCTCCTTTGTGCTGCCCATCTCCAACCCCGCAAACCTCGTCGTCTTCCGCTCCGGAATACCGCCGCTCGGCAGCTGGCTCCTGTCCTTCCTGGTGCCGTCCATACTCTCGATCATCGTCACCTTCCTCGTGCTCCGCTGGTACTTCAGAGAAGACCTTGCCCAACCGATCGAACTCTCCAGGCACGAGGTAAACCTCAGCGGGAACGGCAAACTCGTCCTCGCCGGACTCGCGTCTGTCGTCGTCGTGCTCCTCGTCACCTCTTCGCTGGACAACGACCTCGGACTCCCCACCTGCATCGCTGCACTCTGCGTAACCGCGGTCCTCTGCCTCAGGACCCGATCCAATCCGCTCCCCTTATTGCGGCAGATCAGCTGGGCCACACTCAGCCTCGTTGCTGCCCTCTTCATCCTGGTGGATGCCATCGAGAGCATCGGCGCTCTCCATTACACCCAGGCTGCTCTCCATCGTGCCGAGACTCTCGGAACAACCATCGGAGCGCTCGCCACCGCCTTCATCGTCGCAGTCGCCAACAACCTGACGAACAATCTCCCGCTCGGTCTGATCGCGGGAGCCACACTCACCGCAACCCACACTCACGGCGTGCTCGCCAACGCCGTCCTGATCGGAGTCGATCTCGGGCCCAACCTCTCCGTCACCGGCTCGCTCGCGACAATCCTCTGGCTCCTCGCCCTTCGCCGGGAAGACCTCCATGTCAGCATGTTGGACTTCCTCAAGGTTGGCGCAATCGCCATGCCTGCAGCCCTGTTCGCAGGCATGGCCGGTGCCCTCGCAATGCATGCCATCTTCCCTGCAACCGCAGCGGGCCCAAAGCAGACACGCCAGGAAAGCAGGTTGAGATACTATCCTTCCTCACCTTTGGTAGAGCCAACGGAACCAGTTTTCAGCCCTGGCAAAATCAGCTCTGCGCCTTGATGATGCTGATGTCTCCCTTGCGTTCGATGACCGCGTATTTGATCTGATCTTCCCGTTCCAGTCCCTGCGCGCGAGCAGCCGCCATCACGTCCGCCTCCTGCACGCCGTGGTGCATCATGCGTTTCCGGTGCCACTCACCGTTCTCGAAGATCAGCACCGGAGTTCCGTCCACAACTCTCCCGAACTTGGGAAACCGCTGCTTCAGCGCCGTCACCACCACGTGCATCAGGGCAACCGTAGCAACCGCAGTCACTGCATTGGTCAGCGAGCGATCGTCCGTAACGACCGCCTGGATGCTGATGCCTCCGATAAAGAAGATCAGCACAAACTCGAAGGGCGTCATCTGCCCTCCCGGGCGACGGCCGATCGCCCTTACGACAATGATGAGTGCCCAATAGGCAAGCGTGGCTCGAACGACAGTTCCCATGACGTCTCCTATGGAAGAGCAAGTGCCCGAAGGAACAGATCGTGCTGCGGATCCGTCTTCAGCTCTTCTTCATAAATTCCCGGCGAACTCACCTCGTTGGCGAAGAAGATCAAGGTCGGCTTCGTAGGGTCCGAGACCGGAAAGACATAGCCGATGCCATCATCTCCCGGCAGCGAAACCGCCGGTTGCGGGATGATGCGCTGCAGTCCCATCCGCTCGATCATCGCTCGATTCAGCCAGAGATAAATCTTGCCGTCGCGATACAACTGTGGCTCAACCCGAACCGTCATCACACCAGGAGTCTTGTACCGGGCAATACGCTCGTAAACTACCGTCAGCGCTCCATCCGGTGTGCCGCTCTGCTTGTGTGCCAAGGGTCCACGTCCACTTAGTCCCGTAAGCCCCAGGATCATCGCGATCGCAAGAAAGACCCACAGGCCCAGTTCGATACGCCACCACTGCGCTTCAAAGTCACGATCGTATCCCAGAGTCAGTTCGTCATTGACCTTCGAAAGTCCCGACTCCTCCACACTCCGCTCTTCTTTGGAATCCTGTACCTCTGGCATATCTCAATCCCCATTTTTAAAGGGGCTTGCCATCTTCTCCAGCCTTACCGTGCAGGCCACGTCGCGTGTCGTTCCTGGCCAGCCGTTCTCATGGCCAGGTAGATACGGCATATAAGCCGTTCAGCAATGAACGATCATCACGGGCAGAAGAAGGTAACACCCTGTCCGAGGACATCCTGGCGACCCGCCTCTGGAAAGGTCGGCATCTGCCTTATGATGTGCGTTCAACGCCTCGGAAAAATTCCCTCTCACTGCCACAGAAAGATGCAAAGATGACGCGAAACGTCGTATGCCACACACCAACTTTAGGCAGGTCAGCACTCACGCGCTGAACGGCTCCATCCCTGTGAGGACACGCCGAAGAACACACCCGCTGCCGCGATGCCTCCAATAAATTGATTTGACTGCAGTCACGGCCCAGCTTACGATTCATCCGTCGCACGATCGAGCATCTTCGCTGCGAGCACCCCTCCGGCCCATCGCCATCCATCTCAGCTCCCGGCCAGCAATACTCCCGCGAATCGGGATAGCACCGGCCCTTCGTACGCCACCTCCCGGCCCCGGCCCAGAAATTACGATCACGAGCCTATCAGGACCATCCTGACGCCTCTTCGTGCGTCCAGCATCGTTCCCGGCTCACGAAACGGAGAGAAGAATGAAGCGTAGAGAATTCATCAAGTCAACCGCCGCAGTTGCAGGCGCAGGTGTCGCCAGCCGCCTTGGCTTCGCGCAAAACCAGACCGAGCCGGGCCCCAAACCGAACATCATCTTCATCCTCGTCGACGAGCTTCGGTGGCCGTCCGTCTTCCCCATCGGAGTCAATGACGCTGAGACTTATTTCAGGCGCTTCATGCCCAATCTCTACAAGTACGTCTGGAGAAGGGGAGTCAAGTTCTCGAACTATCACACTGCGGCGAACGCCTGCACCCCGGCACGAGGCACCATCATCACCGGCCTCTACTCCCATCAGAGCTGGTTGATGACCACCATCCTTAACAATCCTCTCTGTCCGGTCCTCAACCCTGCGTTTCCTACCTACGGCAGGCTGCTTCGCACCGCAGGCTACACCACGCCATACTTCGGCAAGTGGCACGTCTCCGTTCCCTCCGGCCCCAGCGATACCCAGGCCTATGGATTTGACTGGAACAGCCCTCCGGATCCTACGGGAAGCAATCTGCAGGGAACCTACGGTGACTTCATCGACAGTCCGCAGTTTCACAACGACGCCTATACCGCCGATCAGGCCGTCTCCTACCTGCAAAACGTCAAGACCACCGACGCACCGTTCTGTCTGACCGTCGGATTCGTCAATCCGCATGACCGGGAGTTCTTCCCCGCCGGAACCGAGTTCGTCACCTACACAGACCTCTTCGCTCGCTACAACGATCGTCATCCTTCCAATCAGCTTGCCCAGTTCATCGACTTCTCTTCCACCCCGCCGCTGGTCAATTGGAGAACCAACAAGCTGAAGTCACCCCCGCCGTATGGGTATCCGCTCCTCCCGCCAAACTGGGAGTCCCCCAACCAGTACGCCCAGCGTAAAAAGCCCACTACCCACACCTATATCCAGGAGTTCTCAACCGCTGTCTGGGGAGGCATCACGCCCAACCCGCTCCAGTTCGGCTTTCAGGTCAAACCCTACGGCAAGGGCGATCTCGGTGTTGGAATCGGCGAGTCGCCCTTCTACTACTGGCAGCGCGGACTCGACAGTTATACCCAGGTCACCCAGATCGTCGATCAGCAGATCGGAGCCGTCCTCGATCAGCTGCAAAAGCTGCCGCAGAGCGTCATCGACAACACCGTCATCGTCTTCGCCTCCGACCACGGCGAATACAGCGGCGCTCACGGCTTCGTCCAGGGGAAGATCGGCACCGTCTACGAGGAGTGCCTCCACATCCCTCTCATCGTGATGGATCCAAGCGGTCGCTTCACCGGAGACACCAACACGGTCCGCACCGGCCTCTGCTCCTCGGTCGATCTTCTGCTCATGCTGGTAACCATGGGTTACAAGGGCAACACCCACTGGCTCACCCAGGCACCCTATAACCAGATCTATGCCAACCGGCACGACATGTACTCCATGCTCAAATCCCGCTGGGCTCCGGGCAGATCCTACGTTCTCTTCGCCACCGACGAGATCGCGCCCGGATACTACAACTTCAATCAGTCGCCCACCAACATCCTCGCGCTTCGCACCAACACGTCCAAGGTCGGGGTCTACTCCGACTGGAAGCCCGCCTCAACCACCATCGACCCCAGTACCGTACAGCTCGAGTTCTACGACTACTCCACCCGGGGTGGTCAGCTTGAGCTCGACAGCCGTCCCAACGACTACCGCGCGGAACAGGGCTACGACCAGCTCACCCAGAACTACATCCCCAACGAGTTGGCGGCTCCCCTCCCCGGGAGTCCCCTCGATCCCAGCTCCCTCCGTTTCCAGCAGATCAAATCCGAGATCCAGCACCTGGTCTTCCGCGATCTGATCGAGAACGAGTCCGACAGTACGTGGAAGACCGGCAACGGTCTCTTCAAACTGCTGGGCTATGGCGGTCCCTTCTAAAACAAAGTTCCAGATGGAGTTCCTCTTCAGAGGACTCCATCTGGAACCAACCTTCTGACGCAAGCTTCCCTAAGCTCCGCCCGACGAGTTCCCATCTCTAGCTGCGAATAAACTCCAGCAGGTCCGGATTGAGAACATCCGCATGCACCGTCAGCATTCCATGCGGATAACCCGGGTAGATCTTCAGCTTCGCGCCCTTAATAATCTTCGCCGACAGGACCCCCGCATCCGCGTACGGCACAATCTGGTCGTCGTCGCCATGCATCACCAGCGTCGGAACCGTGATCGCCTCGAGGTCCGAGTTGAAGTCCGTCTCCGAGAATGCCTTGATACACTCATAGTGCGCATTGGCCGCCCCGATCATACCCTGACGCCACCAGTTGTCCACCACTCCCTCAATCACCTTGGCTCCCGGACGATTGAAGCCATAAAACGGCATCGGCACCTCACGGTAGAACTGCGCGCGGTTCGCTGCAAGCTGCTTGCGGAGATCGTCGAAGACCTCCATGGGGAGTCCGCCGGGATTCTTGTCACTCTTCACCATGATCGGCGGAACCGCGCTGACCAGAACCATCTTGGCCACACGCCCCTGACCATGACGCGCCACGTAACGTACCACCTCGCCACCACCTGTCGAATGTCCGATGTGAATCACATCCTTCAGGTCGAGCGCCGTCGTAAGCTCCGCCACATCCGCCGCATAGGTGTCCATCTCGTGGCCACCCGAGGTCTGGGTCGAACGTCCGTGACCGCGCCGGTCATGCGCAATCACGCGATATCCATGCTGGAGGAAGAACATCATCTGCGCATCCCAGTCGTCCGCGCTCAAGGGCCAGCCATGATGGAACACAATCGGCTGCCCCGTGCCCCAGTCCTTGTAAAAAATCTGAGTTCCGTCTTTGGTCGTGATAAACGGCATATCTTTCTCCTTATGGTTCTGAATAGGAAATGGTTGGAATGGGCCTTTGGAGGAAACTCATCTGATTATGCTGCAGGTCGGTCAAGATACAGTGACAGGCACTCCACGCTCCTGCCGCTTCTGCCGGGCAGGCCGCCCTTGGGCGAAGACCCGGCTGTCAAGACCGTATAAGAGCTAACCTCCACAAACCAGTACCGATACAAGATGCCGATTCATTGTTGGTATCCCGATATACTTTAAGAAGCCGAAAGCCCGGGCTCACCTGAAGGATGAGTCATCAAAGATTCTGTTGGGACGAGTTCGCCCATTAGCTTTGCGGAACCTTCACTTCGATGTTGGTCCAGACCTAAGTTCTGTCGATTGAAGATTTTGCGCAATAAATAGGGGGAGGGGTCCCCTCGGCCCGGACAGTGAGAAAATAGAAGAGATGTCCAGCGAGCCAAACAACACGATCGCAGTCGCCATGTCCGGCGGAGTCGACTCCTCGACCGTCGCCGCCATCCTGCGCTCGGAAGGACACGACCTCGTTGGCCTCACCCTCCAGCTCTGGAATCAGCGCCGCCTCGCGGGGCATGAAGGCATGCCGGAAGCGGTTCAGGGCCGCTGCTGCTCGCTGGATGACGTCTACGACGCTCGCGCCGTCGCCGAGCAGCTTGGTATCCCCTACTACGTCGTCAACCAGCAGGAACGCTTCGAGGCCGATGTCGTCCGCCCCTTCGTCGACGAGTATCTCGCCGGGCGCACGCCGATTCCCTGCACCCTCTGCAACAACCACCTCAAGTTCGACCAGCTCCTGCTCACAGCGCGCCAGATCGGCGCCGACCGCATCGCCACCGGTCACTATGCGCGCAATCACTTCGATCCCGCGCGCAATCGCTGGATCCTCTCCCGCCCGGCCGACCATACCAAGGATCAGACTTACTTCCTCTTCGGCCTGACCCAAGAGCAGCTTTCGCGAACTCTCTTCCCGCTCGGAGAGATGCAGAAGCCCGCAGTTCGCCAGATCGCTCAGGACTCAGGCCTCTATGTCGCCCAGAAGCCCGACTCGCAGGAGATCTGCTTCGTTCCCGGCGGCGATTACAGCACCTTCCTCAAGGCCTATCTCGAGGAGCAGCATGAGGCGATGCCCGATCTCTCGGGCGAGCTGGTATCGAGCTCAGGCGAAGTCATCGGGCATCATCAAGGCATCCACAGCTTCACGGTCGGCCAGCGCAAAGGACTCGGCGTAAGTTCTCCGAATCCGCTGTACGTCCTCGCGATTCATCCTGATTCTCACCGCGTCACCGTGGGCGCAGACGAAGAACTGCTATCGCGGGAGCTCACGGCCAACCGCCTCAACTGGATCTCCATTCCTGGTCTTGCTCCGGATGAAGAGGTTCGCGTAACCGCGAAGATCCGGCATCGTCACACACCCGCCCCCGCAACCCTCAAAGGTGTCGGGCAGGACAAAGTTGCCGCGGTGTTTGACGAGCCTCAGCGGGCCATCACTCCAGGACAGTCAGTCGTCTTCTACCAGCAGGATGAGGTTGTAGGCGGAGGCTGGATCCTCTGATCCAGACGAGAACAGCCTGGCAAATCAGAGCCGAGGCTCTTCTTCGCGGAAGCGTCGCGCACCCGACGCAAACGGACTGACCTCGCCCGCTGCCGGCTCTGGATAAACAGCATGCTCTGGATAAACAGTATGTGGTTTCCGGCGGCCGCCGACGAGGACGTCGATCCCGGCCTTGAGACCGTTCATCAAACCGTGAAACTCCTTCACCGGAACGGAGACGCTCTTCTGCAACGTAGTAGCGATCCCCGCAGTCGAGTCCAGAACTGAGGTCACCATGCCGTCAACCCGGGCGGTCTGAGCTAGCGCACGGTGATTAACCTCGGAGAGCGTGGAATCGAACTCGGATGCCTTTTCACGCACGATATTGGTGGTTTCAACGAGATTGTCGGTCAGGGTACGAAACTTCGGCTGCAGCTCGTGAACCATCCCCTGGGCGCCTTCGATGACCGGAAGCGACTTCGACCTGATCTCTTCAGCGATGGAGAGCAGTTGTTTCCTCGTTTTAGCGGCGCCAATGGCCGCCACAATAACAACCGCGGCCTGGGCCACCATGGCTACTGCAACCATGGCAACAAAGAACATCAGGAGCCGCGAGTTGCCGGACGAGATTGATCCCGGATCCTCGAGCCAGTTTGCGAAGATCATCATGCTGCCTCTCTCATAAACCTGCCAATACGAAGAACGGGGCTGAGCACCTCATGGTGCTTAGCCCCAATTCAAAGTTTCCGTTTAGGACTGCTCGGTCGAACTGGCATACGCCTGCTTGCCCGCATCGATCGCCGCACTCACCTTATCCTGCTGCTCGTGAATCAGCCCCTTGCCTTTTTCAACGTACTCGGACCACTGGCTTCTGCCACGGTCGTAGTATTCCTTGCCGCGATCCACGTACTCATTGACCTGCTGTTTTCCCTGCTCGGCGAGCTGAGTTGCGCGGTCGCGACCCTGAGCCGCGTATTCCGCTGCGCGCTCCTTCGCGTCCATAGCGCTGGCCAGCAACTCATCCCTCGTCTCACGCCCCGACTTTGGCGCGTAGAGAACACCGACCAAAGCTCCTATGCCCAGACCTGCGAGAAACCACCCCAGTCCATTTGCGCCGTTGTCGATATCTGACATTGCCTATCTCCTCTTTCTTTCTCTTATCTCAGATCGGGAGCCGATAGGGCCCGCTGTTCCACTGAACCTGTTATATCTCAATAACTCTTCGGAGTTGAACAGTTTACGTGCGCTCCGGAGGTTTGAGAGGCTTCAAGTTCCGGTTCCCATCGTGCCGTCTAACCCTGGCAAACCGTCTTACGAGTGGATGCCCCCGGCATGCGGAGGGTTGCGCGCGCCCGCTTGTGGCCCGGATGGAGCTCCTTCTGACGCTTTCTAAGCCACGCTATTCCGGGCGATGCCAAGAGCTAAATGTTGGTCAAAGAGGCTCACCCCAACTTTTTTCGTTACAGTCCGAGTCCCTGAGACTGATTTAGAGTCTTTGAAGGTAGCAAAGCTTTGCTTTGCATGAAAGAGATCAACTCTGATGAACATTCACGATATCGGTATCTCCCCACGCAACTTCGCTGTAGCAGCTCTTCTCACGGTGGGCCTTGGACTTACGGGGTGCAAGAGCAATACCCCCGCCGCACCTGCCGTCGATGATGGGAGCCTGAACAAAGAGGTCCAAAGCCGCCTCTCCTCGGATGGAGCACTCGCATCCGAATCAATCCAGGCCGGGGTTGAGAATGGAGTTGTCACGCTTAACGGAAGTGTCAGCAGCGAGGCCGCACGTTCCTTGGCAGCTGCCGACGTCGCGCAGATCTCCGGCATCAAGACCGTCGTGAACAACCTGTCGGTCCAGGCACCGGCCCCGATGGCCGCAGTTCCACCTCCTGCCGTGGCTCCGAAACCCAAGGTTGAACGGAAGCCGGAAAGCGCGGAAAACAGCTCTGCCGAACGGCGACGAGCCCACCACCCTGCTCCCATAGAACGCGAGACGGCCGAGACGGCACCGCCACCGCCTCCTCCTCCGCAGCCAGCCCCTGCACCAATCGCGGCTCCCACACCCGCTCCTCCTCCGCCACCCGCATTTCGGACAGTCACGATCCCAGCCGGAACAACCATTCCTGTGCGGATCACCCAGCCGCTTGACAGCGGGACAACACAGCAGGGACAGAGCTTCTCAGGCACGGTTGCCACCGACGTCATGGCGGACGGGTTGGTCGCAATCCGCCAGGGCACCGGCGTAAACGGGCGCGTCACCGCCGTTCATGAAGCAGCCCACTACAAGGGCAGCTCTCTTCTCTCCATCGAACTGGTCAGCATCAACCGCCACGGCGATTCACTTTCCGTCGCTACTGAGCCATACACCGTGGAGGGCAAGGGACGAGGCAAGAATACGGTGGCGAAGGTGGGCGGTGGTGCTGCAATTGGCGCAATTATCGGTGCTATCGCAGGCGGTGGCCGGGGTGCGGCTATCGGTTCAGCCGCCGGCGCCGGCGTAGGTGCAGGAGCCAACACCGTCACCCGTGGCGAACAGGTAAAGATACCCTCAGAAAGCCTGGTTAACTTCGCTCTGACCAACACTCTAACGTTGCGAGTTCCCACATCGGACACCCTGAGCACCCCCAGCAACCATCAGAGGCGCCGTCCGATCAGTTCTGACCCGGCAGGACAGGACCAACCCCAGTAACCATCGTCTTGTCTGGAGCATCATAGCGTTTAGCAGAGTGGGCCCCTTCCGCAAGGAGAGGCCCGCTTTTCCCGCTGGGAATCTGCCACTCGTATCGGTGTAGACTCAGCTTTTTCAGCAGCAAACATGAGCGACCGTGGTGGACATTTACCACCACAACCCATGCGAGGTATCTGCCTTGACGCAGGCATCGAACAAATCGGGGAAGCAGCCAAAGGGATATCTGACCTTCACCCTGCATGCGCATCTTCCCTATGTCGTAAACCACGGAACCTGGCCGCATGGCATGGAGTGGCTCCACGAGGCTGCGGCAGAGACCTATCTACCCCTCCTTAGAGTTCTCCGGAATCTGGAACGGGACCAGATCCGGTTCCAGTGCAATCTCAATCTCTCGCCCATCCTGCTGGAGCAGCTCTCTCATCCTGTCTTCATCGCCGAATTTCCGAAGTACCTGACCCGGAAGATCGTCGCTGCCCGTGAAGATGAGGCCTTCTTTATGCAGTCGGGAGAGGCGCATCTCGCCGAAACGGCACGATTCTGGCATCGCTTCTTCCAACAAGCTCTTGATGATTTTCGTGCTCTTAAGGGAGACATCGTCACCGGCTTCCGACACTTCAATGAGACGGGCCTGATTGATGTCATCACGTGTGGTGCAACTCATGGCTACATGCCCCTGCTTGGCACAGATGAAAGCCTGCGAGCACAGGTTCGAACGGCAGTAAAGACCCACATCCGCCACATGGGCCGTCATCCCCGGGGCATGTGGACTCCGGAGTGCGGCTATCGACCAGCCGGCTTCTGGAACTATCCAGTGGGTTTTGCCGATGGGTCTCCTGCGCTGCCAGGTTTTGAACGCATTGGTGTGGAAGAGGCTCTCTCTGAGAGCGATATCGAATTCTTCTTCGTCGACACGCATTTAGTGGAGCACGGGAAACGGATTCCGTCACCCTATCAACTTCTCCATGAGCTTGCCGTCGCGGGCGAGCAGACGAAGGTCGATGCGGACTATCGTGCACTTTATCAGCCCTATTATGTGGATGGTCCGTACGATAAGCGCCATGCCACTACAGTCTTCCCCCGCGATCCACGCACCGGAATCCAGGTGTGGTCCGGTGACTCCGGCTATCCAGGAGACGGTGTTTATCTCGATTTCCATAAGAAGCGATGGCCGGGCGGTCACCAATACTGGCGTGTAACCGGTCCCCGCGTCGATCTTGGAGATAAGCAGCCCTACAATCCGAAGGAAGCAGAAGAACGAGTCAAGTCTCACGCCTCCCATTTCGTCCATCTTGTCTATGAGGCGCTGAAGTCCGGCTTCGACGATCCGGTACCGCCCATTCTCTGTGCGCCCTTCGATGCCGAGCTATTCGGGCATTGGTGGTTTGAAGGCACATTGTGGCTGGAAGCGGTTGCGCGGATTCTGCACGACTACGATACGGGGCTCGAGATGATCTCGTGCTCAGAGTATCTTGACCGCTATCCGCGGGCTGGATTGATCGCCCTGCCGGAGGGATCGTGGGGCGCTGGTGGTCATAACGATGTCTGGATGAATCCGGAGACGAGCTGGACTTACACCCACCTCTACCCGGCTGAGTTGTTCACTCGGGAGGTTGCGACCAACGGTGCATGGCGCAGTTCGGAGCTGGGCTGCCGGATCGCGCAGCAGCTTTGCCGGGAACTTCTGTTGTTGGAGTCTTCGGACTGGCAGTTCCTTGTTACCACGGGTGCAGCGAGAGACTACGCGGAGATGCGCTTCACCACGCATCACGACCAGTTCAACGAGGTGAAGAGCTTCTGGCAGACGTTTGAAGCGACAGAACATCTGACTCTGGCGCAGGAGGCGCGGCTTGCAGAGATCGAGAGGCGGGACAGCGTGTTTCCCGATATCGATCCGGGTTTCTGGGCCAAAGGCGCGAAGGAGGAGCAACACCGCGCCTCACCGGAGACTGAGGGATCGCGTCCTGCCCACCAGGCGCACGTCGTCGCTCCTGGTTCATCGGCAGCTCGAGAAGACACACCGTCTGCCACATAGAATGTGGAGGTGACGGAGATATCCTATCCAGGGAGAGGTGAAAGAAGGAGGTCCGTTCTGGCTCTCTGGCACCTTCTCTCCCTGGATGCTCCGTCTGTGGCTGTGATGTGGACATGGTTTATCGCGCACCTGAATCATGTACACCTTCGCTGGTCTTCTCTCGCTGCAATGGCCGCTGCTGTCTGGACGCTCTACGCTGCGGATCGGCTACTCGACGCTCTTTCTCCGACGAGCGAAACGCTTGAAGCGCGCCATCATTTTCATAGCGACCATCGTGCCGGATTTATGGCTGGAATCGCGATCGCCTCCGTCCTGCTGGCATTTCTTCTGCCGGGTATTCCAGAGCAGGCGATTCGGCTTTACCTGGTGCTGGGAGGTCTGGTCTTTGGCTACTTCGTCATCATTCACGTGGTCGGAAGCGCACATCGTCTACCGAAAGAGATTGCTGTGGGGGTGTGTTTCGCTTCGGCGACGTTTATCCCGACGGTCGCACGGGATCCCGCTCTCCGAATACCACTACTCCCGGCGGCACTGCTGCTGGCAGCGCTGTGCAGCCTGAACTGTCTGTTTATCTATGCCTGGGAGCATCCGCAGCCGGGAGCTCAGCAGCCTCACCCAATCACAGCGCTGGCACTGCGTCATCTTGCTGGACTGACGGTCATAGTGCTCGTCATCAGCACAGGTCTCACGGTATTGGATCACGGGGTCTCGGTATTTCTCCATGCTGCCCTTGCACTCGCGGCATTAGCTCTTCTGCTGGTGCATCTGCGGCGTCATCAGATGGAAAGGGTGGAACTTCGCGCAGCGGCAGACCTGGCATTGCTGACTCCGCTGCTGATGGTGCCGTTCCTATGATGGATCGTACGAGCTTCGATCGCATTGCACGGCCGTATCGCACGCTTGAGTACCTTACCCTTGGCAAGAAGCTCGCACGGACACGGATGTACTTTCTGCCCGACTTGGTTCACGCGCGGAAGGCGCTTGTTCTGGGAGATGGAGATGGCCGGTTTCTTGCAGCGCTGCTCGCTGCGAACAAGAATGTGGAAGCGACAGCGATCGACAGCAGCAACGAGATGCTCCGGCTTTTGCGCGATCGCTGCTCAGCTTTTTCGAGCAGGCTCAAGACCGTTCAGATGAACGCTCTCTCCTTTACACCTCCCCAAGACGCCCGATACGACCTTGTTGTAAGCCATTTCTTTCTGGACTGCTTTACGGAGCCTCAGCTCAACGAATTGATCCGGTGTATCACTCCGGCGCTCGAGCCAGGCGCTCGATGGGTGGTCTCTGACTTTCGCATACCAACGGGGATCATGCGGCTGCCGGGATGGTTCCTTGTGCGCAGCCTGTACCTCGCCTTCCGTCTGCTCACGGGACTGCGCACGACGAAGCTGCCGCAGTACTCATCGTGCCTGTTGGAAGCTGGATTCACACTTGTCGAGCAGCGATTGTTTCAGGCAGGAATGCTGAGTGCAGAATCCTGGCAATTCTCTGAGCGATCTTAAGAAAGCAAAGCTAACCGCACATCTGCAAAAGCGTAGTATGGGTGTCACTCGGGGTAGGTTTTCCGCATCCCATTGAAAGTAATCAGACTTCGGCCTATGACGCGTCCTTATCTCGCTGCCGCTCTTCTGCTCGCCACGCCGGCGTTGCTGGCGCAGCAGAGCATTGCTACGAACTCTCCCGATGGAAGGCCGCTTTCCGAACGTGTGGTCGCCTACACGATCGATGCGCGGCTGGATACAGATAAGAAGACCCTCGATGCGACCGAGACACTGACTTACCGCAACCTGACAGGTCAGCCCCTGACGAGCTTCCCCTTTCATCTTTATCTAAACGCGTTTCGACCTGAGTCCACCTTTACCGCGGAGACACGGGCTGGCGGTGGGATTCGAGATTCGCTCGGTGATACCTATCCGAAGGAAAAGATCGGTGGGATTACTGTCTCACACGTCGATGCTGATGGATTTGGCGATCTGACTGGCACTCTTCACTTCACGGCTCCCGACGATGGCAATCTTAACGACCACACCGTTGCCGAGGTTGTCCTTCCCCGCCCGTTAGCGCCGAATGAATCGGTCACCTTCCATCTGACCTTTCATGACAAATTTCCGGTCTCGGTTGCACGAAACGGCTATAAGCGTGACTTCATCATGGGAGGGCAGTGGTTTCCAAAGATCGGCGTGTTTTGGCATGGCTCCTGGAACTGCCATCAATACCATGCGACGACCGAGTTCTTCTCGGACTTCGGCACCTACAATGTGCGTCTGACGGTTCCTCGTCGCTACACCATCGGAGCAAGTGGAGTTCCCACCGGCACTCAGCCGAACTCCGACGGGACGAAGACGCTCAGTTTTTATGGTGAAGACATCCATGACTTCGCCTTCGCAGCCAGTCCGAACTTTGTAGTGTCCGATTCGATCTATCTCTCTTCACTAGGACCGGTCCAGATCCGTATCCTTGCTCTTGCTGCGCATCCGCGAATTGGGCA
The DNA here is from genome assembly GCF_036877565.1 of Edaphobacter sp. HDX4. Classification (NCBI taxonomy): domain Bacteria; kingdom Pseudomonadati; phylum Acidobacteriota; class Terriglobia; order Terriglobales; family Acidobacteriaceae; genus Edaphobacter; species Edaphobacter sp. HDX4. The sequence goes on from NZ_JAEDXW010000011.1 coordinate 102,960, forward strand.
GCGGTATATGGACATCACGCGTGGAGCGCTGTCGGAGTTCGAACGACGATACGGGCCTTATCCCTACAAGATCATCACCGTGGTCGATCCCGAGCCTGGCTCGGAGATGGAAGGCATGGAGTACCCGACGCTGGTGACTGGAGATGGCTCGTGGACGGGGATCTTCGAGGCTGCGGAGCTAACGGTTGAACATGAGTTCGGCCATCAGTACTGGTACGGCATGGTGGCCTCAAACGAGTTCGAAGAGGCGTGGCTGGATGAAGGAATCAACTCGTATACGGAGGTGAAGGTGCTTGCCGCGCTTCTTGGCGAGAACACCTCCGCGATCCGTCAACGCTATGCGAATCTGAGCGATCGGTCGCTGCAGCGCTTCTCTTATCTGACAGCTCCGGACTACGATCCAGTCACACGCTTTGCATGGAAGTTCCGCAACGAACAGTCCTACGGTGCCGTGACCTATGGAAAGACCGCAACCTTACTGACAACGCTGGAGGGAATTATCGGTAAGGACACCATGGATGAAGCGATGCGTACTTACTTTGAGCGCTACCGCTTCAAGCATCCGACGACCGAGGACTTTCTGCGAACGATCGAAGAGGTCGCTGTCGCTCGCGGCAAGGCGCAGCCACTCTCCGGCGGCAATACATCGAGCCAAGCGAATGTAGTTACTCCCTGTACGATAGAGATTCGCTCACCGGCGGCGGGACCACTAGCGACTACCACACCGTTCACTCGCCTCAGTCCCTTCATTCCCGCGGAGACCTCACCGGGCACATCGATCCCCTGCCCTCCCGCTGTGCCTCCATCCAGTTCTTCAGGCAAGTCAACCTACGTTCCTACGACGCTTCGGCCATTCTTCGATCAGGCAGTTTATGGAACCGAGATGCTTGATTACGCCGTTGACAGCTTCTCATCGGAGCGCGCCCGCTGGTGGGAACCGCCGGTCGCGAACGCCAAACAGGCTCAGTATCTTTCCACCGTAACCCTCCGCCGGAAGGGGGACTTTATCTTTCCTGTAACCGCTGAGGTCACATTCGACGACGGCACTCATCTTCGCGAGCATTGGGATGGCGCTGACCGCTGGAAGCGTTTCACCTATTCGCGTCCAGCGAAAGTTGTTACGGTCGAGTTGGATCCTGACCACGTCATTCCGCTCGACGTGATCTCTTCAACAATAGTTTCTCTGAAGTTGGCAACAGCATCCCGGCCCACAAGCTGACTGCTCTCTGGGCAGCGTTCCAACAAGTCCTGGCTCAGCTGGTCTCCTGGATCGTCTGAGCCATCCTGTATTAGAAATCGAAGGACAGCTTCTGAAAGGCACCGCCAATGCCCCGAACCCGCAGCATCTTCTTCCATGGTCTCGGCATCGCCCTACGCCGCTTTCCGGCATTCCTCTGGACCTATGCTTTCAACCTCGGCCTCTCGCTGGCGTTTTGCTTTCCTCTGTACAGGCAACTCTCAGGCATTCTCAACCATTCGCTCGCTTCTCAGCGAGAAGCTTCAGGGTTTGATGTTTCCGTTGTGCTGAACACCGCAATGCGCATTCGCGGCGATCATCCGAGTGACTTGAATGCCATGACAAGTCATGGCTCGGTTCTTGCATATCTTCTGATCTATTTCCTTCTGGTTCCCGGAACGCTATCTATTTACCTGCGTCGCAAACCGGCCAAGCTGAGTAGATTGCTTCGGCACGGAATCCTTCACTTCTGGAGATTCGTGCGCATCACCATACTCACTGTGCTTGCCGGTTTAGTAATCCTCGGTCCGCTCTTCGTTCTGCAGAGACATTGGGCTGCTTTCATCGACGATCGCTTCGTAGGGCGAACGTCCCTGATCCTCACTTTTGCCGGTGCCGTAGTAATTCTTCTGATCGCTTCCCTGCTCCGGCTCTACTTCGACCTCGTCGAGGTTTACACGGTTCAGCTTGGTATGCACAATCGATTCTCAGGGCGCCCCGATCGCCGGGTTCGGCGGACGCTTGGGCCGGCATTTCGTCTCCTGCGCGCTCACCTGGCCCGTGCGTGGATCGTCTTTCTGGTTCTCGCGCTGGCAGGTTTCGCCTCTGCCTTCCTCGCTTCGCGGATTGCCATGCATATGCTCGCGCAGCCACGCTCCTGGATGATGTTCCTCGTTGCACAGCTCGGTTTGTCCATCCTGTTGTTTATGCGCTTCTGGCAGCGTGGAGCCGAGACATCCCTGGTAGCGCAGCACCCCATTATGACCGACGAAGACAGCTACCCTGCTCACGAAAGCTCTTCCTACAAGCGTTCGATTCCCATCGCAACGAAGATCCCGCCCCCGCCACATGAATCGTCCTCAGATCATCCTCACCATGTTGAGATGATCTACAACTCCGATCCTCTCAACGCCATCTATCCTGCTCCGTTGTCAGCGGACGACCCGCTCGTACAGTCAGGAGAGCGAGAACAGCCTCTCGCGACTCCGGACCCGATACCCAACCCGGAGCCCGCTTCTCCCTCCCTGGAAGAGCCGGACCCCGGAGTCTTCCATCATGAGCCCGCACATCCAGACAGCCGGCGGGAACGACTGTCGCAAGACAAAGATGACGATCACAGAATAGGCTAGGCAGCGATCTGTTATAGACCCTGAGATCCTTACTGGGATTAGAAAGGTGTCTGCTTTAAAATCGGTAAGACGATATGAATCTTTATATTCTTCGACATGCATCTGCCGGTGAGCAACGGCCAAATCCTATTCTCGATCGCAAACGCCCGCTCGATAAAGATGGCAAGCGATACTGCCTGCAGTTGGCGAATGTCCTCAACGAACTTAAGCTGCAATTCGACCTGATTGTGTCGAGTCCGCTGAAGAGAAGTGTGCAGACGGCTTCACTGGTCGGAACAGAGATGGGCTACGAGTCCCAGATTCTTATATCGAATGCACTTTCGCCCGATGCATCGTTTCGCGATTTTCAAAGGCTGCTTGCCGAGTGCCGTGGGTATGAGAATCTGCTGGTGGTCGGCCACAATCCTAACCTGGTTCAGTTTCTCGCCGGTGTAGTGGTCGGTCCCGATGCGACTACACTCCCCCACCTCCGTCTGCGGAAAGGTTCTCTGGCGCGAGTCACGTTCGACCGTGGCCCAGCAACGCTGCAGTGGCTGCTGGACCCGCGACCTGTGCGCGCTCTCTACACCACTTCGACGAAGAGCTCGCGCCGAAAGATTTCACGGAAGTAAGCGGCCTCTTTTTTGACCGACCAGGCCTCCAACTCCGCTCCGCCGCGGGTGGGAGCAAGCTCCAGCACAATTCGCTTGGGATAAACGTGTACGCGGATCCGCAGGGTCGCGCTTGCACGGTCCTGGTTGAGCGCAACCGCCAGTCGGAGGAGCACGATGCCGCGGATCACATTCATATGTTCTTCAAGAGGGATGGTCCTCATGACCCGATCCATGGCGTCGGGGCGAGTCTTCCCAAGATAGCGGGCCAGAGCGCTTACGATCGACCTCTGCTCGGGAGAGAAGCCAAAGATCTCGGAGTTCGCAATGATGTATTGCGTGTGCCGGTGATGCCCCTGGTGGTTCATGAACTTGCCCACATCCTGCATCATCGCTGCCGATTCTAGCCACAGCCGATACTCTTCCGGAAGATCGTGGACACGCGCGAGAGCACGGTACAGCTCGACAACGTGCTGCCTTACCGGCTCGACCTGCCTCTGCTCAATACCATAACGACGGCACACCTCGAGAACGCCGGCCCAACGTTCACTCTCAATCTTCTGATGAACGGATGCACGAAGGTCAACATCGCCCAGCATCTGGGCCAGCATCCCATCTCGTAGTCCCAATGCAGAGTAGCGAAAGGTCTTGAGACCGAACCTTTCCATCAGAGTTGCGTAGACGAGCGCGCCGCCAACGATAATCTCGGAACGGCGCGGTCCGATACCGGGAACAGCAGCTCGCTGCTCGTCACGCATCTTTACCATCCGATCTGCGAGCGCCCGAACCTCATGAACCTCCGCAGTCAGCGCGCCCACATGTTCAACCCGTCGGTTGGCCAGAGACTTCTTCTTCTCTTTGAATCCTGCTTTCTTGCGAAGGTAGCCGCTGGCTTCGGCAAGGGCCGCCGCCGTTCCCGATGTCGCAATGACGAGGCTGACTCGGGGCGTTCCTATTTTTCGGGCGGCCTTTTTTAGTTCCCGGTCGATGAACTGTTTCAGACGAACCACATCTTCTCGAGCAGGCGGGTCGGTCGTAAGAAACTCCTGCTGCAGCCGAACCGCACCCAGCGGGAGACTGACCATCGATTTGATACGGCCACCGTCGGAGATCGTAACTTCGCAGCTGCCTCCGCCCAGGTCGATGAGCACACAACGTCCCCGGGCTCCGACCTCATGCGTTACCACTCCCAGGTGAATGAGGCGCCCTTCTTCCAACCCGGAGATGACTTCGACGTTCCAGCCAGTGGCGGACCGTACCCACTCTGTGAATGCGTCGGCGTTGCGTGCGTCGCGCATGGCGCTGGTTGCGACCACGCGAACCTTATCGGCGACATGCAATTGCACTGCTTTGTGAAATCGCTTGAGGGCGCGGATGGTCGCTGCCATCGCCTCCGGCGAAATTGCACCTGTCTGGAAGACGCTCTCTCCAAGGCGCGTAACCTCACGATCTTCGTGCAGGGTCTTCAGCCGGTGCATCTGCACCTCGGCGATCTTCAAACGACACGAGTTAGACCCGATATCCACCGCTGCAAATGTGGGCATCTCACCTCACCTTCCGAAATGCGCGAAATCTATCCCCACAAGCAAGATACATCTCTAAAACAGAGATCACACGAAACTGGTCGAGGATTCCTGATCCAAGCGAACTCCCCGTTTTCGAGAAGCGCGATTTATCCTGAAAGAAGCACTCTCTACGATGACAAGCCCAACCATCTCCGCCCCGGCTACCACCTCACCCTCTTCTCAAACCCAGTCTTCGGCTGGGCCGACAAGATCGGTAGCGTTACTCGTAATCTCTTCGTTGTGGATGGTGATCTTCTTTGCATCGCTTTTCGCGCCTCCTCTATTGGACGACGCTGACGCTACTCACGCGAATGCGGCTCGCAACATGGTCCTCACAGGGGATCTCGTTACCCTAAAGGTGAACGGGATCCGTTATCTTGAGAAAGCTGCGCTGCCATACTGGCTCGATGCGATCAGCTTTCGCATCTTCGGCTTCAACACCTTCGCTGCGCATTTGCCGGAAGCGATTGGTGTTCTTCTGCTCGGCCTACTGGGATTTCATTGGAGTCGCCGTGCCTATGGCGACCGCACTGCCTTCTATACCGGCCTGATGATTCTTACCTCGACCGGTGTATTTCTCTTCACGCGTATCTACATCCCTGAAGTCCTGCTGACGCTGTTTCTCTCCATATCGCTTTACTGCCTGCTGCGTGCGCTTGAGAACCCCTCTCCTCGTCGCAGCCTGCATGCCTACACGATGTGGGCTGCTCTCGCATTGGCTGTCCTCACGAAGGGGCTTGTCGCACTTGTATTTTTCTTTGGGGCAGCGATGATCTACCTGCTGCTGACAGCACAGTGGCGCAACCTGAGCAGAATCAAGCCAGTCACCGGCCTCTTGCTTTTTCTGCTGATCGCAGCTCCCTGGCACATCCTCGCGGGTCTTAGAAACACCGGTGGCATGAACGGCCATGGGTTCTTCTGGTTTTATTTCGTCAACGAACACTTCCTCCGGTTTCTGGGCAAACGCTATCCGAAGGACTACAACAAGCTGCCGGGTTATCTTTTCTGGAGCCTGCACCTTGTCTGGCTTTTTCCCTGGAGCCTCTTTTCTCCACTCGCGGTGATCCAGGGTTGGCGACTTCGAAAGCGTTCTGCAGCGGCGAACAGCTTCGCGTCGAACACCACATGGCTCCTCGGCATCTATGCCGGACTTGTTCTCGTCTTCTTCTCCATTTCAACCAATCAGGAGTACTACACCTTTCCCGCGTATCTGGCTCTGCTTACGTTGATGAGCGCAGCCGTTGTGCTGTCTGAGAAGACCTACGATCAGGACCAGGCATCACGTCGATGGATTACCGTTGCCCATGCCACCTATACCATCATTGGACTAGCTGCCGCGGTCGCGCTCGGCTATGGGCTCTGGAGTTCTCGCAAGCTGCCATTCGTTCCGGATATTGGCGAACTGCTGGCACATCGGGGAGTTGGAGACTACACGCTCTCCATGTCCCATTTCTTTGATTTAACCGGTCCCAGCTTCGCTGCCCTTCGCCTTCCTGCATCGCTGGCTGCCCTTTCGTTTGCCTTCGGTCCGGCGATCGCCTGGTTGCTTCGCAGCAGACGGCGTCACCTCGCTTCGACCACAACGATTGCACTTTCTTCAGCGATCTTTCTGATCGCTGCTCACATTGCGCTCATTCGTTTCGCGCCTATGCTTTCTTCTGCAAATCTCGCACAGAAGATCCAGAAGCTGGAAGACGATCATCTTGTTTCGCGAGACAGTCAGATTCTTCTGTTCGGTGACCAGGCCTACGGATCCTCAATTCCCTTCTATCTTGGAAAGATCGTCTACCTTGTGGACGGCCGATCCACGTCAATGCTCTTTGGCTCCACCTTCCCCGATGCTCCGCCGATCTTCCTGACTCATGAGCAGCTTCTGAAGAGTTGGGGAACTGGCCAGCGCAAGATCCTCTTCGTGCCGCTGGAAAAACGCGACGAGATCGACCTCCTTCTCGGTAACAACAAGGTCCTCCTCGCCGAAACCTCCGGTAAGGCTCTCTTCACAGACCGTCCCCTCGATCACCCGTTGAATCATCAGTGAATCCAGGCATAGCCCAATTCGCCGTGACTCATCCACAACCGACTGCTGAGTTTTCCGCTCCTACGCCGGCTGCAGGATTCGCTCGCGATTCGCGCCCCTGGAGCCTGCGATCGGTCGCAATCATCGCGCTCGCGTGGCTCATCCTTCAGATTGGCGGACTCTTCACCCCAGGTCTGCTCGATGACGTCGACTCGATCTACACCGAAATTGCGCGCGAGATGCTCGTGCGGCACGACTACGTCACCCCCTACATAAACGGTGTGCGGTTCTTCGATAAACCGCCCTTGATGTACTGGATGGCCGCTGCCTCCATGCGTGTCTTTGGGTATCACGACTGGGCGGCACGTCTTCCGCTTGCGATGGGAGTGCTTGCACTCCTTCTTGCGGTCTACGCGCTCGGCATCCGGTTCTTCCGCGATGTGTCTCCCGCACACGCCCCGGACCGCGGAGGCTTCTACGCGGCCCTCGCGCTGGCCACAAGCATCGGCCCCTATCTTTACACGCGGTTCTACATCCCTGACATTCTTCTGGCGCTGTGGATGACACTTGGAGTTCATCTCCTTCTGATTGCACTTGATCGCGTCCGCGATCAACGATCGGCGCTTCTGCCCTGCCTCGGTTTTTCCGCTGTGATGGCGCTCAACGTCTTGACCAAAGGCCTGATTGGCCTTGTGTTTCCAATCACGTTCGTTCTCGGTTATCTCGCAATCACGCGACAGCTTCGCGTTCTGTCGCGGCTTCATCTAGCTACGTCGAGTTTGATGTTTCTCGTCATCGCAGGACCATGGCATGTCCTGGCTGCGCTGCGCACGCCTTCTATCTCACTCCCCGCTGGTCAAGGCTTGCCTGAACACGGAGGCTGGGCATGGTTCTATCTGTACAACGAACACATCGCCCGCTTCCTTGGACGCCGCATCCCTCATGACTACGGGCAAGTTCCGGTTCCACTCTTCTGGGTGCTCACCGCGCTCTGGGTCATGCCGTGGACGCCATTTCTTTTCCCCGCAATTCAGAGCCATATCCGCGATTTGCGCAACCGTAAGACTCTGGGATTGCGCCATCGATCCGAGGCTGCGCGATCGCTGCTTCTTTGGGCGGCCATCGTTCTTGGCTTTTTCACCGTCTCGAGCCGGCAGGAGTACTACAGCCTTCCTGCGATTCCTGCCCTGGCTCTGATGGCAGCCGGACTCCTCGCCCGCGCCGAGGCTTTTAACGACAAAGACAGTGCCTTCGCGCGCAAAGCCACTCTAGGCTGGACCCTCTGGTTCCTCCTCCCCTTTACAACACTGGTTGCGCTCGTCTGCGGTTATTTCGCTATGACAGCGCCGCGGCCACCGGCAGGCACCGATATCGCTGCCCTGCTTGCGGCGAATCCTGAGTTTTATAACCTCTCACTGGGCCACGTCTTCGATCTCACCACAGCCGCCATGGGCTTGTTCCGCGGCCCCCTGATCGTCGTTGCTTCAGGCATGCTGATCGTCGGAGTCGCCAGTTACCTACTTCGCCGACGAGCTCTTCCTTACGCGGCCAACCTGACCTTGGCCGCAGCAATGACAGTCACCTTACTGGGAGCTCACGCGGGACTGAGCCGCTTCTATCCAATCCTGGGCTCGAAAGATCTCGCTCTCGCCATTAACCATGCGGGACTTCAGCCGCAGGATCAGATCATTCTGGATGGCGAGCTCACCTCAGGCTCATCGCTGATCTTCTATACCCGCCATCAGATCCATCTGATCAACGGCAACGTCAATGGCCTGTGGTATGGAGCCTTCTGGCCCGACTCACCTCACATCTTTGAGACCGAAGATACGCTTCGGAGTCTGTGGTCAGGTCCAGGCCGTGTCTTTTTGTTCACCTATCATCCGGCGGCCAGAACCAGGGATCTTGCCAGCTTCCGCAACGTACGGACTATCGCGTCTGCCGGCGGCAAGACGGTTTTGACCAACCGCTAACCCGAGTTACCCTGCGCAATGTTGCGGGAAAGCTCTCGATCAACCGATCTCTGAGTGAGCAATGCGTTCGCTAGCGGCTCTCGACGCGACCGCCCTCGCCGAGCCGATACGTCTGCCCGCGATAGTAGAAGCGATCTCCGCCATAGCTTCCCAACCAGAGCACACTTCCCAACAGATCGCGGAATGGATAGAGCAGCATTCCGTGGAGCCAGTCAGCATCTCCCATCATCTTGAGAACGGTTCCGGCCTGCACCCAGCGATTTACGATCATCGCCAATAACCATGCCACTCCAAGAGCTGGATGTCCGCTAAGCACTCCCCAAAGTAGCCCCATGATGCCGAACGGCATCGCAAACGTCAGGCCGCTGCCAAGGTGTCCCCAGGGCCTTGACCGGCGCGTGCTCTGCATCCAGCGCAACTGGTTTCGGAACGATACCCAGAAGGGCGTATCTTCGACCAGCAATCGGATAACGTGACTCGCCAGCAGAACCCCTATGCCTCGTGTAGCGAGCCGATTTCCCAGTACAAAATCGTCTGCATAGAACTGACCCAGTTCTTCGAACCCTCCAGCCTCAGCAAAAGACTGCTTCCTGACTGCCATGGTTACGCCGAGCGCAAACTTGGTCCCCTCGAGCATATCGGCAACCATCACGCCAGAACTCATCTCGACGCTCTTCCCGACAGCATCGAGACGAGACGAGAGCCGAGCCGCGGAGCCGCGATGCACCGTTCCCAGGTAGATGCTCGAAGCCAGACCTACCTTCGAATCCTTGAGGTTCTGTACCATTTTGCGCAGGTAGTCTGGCGCGACTCGCGCATCCGCGTCACTGGTGATGTAGAGATCGTGATCTGCAATGGAGTCCAGCTTCGCAAGAGAGAACACCTTCGCGTTATGAAAGTGGGCAGGCGGTTCGCCACAGGTTACATACTTTGCGTTGACGTGCGGGAACCGTTGGCCCACCTGCCGGGCAAGTTGAAGGCCAGGATCGCTGTCGTGCCGCGCACAGAAGAGCAGCTCAAAGGAGGGATATTGCTGCTCAAAGAAGGACTCGATGTTCCTCTCAAGTCCGTCTTCCGTACCGTGCAGCGGTTTGAGGACGCTGACTGGCGGCAGGAAGGTCGAAGTTATGGCAGCCTGTTCCTCTCGCCTGCGGCGCAGACCGAACCGGATAGCTGCGACCAGTACCATCATGCAGTAGATGGTCGAGGTCACAGAACCAATAGCGGCTATCCAGAACACAATCTGTACTAACAAACTCATTTCGTTCCCTACAGACCTGCAACTTACTCGCAAACTTCGAGTTTATCGCAGCCGGTGGGGAGGAGACCGGCGCAACCTGCTTCACCAAAATGGAACGACCGTCTGGGACCTAGTGGGCACCAACAGGAGCTTTCCCTGGTTTGACCTTTTTCAGCATCCACACTGCAACCACGCAGGCAAAGCTTAGCAGCGAAAGCCAGCGAAAGACATCGACAAATGCCCAGTTCGACGCCTGTCGCTGCAGCTCGCGGTAAAGTGTCGCCTGCGCCGGGGCAGTCGCATTTGCCGGACCGAAGAAGCCTGAGAGAAATCCGGTCGTACTTTGCAGTGAATTTTGAAACTGCTGCCCTGTGACCGGCACCGAGTTGATGATCAGGTTCTGATGCACGGCCGACCGGCGCGTCAAAAGCGTCTGTGCGACAGAAATTCCGATCGACCCGCCCACATTTCGCATCAGGTTGAACAATCCGCTGGCATTACCGATCTGCTCATTCGGAAGCGTTCCGTATGCAGCCGTAGTGATCGGAACGAAGACAAAGCTAAGGCCAAATCCCGTAATAAGGATGGGAATCAGAAGCGACGTCGGCGAGAGCTGCAATGTGACGTTCCCGAAGTACAGGGTCGTGAGCCCAAAGACGACAAATCCGAAGGTCAGCAGGAGACGCGGATCTACCTTGTTGGACAAAAAACCAATGATAGGCATTCCGCAGATGGCTCCCAGGCCGCGGGGCGCTACGACAATTCCAGCCGTGAAGGCCGTGTATCCCATCAGTTCCTGGAAAAACAGCGGAAGTACGGTAACGGTGGAGTAGATTGCGACTCCAAACAGAAAGATCAGAAGGCATCCGATAGCGAAGTTCCGGTCCATCAGCACCCGCAGATTCACCAACGGGTTCTTCTTACGCCACGATATCCAAATCCACCATACGAAAGCGGTAATCATGAAGCAGAATGCCCAGCGTATCCAGGTAGCGCCAAACCAGTCATCCTCCTGCCCCTTATCGAGTATGACCTGCAGGCATCCCGTCCACACCACCAGGGTCCCGAAGCCAAGATTATCGAAGGGAGGAACCTTGGCATTCTTGATGTAAGGCGGGTCGTGAACGAAGCGGCTGATCATGAAGACCGCAAGGATCCCGACCGGGATATTGATGTAGAACGCATAGCGCCAGGAGTACGTATCGGTTAGCCAACCTCCCAGCGTGGGTCCAAGCACGGGGGCGACGACGACACCAAAGGCAAATACGGCTGCTGCCGCTCCTCGCTTAGCCGGTGGAAATGACTCAAACAGGATGGCCTGCGAGAGGGGCTGCAGAGCCCCGCCCCCCGCACCCTGGACGATGCGGGCAAGCAGCATCAGTCCCAGAGTAGGCGCGGCTCCGCAGGCAAAACTAGCGATGGTGAAGACGATGACGCAACCCACAAGGAAATTTTTGCGACCAAACCGCAGCGAACACCAGTTGCTGGCCGGGAGAACAATCGCATTTGCAACCAGGTAGCTGGTCAGCACCCATGTTGCCTCGTCATTTGAGGCGGAGAGAGATCCTGCAATGTAAGGGAGCGCGACCGAGGCGATCGCCGTATCCAGCACCTCCATAAAAGTCGCGAGCATCACCGAGGCTGCGATAAGCCACGGGTTTACTCCTTGCGTGACTTCGCCGGAGTGATCGGCTGGTGCGGTCGCAGCAGTGGACATCGGGGAGTCCTTCCGTTAGGGAAAAAGTAACAGATGTAGGGTTCGTATTCGAAGAATCGACGCCGAAGGGAGCAGCGATACTCCAAAATCGGATATGACGCAGAAATCTAGTCGTGGGGTGGATAACGGGCGGCGAAAAGCCTTTACTATGAGCAGATTTGTTCGTATCTACCCTTTCCTCGCCGGGATGCATCCAATTTGAAGGTACCTTTGCTCCTCCTGAGGCGGGCTCCAGGATCCAGATCCGTTTAGACCGAACGCTAGATAAAAGCATAAATTGCTATAGAACAAGTACTTATAACCTATGGGGGAACTGCCAGACAGGTTATGAGTTTCGATGCATCTTCCTGCTTGAAATCACATCATATATATTGACAGTAAGTGACTCAAGGTGGAATGATCCACTTGTGCAACAAGTTTTGGGCAGCTTGGCTGCGATTGGGAGAGATTAGCGATGGGAAAAATTATAGGTATTGACCTGGGAACCACGAACTCGTGCGTGGCTGTTATGGAAGGCGGCGAGCCGAAGGTAATCCCGAATGAGGAGGGCGGCCGTACGACCCCTTCGATTGTGGCTTTCACGAAGAGCGGAGAGCGGCTCGTGGGTCAGGTGGCGAAGCGTCAGGCCATAACAAACCCTGAGAACACCGTGTATTCAATCAAGCGCTTCATGGGTCGCCGTTACGACGAAGTTAACGATGAGATGAAGATGGTCCCCTACAAGGTGGTCAAGCAGGGGGACCACGTGGCCATCAGCGCTCAGGGCAAGGAGTACACTCCGCCTGAAATTTCGGCCATGATCCTGCAGAAGCTTAAGAAGGCGGCAGAGGATTATCTGGGTTCCAGCGTCACCGAAGCGGTCATCACCGTTCCGGCCTACTTCAATGATGCTCAGCGCCAGGCCACTAAGGACGCCGGCAGGATCGCTGGACTCGACGTTAGACGTATCGTGAACGAGCCAACGGCAGCGGCTCTGGCCTACGGTCTGGATAAGAAGAAGGACGAGACGATCGCCGTGTATGACTTCGGCGGCGGCACGTTTGATATTTCGATTCTTGAGGTTGGTGAGGGCGTAATCGAGGTGAAGTCGACCAACGGCGACACCCACCTTGGCGGCGACAATCTGGACCAGCGCATCGTCGACTGGCTCATCTCGGAGTTCAAGACGGAGAGCGGTCTCGACCTGACCTCCAAGGGCAATGAAATGGCCCTGCAGCGCCTCAAGGACGCAGCGGAACGTGCCAAGATTGAGCTTTCGACTGCGCAGGAGACCGAGATCAACCTGCCGTTCATCACGGCAGACGCCAGCGGACCGAAGCACCTTGTTCGCAAGCTGACCCGCGCCAAGCTCGAGAGCCTGGTGGACGATCTGCTGCAGAAGTCCGTCGGACCCTGCAAGCAGGCGATGAAGGACGCCGGTGTCGACGCCAGCAAGATCGACGAAGTCGTACTGGTTGGCGGACAGACCCGTATGCCCGCGATCCAGAAGCTGGTGAAGGACCTCTTCGGGAAGGAGCCTCATAAGGGCGTAAACCCGGACGAGGTTGTTGCAATCGGCGCAGCGGTTCAGGCCGGCGTGCTCGCAGGCGACGTGAAGGATCTTCTTCTGCTCGACGTTACACCGCTGACCCTCTCGATCGAGACGATGGGTGGCGTGGCAACTCCGATGATCGCCCGCAACACGACGATCCCGACCAAGAAGACCGAGACCTTCTCCACGGCAGCCGACTCGCAGACCGAGGTCGAGGTTCACGTTCTCCAGGGCGAGCGTCCGATGGCAGCGCAGAATCGCACTCTGGGTAAGTTCAAGCTGAGCGGCATCCCACCGGCTCCGCGCGGCGTACCGCAGATCGAGGTGACCTTCGACATCGATGCCAATGGAATCCTGAACGTAACGGCGAAGGATAACGCCACAGGCAAGGATCAGAAGATCACGATCACCTCGAGCTCGGGTCTCAGCAAGGACGAAGTCGAGCGCATGGCGAAGGACGCAGAGGCTCACGCAGCCGAGGACAAGGAGCAGCGAGACACGATCGAAGCTCGTAATGGTCTCGACTCGATGGTCTACAACGTGGAGAAGATGCTCAAAGACGCTGGGGACAAAGTCTCCGGATCGGACAAGAGCGATGTGGAAGCTGCTCTCGAGGACGCGAAGAAGACGCTTGCAGGCACGCCGAAGGCAAGTGAGCTAAATGAGGCCCGTGAGCGTCTAACAACTGCGAGCCATAAGCTTGCCGAGGCGATGTATAAGGCCAATGCTGGTCAGCCCACAGAGCAGGCAGGGCAGGCGGCACCGGCTGAAGAGCCGAAGAAAGATGAGGAAGTGATCGACGCCGAGTATGTGGACGTCGACGAAAAGAAGTAACCACCATAGATCGTTTTGGTGGTTAGCGGTCGCAGGAAGAGAGGGGCAATCCTCTGGCAGGTTTGCCCCTCTTGCTTTATCAAGGCCCCGATGGATTGTAGGTTTGCACCACTTACTTCCAGGAAAGGTAGTTAACGTGAACAACGGCAGGAATCGTAATGAAGTCTCCGATCTGAACTGGTTAGACAGCCTGGAATTCAATCGATATACAGGAGGCAGTGCGATGACCGAGACAATGTGGAGATGTGATCAAGTTCGTGCGGGCCAACTTTACAACCGCATGATGTTCGATACGCGCGAGGAAGCGGAGCGCTTTGTCCGCAAGATGCAGCAGATGGAACCGGACCAGATGTTCTCGATTGAAGCTATCGAAGCCAGGCAGGTCTGGAACTAAAGCATCACCTCGGTTAGGAAGCGATTTTTCAATTCGAAAGCGCTAGTGGTTTTCAGGCGACGGTAGTCTCTGGCATGGACCAGTACCGTCGCCATCGCTTCTTCTGGGAGCCTTGGAGACAGCACGAATGCCTGAAGGAAATGAGATTCACCGCTGGGCCGAGCGTCATCAGGCCGCCTTCGGTCAGAAGACCGTTCGAGTGGATGGTCCGCAGGGGCGCTTTACAGATGCGGACGTAATTGACGGCCGTAAGCTTCAGCGCGTGATGGCAGTCGGGAAACATCTGGGCTATGACTTTGGCAAGGACCGGATCCTACACGTCCACCTCGGATTACAGGGAGACTTCACGGAGGGATCGGGACCTCTGCCGCCCGCAAAGGGAGCTCTCCGGCTTCGGATGTGGAGCGCAGCGGCGATCAAGAAGGCTCCTGTACCCGGAGAGGGTAAGCGTCATGCGTGGTATTCGGACGATGACGGCACAGGACATCTTGAACCTGAGCAGATCGGCTGGATAGAGCTGCGCGGTCCCACGGACTGCTCCATCTACACGCAGGAAAAGTGGAATCAGCTTCTGGAACGTCTTGGTCCCGATCCTTTGAACGGCGACGAGCCGGACAGGATGCTCGCGAAGGTGCGCAAGAGGCGCAAGTCGATCGGAGAGCTGCTGATGGACCAGACCCTGTTCGCCGGAGTCGGAAACATCTTCCGCGCAGAGCTGCTGTACCGAGCGCGGCTGAGTCCATTTCGCCCCGGCAAGGACGTAGAAGAACAGCTTCTGAGGTCGATATGGAAGGATGCAGGGGTACTGATGCCTGCAGCAATGATCGACCGAAGGATTGTGACAACCCTGCCGGAACATCGTCCGCATAAGAAGGGGAAGGTGCTGAAGGAAGAGGCTCATTACGTCTATCGGAGGAACGGGCTTCCCTGCTTTGTATGCGAGACGGTGGTCAAGAAACAGGAGGTTGCCGGGCGAAATCTTTTCTGGTGTCCGACCTGCCAGGCAGAATAACGCACCTATTGCATGACGAGGTAGGTATGAAAGGTTTTGTTGAGGGTGTAGTCGATCGGATAGTAGGGATAGGGAGCCCTGGACTGGAGAAAAGCCTGTTGCTCAGCGCTCTGAGGCGACCCATCCGGGAGGAACTCTCGTTCTGTGAGCCTGGAGGGCGGAAGAGCAGCAATGAGCCTGCGATTAAGGAAGAAGCGGATGCCGTGTATATAAACCGGCCTGTATTGAGTGAGGAATTCGGGATATTCGCCCAGTTTCGTGGCCTTGGTAAAGACCTCATGGACTTCGATGATGTCGGGCTGACGCTGCTGCAGGATATAAGGCCGAATGGCGGCAAAGCGCTGGTGAGCCAGCGTGCGATCACACAGAAGTCCGAGATCGATGACCTGCACATTCCTGGAAAAGAGCATCACGGCTCCCATATCGGGAGCGGCGTAGGTCAGGTTTTTCCTGCCGGATATCCGCTGGAGATCCGCGAGGATGGGTGCTGCAACGCCAACCCGGTCAACAGTGATCCGAGGCATGTACACAGGAGCTTTCTCAGAACGTAGCGGCTGGATACGAGCCTGCATGCGAGCAAGGGTAAGGATGCACAGAACAACCGTCACCCATCCCAAGACCCTGGGATTCAGTTGAGGCAGGACTGGAAGGAGCAGCAGACCGATAAGGAAGGGCCAGGCGCTATAGAAGGAACGGGATGGTGGCCCCCAGTTAGGCCCTATCGCAGTGCTGAGCACAAAGGAAAAGACGAGATACCAGAGAAGGAAGCGCAGCTGCCAGGAGTTCGAGAGAGACTGCCTGATTCGGACGACCGGAGCGAAGGAGCCGGGAGCTGTGAGATATCGATAGAGGAGAAAGCCCGCCAAGAGCAACAAGAGCACCTTGCAGGTATAGAGGATAAGAAGCGGTTCGAGAAGATGGAGAACGATCCCCTGATGAAGACTGGCTGCAGAGTACGGGAAACTCTGCTTGGCTATGACAGTGTTCGGTAAGAGATCTCCAAAGTAGAGCCAGCGGGCAAGATTGGAGGCGACGAAGAGAACGGTCCAGCATAGAACGGGATACCTGTTACGCGAGAGGCTCCGTTCGGCCAACACAAACGGTACGAGCAACCAGGCTGCCTCCCATCGAGTGAGAAGGAGAGCAGAGCCGGCAAAGATGTACCAAAATCGCCCGGCTCGACTGGTCGCAGGCAATAGAATCAACATCATCAGCACGAGGACAAGGATGATAGGAGTTTCCATTCCGTTAATGGTTTCGTAGAACATCAATGTGCACCCAACAGTTCCCGCGACCATGTTGGCGAGTACCTCTGAGGTCCACGAAGAGAACCAGTACCGAATGAAAAGAATATTTGCGAGATTTAGCAGGAGAGTAGAGATTTTGGCGAATGCGAGCAGTGCGGCGGGGCTGGCGATAAACTTCGCAGCTGCAGCCATGAGCAGCATCCAAAGCGTGGTGGAATATCCTTCCACGATCCCTGAGCCGGGCGTGGGTTCGATTCGTCCTGTATGGGCAAACGTCTGCGAGAAGCCTAAAGTGATGGCAGCGTCATCCCAGGTAATTGCCCAAAAGCGCCATGCTACGAAGATTTGAGCGAAGAGGCCGATGAGAACAAGGACACGGGAGGACCACAGCGCCAGGCGAGATGAATCTACCGGGTCGTTGGTGCGGTCGACAACAGGACTGACAGCGGCTTCGGCGAAGCGCATAACGGCGCCCTCTCTTGTAGATTATCGAAGATGTGGGAATTAGTAATTGGAACAGACCTGTAATTCAGGTAAATGAGCGAAGAGAACTATGGCGACGACAAAGACAAAGGATTACTACGGAATACTCGGTGTAAAAAAGACGGCTACTGCGGATGACATCCGAAAAGCGTTCCGCAAGGCTGCCCGCAAGTACCATCCGGACGTCAATCCGGGGGACAAGAAGGCGGAAGAGAAGTTCAAGGAGATTTCGGAAGCCAACGACGTTCTGAGCGACGAGAAGAAGCGGAAGATCTACGACCAGTTTGGTTTCTACTCGGACTCGATCGACCCGGCTGCGGCGGAAGCTGCAGCTCGTGGGGGCTATGGCGGGCCGGGAGGGTTCGGCGGAACAGCTCAGGGAGGTCGAGGCGGCGGCCAGGAGGTTCCCTTTGACTTCGAGGGCTTCGACTTTTCGGATTTTGCCGCAGGCGGTGGCCGTCAGGAAGCAGGGGGCGGTGGTTTCCGGGACATCTTCAGCCAGATGTTTTCCGGCAATCGAAATGCGGCAGCGCGGGGCCCACAGCCCGGGACTGATCTGGAGTACCAGGTCAGCGTAGACTTCTGGACCGCGATTCGCGGTGGTGTGGCTCGGCTGGAGATTCAGCGGCAGGAGGTTTGCCCGACCTGCAAGGGTAAGTCCACTACAGGCGGAAGCATGGAGTGCCCGGAGTGCCACGGATCGGGCCAGGTCACCCAGATGGGCGGCCGGATGAAGTTCAATATTCAGTGCCCACGCTGTGGAGGCTCCGGCAAGATACAGAACACGTGCCCTACCTGCGATGGGGAAGGAGTGGTAACTCGGCGAGAGCCACTCGAGTTCCGCATCAAGGCCGGAACACGGGACGGTCAGAGGATAAGGCTGGCCGGCAAAGGCAATGCCGGGATCAACGGCGGCGCAGCGGGTGATCTTTTCCTCATTATCAAAGCGGGGCCACACCCGGTCTTCACACGTTCGGGTGATGACATTTATGTGACTATACCCGTGACGATCACGGAGGCCTCGCTCGGGGCGAAGATCGATGTTCCGACGATCGATACTCATGAGGGCGCTGGAAGAACGCAACTTAAGATCCCACCGGGAACCCAGACAGGGCAAAAACTTCGACTGCGCGAAAAGGGAGTTCCCTCTGCGGTTCACGAAGGCAGACGCGGAGATCAGATCGTCGAGGTACGGATCGTCGTTCCCAAAATCCAGGATGAACGTTCGAAGGAGATCTTGCGGGAGTTTGCCAAACTCAATCCGGAGACACCACGGGAAGAACTCTTTACAAAGATCTAACTACATAACAGGCTGATTCGACGAATGAGCCCAGGGAGCAGTCGTCACGCTCCCTGGCTCATCTCCAGAGGCATCCTGCTGCGATTTAGGCAAGGTAGATCCGGCCGCACGAGGGCTGGGCAGTACGAACTCGTTAGCTAGAGAGGCGAGGCGCTGAACGGCCTCAGGTGCGACGCCCACCGCCCGGGCTGCGAGCCATGCCTGCGGGGTAATCGTGATCTCAGCTCTTCCCTGCGCAACGGCGCGATAGATGCTGTTCGCCGCGTGCTTTACCGAGGCGGCTACGATCGGAGTAGTAGCGGCCAGGTTGAACCATCGCTCTTCCTTTCGCCTATCGCCGACAAACTTCGCGTGAGTATGTCCGCCGGTCCGCATAAGACCGGGGCAGACGGTGGTGACAATGATGCCTTTGTGCCGTAGTTCAGAATGAAGACCCTCGGAAAAGCCTACGAAGGCAAACTTACTGGCGGTGTAAGGAAGCATGTGCGGCACGGCGACCTTACCCCCGATAGAACCGATGTTGACGATAGCGGCAGGATTGCGACGGTCGCGCTGAAGCATGAACGGAAGCGCTGCCTGGATGACATAAAGACCGGCGAAAAAATTCGTCTCCATGGCGTCGCGATAGGCCCGGATGGGTTGGTCTTCGACCGGTCCTACCTCGATGATCCCGGCGTTGTTCACGAGGACGTCGATACGGCCAAAGTGGCCTATCGCGTGTTCGACCAGATTTCTGGCCTGAGATTGATCTGTCAGGTCTGCGGGAATGAGAAGGACATCTTCCTCTGCCAGGATCGCGCCGCGCTTTAACAGGCTATTGCGAGCCGCAGTAAGCTCATCGACATTGCGGGCAGTGAGTACAAGTTTGTTCCCAGCACGGGCAAACCGCTCGGCAATGGCGAAGCCGAGGCCACGTGAGCCCCCGGTTACAAGGACGATGCGGTTTTCGGTTCCACGTGTATTTTGGCTTCGGCGTCGCTTGATATCCAAAGCGCAAGCGACTGATGCAGCCGCAACTCCAGTGAGCACTTGAAGAAGATGAGTTCGCCTCATGTTTGGTATCCCGTCCCTTGCCAGCGTCTGACCAGCATAGCTAATTTTGTTTGACGCCGATTTGAATCATCAGGCTAGACTTCTGCTTAAGAAAAGATTTAGGACGAGAACAGAGGCGAGAGCAATGGCAACCAAGCGCAAGAGCAAGGGTGCATACATGATCTCGGCAGTCGCCGAGATGTACCAGATCCATCCTCAAACGCTGCGGCTGTATGAGCGGGAAGGACTGCTGCGTCCCTCTCGCAGCGAGGGAAATACGCGGCTTTACACAGACGAAGACCTGGAGCGCCTGGAGTTCATTTTGAATCTGGCGCGCGATCTGGGCGTTAATATTGCGGGGATTGCGGTGATTCTGCAGATGCGGGAACGCATGGAGGAGATGAATCGGCAGATGCAGGGATTTGTAGACTACGTCCGCACCGAGATGCTCTCAAGGATGCAGCAGGAATCTTCCTCCGGGCTGATTCCGATGCGTCGGCCGGTTGTGGTTCCTCCGTCTGCGACCACAAAGAAGCGAAGGCCTTCCGAGTAGCGGCCCGGTTCTTGATGGTTGTGGGTCCAACGGGTGCTTCGGTCGCACTCTGGCAGGCGAAGGAGGGGCAGAATAGTTGATCCAGGACCGCCAGTCTGCTCCGGCCACTACTGGGGATTGGTCGGGGATGATGTTCCCGAACTTCCGGAGCCGAAGCCGAAAGAGGAGCCTCCTCCGGGCGAGGAGTTCTGGCCAGGCGATGAACCGCTCGGAGAACTCGAGCCAAAGCCAGAGGTGGATGAACCTGACCCAAAGGCGGAGTTTGTGCCGCCCCCCAGCAGAGCCGCTTTGGCTTTCATCTGTTCGATACGTGGATCGTAGATAAACTCCCACTTCTGATAGCTGGGCTGCTCGTTAAGGACTGTGATTGACGTCCCGGAGTGAGAGAGGCCGACACCGACGATGGGCGCACCTCCACCGGAGAAGCTGGTCGCCGACTGGCTCCCGATGCCAGTGGAAGAGCCGGTGGATTCCGAGGTTCCGCTGGATGACACTGTTGGTCCAGAGGCAGACGGGGAGCCCGGACTGGAGGTGGACGATGGACTGAGGCTGAATCCAGTCCCTGAGCCGCTGGAGAGCGCTGTTCCACTGGAGGTACCCAGCCCTGAAGAACCGGCCTGAGTTCCATTCACTGTAGAGCCTGGCTGGCCGGAGACCATGGACGAGGCAGCTCCAAGACCACCTGCCCCTCCGGCGACCCCCGCCAATGGCTGACCGAAGAAGCCCTTGACCGTGGTTTTAGCCTCGCCGACATGGATCAACCTCCAGTCGGCCTTTCCTGTCATCGGATCGGTGTATTTCTGCCGCAGGAACCGGATATTTGAGGTCTTTTCCAACTGATCCATGGTTCCTGGATAACGTCCGAACTTGCGATAGTAGAGCTGTACCGCACGCACATACTCGTTTCCACGGTGAATCGCCTCTACTTCGCGCTGTCGACGGAGATCACGGGCGACCTTAGGGGCGGCGACGCTCAACGCCAAAAATACGAGAAAAATCAGGACGATAACGCCAACCAGCATGAAACCCTGCTCGTCTTCTCGCTGCGAATTTTGCTCGATGAAGTGCATCGCGGATTCCTAGCGCGCAATCAAAGGCAGAGATTGCCGATTGTTGTTGGCCATATCTTCTACTAGAACAGAATTGGCCGAGACGGTCAGAATTCTATACCGGCGTTGCACAACATCTCCATCCGCGGCCAGGAATACATCGTCCCCGTGCAGCAGAAATGCCTTCCGCTTTCCTGCGGATGTTGTCTCAGTGCCAAAAAACTTTAGATCGATGGGTGGCGGCGGCGGGGGACCGGCAGGAGGCGTGTACACAAGTGCGTTCGATTTGGGACGAGCCGGCGCAATCGGCTTCGGAATCTCGACCGGGGCGGAGGCAGCAGAGAAGATGTTGCGCCCTGTACCGGAATAGACCAGCCGCTCAGCGACGAGCATCGGCCCCATGTTTAGCGTCGGATCAAGCTGCGTCGCAGCGCTACCTACATTCTTTGCCACGCCGGTTGAATGGGAGGCGGAAGAGGGAGGAGCCTGCTGTACGACCGGCGACGCAGGATGCGGGACAGGCGAATCGTCAGAGAGCTGATAGTAGAGAATTCCGGCTGCCAGCAGAAGAAATACACCGATGGAGAGTGCCTTTTTTTGTGTGTCGGGAGTCAATCTCATCGTGTCTCCCTTCCCGATGCCGGATCGGTGGCGTCGGCGCGGCTCTCGCGTGCGGGTCCTTTTGCAGGTCGCAAATACGTTGTTAGCCCAAGCCGAAGGCCCACCGTGCCGCTTTGTTGTCCTGTAAGCGTGACCCCGCGAATCAAAAAGAACATCTTGTCGCGTTCGAGCGAATTGATGAAGAGAACGAGAGGACGATAGTCTCCGCTGAGACTCGCGTCCATACGAATCTCCGTCATAGCTCCGGCAGCCCCGGTGAGTACCGGCGAATCAACATACTGCACACGTGTGAGTTTGACTCCCTGCTTTTGAGTCAAGGCGCCAAGCTCGGCGAGGACTTCGGAGTAAGCTACGGGCAATCGCTTTTCATAAAATTCATCGGAGTCGGTGGTCGCCTTCGACAGCTTGTTGTCGAGACCTTGAAGTGGTCGTGTAGCGATCTCGGCAGTCTTCATCGCGACCGTCTGTTGCTCAACAGCGGCAGGATTCTGGCTGCTTGCGGTTCTCCAGGCAAATGCCATCTGAACCAGGAGATACAGATTGACGAGAACAAGCAACGCAATGACAGCGTAATAGAGGTTAAGCGGCTTGAGAAAGAGACGTGCCCTCTGCGAGGCGTTCTGCATGTTGGCGAATGCTGTGACTTTCGTGGAGGTCGTCATCGCCGTTCTCCCGTCTGGCGTCGAGTCGAGGGTGAGCCTTTGGGAGCACTCGCTCGTGAAGAGCCTGAAGGCACAGTTGAGTGGGTCGACTGCTGATGTTCGTTCGCTTTGTTCTTTATGTCTGCTGCTGTCGCCTCTGGCAGCGGATTATAGCCGCTATAGATATCGAATTCGACCGCGCCAGTTGCCGTTGAGGCTGCTGTGGCGCTTCCCTCCTGGACCTGTGAGGACTCGTTGGCAAGACGCGGGGAGATAAAGCGCTGCGACTTTTCGAGGTTTCGCACGAGCTCGACGGCTCGATCCCGTTCACCACTTACACGCAAGCGGATATTTACTTCGCCCGATTTCGTCGCTGCAGGTTCGATACTGGTCACTTGGACGCCTGCAGGCAGGACTCGTTCAAGGTCCATCATGACGGCCGTCCAGCTGAAGCTCTTCTTGGCGAACAACGCATTGAGGAAACGACTGCGCTCGAGGACTGCCATATTTTGCGGCTGCCGCATCCGTGCTTCATTGCGCTGCCGTAGCTGCTGATAGCCCTGGGTTCTCGTCTTTAGGGCATTCATCTGGGCCTCGGCTTCGCGTGCCTTCACGTTCAGAAAATGAAGGGCAACGCCCAAGGCAACAGCAGCCAACGTGAGCGCGGCAATGGACAGACGAAGTTTTGCATAAAGCGGGCGCAACTCTATAAACGGACGCGTTGCAAGATTGACCGTAATTCGCATCAGCTTTTCAGCGCTCCCCTCACGCCTGCGAGCCAGCTTAGAGATACATGGCTGGTAGCGGCACCTGCTGCCAGGATTTCCGGACGGGAAACCTCTCGGACCTCCGCGCCTTCGAAGCCATTCTCTTCAAGGATCGTCCGCAGTGTGTCTGCCTTGATGGTGCCAGCGGAAAGGATGATCTCCGGAGCAGACGCCAGCGTGTCTTCATAGTAGGCCACGGCTACGCTGACTGCCTGTGCAACCTCGCGGGCAGCCATCGCCGACTCGGCGGAGGCAAGCACATGAGCCTCGATAGCAGATTCGGTCGCGATTTGGTCGTCTCCTGCGCTCAGTAGGCTGAGCGTTGAGGCGCTCGCAGCTTCGAAGCTCGCGGGGAGTTCGTCAGCAAGCTCGAGAAAGCGATGAAGCAGAAGACCCCCCCCATGCACGATCGCGGTGGTGATGCCTCCACGGCCGGCATTGACAACAAGCACAGGAGTCACCTGCTGCTCAACTCCGGCCAGGGTAGCGAGCGTACTGGGCAGTACAGCGCCTGCGCGATACCCCGCGGCTGTCACCGCCTCTTCATACTCCTCCAGAATCTCGCGCGGCATTGCGACTGCGAGGACTCGCACGAGGTTCTTCTCCGTCGCCATGACCTGATAGCTCAGGGCTGCATGCTCGCTGTCAAACGGCAGCAGCTTCTTGAGTCGGAAGCGAATGACCGCCAGCGCTTCTACCGGTTTCGCTGGAAGAGCATCGAAGTCCAGCAGCAGAACACGGACGGTTGCATCTGGAACGACAAGGGTGACGGGGCGACCCCGATCGCCCGAGCGTCCTCCAACAGCGTCGAGAGCCTCTCGCAAAGCCGTGACGACCTGATTACGATCGAGCAGGTTACCCGGCCTGAGGCCCACCGCAAGCGCTGTGTGGTCCAGCGGACTTGCGGCGATCTCCGTAATGACCGCAGCGGCATTCTCGGCCCTGGCGGCCACAATACCTTCCGGCCTCAGCTCTACCGCAAGCCGGGGTCGTATGCCCAAATTTTTCGGGAAGATCTCCATTCCGTCTCAGCTTACCTTGTTCTTCATCCTGACTGCAGTGTCCTGAGACTAACGTCCCGACTCGATGAAAGTTACCTTGTTGATCTCTTTCAGGGTTGTGATACCGTCGCGCACACGTTCGAGCGCTGAATCGCGCAAAAAAGCCATTCCTTTATCCCTGGCCTTCTTGCGGATCTCGCTGCCGGGTTTTTTTGCCAGCAGCATCTCGCGAATTTCATCGTCCAGTTCGAGCAGCTCGTGGATCGCCGAGCGACCCCGATAGCCCGTTCCTCCACACTCTATGCAGCCGGCTCCCTCGCGAAAACGGAAGTTACGCCATTGGTCGACATGAAGCCCGCTTGCGAGCAGCTCCTCATCGGAATAGTAGACATCCCGGACGCAGAAGTCACACACCTGGCGCACCAGCCGCTGCGCAAGAATGCAATTCAAAGCCGATACAAAGTTATACGGTTCCACCCCCATATTCAGGAAGCGCCCGAGAACATCGACCACATTGTTTGCGTGCACCGTCGTGAAGACGAGATGACCTGTAAGGGCAGAGTTGATCGCGATCTGTGCTGTTTCCGCATCGCGAATCTCACCGACGAGTATCTTGTCCGGATCGTGCCGAAGAATAGAGCGCAAGCCCCGGGCAAAGGTGAGACCCTTTTTCTCGTTGACCGGAATCTGGGTAATGCCGCGAATCTGGTATTCGACAGGATCCTCGATGGTAATGATCTTGTCTTCTTCGCTTTTGATCTCGTTCAGAGCAGCGTAGAGCGTGGTCGTTTTACCGGAACCGGTGGGCCCGGTCACCAGCACCATTCCGTAAGGTTCTTTGATGTAGCGGCGGAAACGCTCCAGATCGTGCTCAGCGAAGCCGACCACATCGAGCGAAAGCTTCTTGAACTTTTCGCTCATCGATTCCTTATCCAGTACGCGCAGCACGGCGTTCTCTCCGTGAACCGTGGGCATAATGGAGACGCGGAAGTCGATCAGGCGTCCTTTATACCGAACACGGAAACGGCCATCCTGAGGGACGCGGCGCTCGGCGATATCCAGTTCGCTCATGACCTTGATACGGGAGAGAATCGTCTGGTGGTGCTCTCGTGCAATTGGTGCCATGGCCTGCTGCAGTACACCATCGATACGGTACTTGACCAGAAGCGAGTCGTCGAAGGTTTCGAGATGAATATCGGAAGCGCGACGCTCAAGGGCAGTGAAAATCGTGGTATCAACCAGACGGATGATCGGGGAGATGTCATCCTCGCTGGTCAGACGCTCGATTGAGATGTTTTCGTCTGGATTTTCTTCACTGGAGAGAACATCGAAGGCGAGACCTTCGCTGGCTTCTTCCAGAACACGCTGCGATTGCTCTGTCTTCTTGAGCAGCTCGGTAATCTGCGACAGGGTTGCGACACGTGTTACGAGCCGCATCCCGAGAAGGCCCGCAATCTCATCCAGCACCATCAGCCTGGATGGGTCGGAGACAGCAATGGCCAGACGCGTGCCCACCTGTTCCAAAGGAACGAAGTTGTAGCGGAACATCATGTCCACCGGGACGCGCTTGAAGAGATCGTGTTGGATCTTGAAGTTCTTCAGGTCGATAAAGTCGGCATGATATCTCCGCGCCAGAGCCTGTGCACGCTCGAGTTCATCCATCCCCAGATCATTGATCGGGATCGCCAGCGGAATATTTGCCATACCTCTAAGACTCCTATGCTTGTGGAACCGTCAACCCTGGAACCGCAGGGCTGGCTTCAGACAACCTGAAACCCTTGGTTTGCAACTCAATAAACAACCGTTTTCAGGTCTCTCTCAGCTGGTCCCCTTTACCGGCCCCTCTTCACCAGCCATTGAACTAGTTAATGGTACTATCCGGCTCCCCCGCTTTGCCTGAAGTATTCGACCCTGAAAATCCTTTTTTCGGAGGAATTCGACATGAGCGACGCCGTATCTCCAATTCCAAATTTCGCCAACCGGACACCTAACTGGTCTATTTTCCTAAGCATCCTCCTCATTCTGGCTGGTTTTTGTACGCTGCTGATTCCCTTCATGGGGGGAATTGGAGTCACTCTATTTGTCGGCTGGGCGCTGATGATAAGCGGAATCGCCCACCTGGTATTTGCCTGGAAGGGACATACCACCGGCACTCGAATCTGGGAACTTCTCGTGGGACTGGCATATCTCCTTGCGGGAATCTACCTGATCGCGCATCCGGTAGCAGGGCTGGCCTCTTTAACCCTCCTGCTCGCCTTCTATCTGTTTTTCGAAGGTATCTTTGAGGTTATCGCGTTCTTCCAAGTGCGCTCCCGGCCGGGAACAGGTTGGCTCCTCTTCGACGGCCTTGTAACCCTCCTGCTCGCCATCATGATCTGGCGCCAGTGGCCCTTCAGTACAGTATGGGCAATCGGCACTTTGGTGGGTATCAGTATGATTTTTAGCGGCTTCTCCCGCCTGATGCTCTCAATGGGAGCCCAGAGAGTGTTGAAAGCTTTTTAGAAGACTACTCGCCGGAAGAGTTGAGAGACTGAATCAGAGCGTTGGCGCTTGAGCGATAGAGCCGTCAAGGCTGATCAGAAGCACGTCGACATCAGTCGAATCTCCTTTTGAGGGACCCGATCGCTCGCGCATTCAGGTTGTGCTTCAGAAAGGCATGGATTTGATACAGGAATGACGTGAAGTTTAGCGAAGCTCTGCCTTAGTGACCACTCATTCCACTTGCGCCGAGGCTGAAGATTGGAAGATACAGTGCGATGAGGATAGTGATAACCACAATGCCCATGACGACCAGGATGAGAGGCTCAATCAGACTCATGGCTGCAGTGAGATTCGTCTGTACGTCTTCCTCGAAGAACTCTGCAACCGAGTTCAACATCTGAGGCAGAGCTCCCGTGGATTCACCCACTTCAATCATCTCGATCGCAAGCTCGGGAAATACCCGCGTGTTTTCCAGGCTCCGTGAGAGTCCCTTGCCTTCGCGAACGGTCTCCACGGAACGGATAATGGCACTTGTGACCTGGCGCGAATCGATAGACCGCGCCGCGGTTTCGAGAGAGGGCACCAAGGGCAGACCTCCCGTGAGCAGGGTCGAGAGCGTTCTTGCGAAGAGACCTACCTGATACTTGAGCCATACGTCTCCGAAGACAGGGATGCCTATGCGGATGCGATCGATCAGCATCGCGCCAGCGGCGGTCTTCGTCCATCGAAAAATCAGATAAACGAGAGCACCGAGCACAACGGCGAAGTAGATTCCATAGTGTTGGGCATTTCTCCCGAGATCCATCAGGAAGAGGGTCAAGGCCGGAAGCTGCGTGCCAAGTTGGTCGTATAACTGCCCAAACCTCGGAACCACGAAGCTGATGAGAAAGATAAACAGGCCGATCACCATCACAACGAGCAGAGCTGGATAGATCAGGCTTGCCTTCAGCTTTTTGCGGAAGGTAAGCGAAACCCTCTGAAAATCAAGATAGCGCTGGAGCACTTCTTCCAGATTTCCTGAGCGCTCACCCGCCAAGAGGGTCGTCGTATAGACGAGCGGGAAGCCGCCCTGCGCCTCAAAGGCCTGAGAGATAGACTCCCCCGTTTTTACGCGGGCCGCGACATCCTCGAGCTGGCTGCGGAACTGGGGAAGTTTCTGCCGGCGGCCCAACAACTCGAGCGAGCCGAGAATAGGAAGGCCAGCTCGGATAAGAGTCAGAAACTGCTGGTTGAAGATGAGAAACGTCTCGAGCTTTACCTTCTTGCGGCTACCCGCAAGATTCCCTCTCGACTTGACGGAGTAGACGTAATATCCAGCCTGCGTAAAGCGGGTTCGCAGTTCCTCGGCAGTGGCAGCCATGTGGGTCTGCTCCATCACACGCCCACGCTCATCCGCCAGTCGAATTACAAACTCATTCATGGAAAGCTACGAGACCTGCTTCTCTAAAACTCTATGTTAGACGTTAGGAAAGGGCCTTATACAACAAGAGCCCCGGACGCCGGGGCTCTTGTTGTTCGATACTGATTTAGAACTCCTGCTTTAGACGCTGAAACTGGAACCGCATCCGCAGGTCGACTTGACAGCAGCATTCTCGAATTTGAACCCAGCTGCTTCGAGCGTTTCGACGTAATCGACAGTACAGTTGACCAGGTACATGGCGGAAGTGGCATCGACGAATACCTTTAAGTCGTCGAATTTCAGCACCTTATCCATCATGCCCGCCTGATTCTCGAAGGACATTGAATATTGAAAGCCTGAGCAGCCTCCACCGACTACGCCGATCCGCAATCCGGCGGGAACCGGATCCTGCGTCGCCATGATCTCCCTCACCTTTGCAATCGCGTTGGCGGTGAGAGTGACAGGGTGCGTGGAAGCAGGAGTACCAGTAACGACTTCAGCGGTAGGGTTGACGGTTGCAGTTGACATCGAATCTCCTTGTCTTTTCTCCAGACAGTTTAAGTGTATGCTCCCTGTATCACAGCGGCAAGCGTACTGGCAGCCGATGGGCGTCGCATAGTCGTTAGATGCTTTTCGAACGATACGGATGCAGGTTCCGAAACTGCTAACCTTTATTTCGGCGCTGTTCCGGCTAGTCGTAATCCTATGAAACCACTCCTTTTCCTCGCCAATGCCTTCATCAATACGTTTGGGATCACTCAGCCCTCGGAAGCAGCGGCTAAAAGAGCGTCGCAGTTTATCGCGGTCCTGATCGGGCTCGTGATCTTCGTCTTTCTGGGAGTAGCTGCTTTTGGCATCTATCTGATGTCGCGACCTTAAGTCATTCAGCAAGACTCCGGAAGAACAGCCACTAAGAAACCAGCCTCGTCTTTCCTGAGGACAATAGGTGGTGATCGCTCTTTGTCTAGGGGAGAGTCGCCAGGAACCTTTGTAGGCAATCGGCCACAAAAAGCTGGTTCTTCTTCGATGGACCGGAGTAATATGCGCTCGGACGGCCCTCGCTGCCATCCGAGCCTGCTGCCGGCCCGTCAATGGCCCAGCCCGGATCGCCCAATTTCGCTGACCCTGAAAAGGGCGGAGGGAGATGTTATGAGTGCAATACCCGTGATGCTCATTATCTGGGGAGTTGTGGCAGCCTGTTTCCTGGCGCTGCTTGCCTACCGCGGACAGCTGACTCGTTATGAGGAAGATCAACTTTTCCTCGGCGAGAGCGAAACGCACGAACAACAAGAACAGAACGAAATCATTCGGAAGGTTAACAAGATCGGCCCGGCCATTCGCGTTCTGGGATTTGCCGCAGCCGCGATGACGATCAGTATCGTAGGAGTGTTCACCTACGACGCGTGGCAGCGGCTAAGATAGTCGCGCCCACAGGACGTTTACTCCCCCAACAAGAAAGGGGCAAGCCAGAAGGCTTACCCCTTTCACCCATCGATCAGACTAGGCGTTATAGGTGGTCGAAGAAACCCGGCCGCCCGTCCCGGTCCAGTTAGTGTGGAAGTATTCTCCGCGAGGCTTGTCGACACGCTCATAGGTATGAGCGCCGAAGAAGTCGCGTTGCGCCTGCAGCAGGTTTGCCGGAAGGCGCTCAGTACGGTAGCCGTCGTAGAACGAAAGGGCTGTTGAAAAAGCCGGCGTGGGAACACCGATCTCAATGGCGTGCACAATTGCCTTACGCCACGACCAACCATACTTATTCAATGCACTCGAGAAGAAATCATCGAGCAGCAGGTTCTGCAGCTTGGGATTTTTATCGAATGCAGCCTTGATGTTTCCGAGGAATGCGCTGCGAATAATGCAGCCACCACGCCACATCAGCGCGATGCCCCCCATATTCAGCTCCCACTTCTGCTCCTGCTCGATTGCGCGAAGCAGCATGTATCCCTGCGCATAGCTGACCATCTTGGAGCAGTAGAGGGCGCGGCGTACGTCCTCTATAAACTCCTTCTTCTCGGAGACGGTACGCACCTTCTTGGGGCCTTCAAGGACCTTCGATGCAGCGACACGCTCATCCTTGAGCGCCGAGAGGCAGCGCGCAAAGACGCTCTCGCCAATCAGTGTTACCGGCTGCCCGAGATCGAGCGCCGAGATAGCGGTCCACTTGCCAGTTCCCTTCTGTCCCGCAGTGTCCAGAATCTTGTCGATCATTGGAGATCCGTCTTCGTCTTTCTTTGCGAAGATCTTGCTTGTGATCTCTATCAGATAGCTGTCGAGCTCGCCTTTATTCCAATCGGTGAAGATCTCGCTTAGTTCATCCGGCGTCAATCCCAATGCGTCCTCGAGCAGCTGGTACGCCTCGCAGATCAACTGAATGTCCCCGTATTCAATGCCGTTATGAACCATCTTGACGTAATGTCCGGCACCATCTGGACCGACCCAGTCGCAGCAGGGCGAACCGTCTTCCACCTTGGCTGCGATCGCCTGGAAGATCTCTTTAACGTGCGGCCATGCGGCAGGATCTCCACCGGGCATGATCGACGGACCGAACCGCGCGCCTTCCTCGCCTCCCGAGACGCCGGTGCCAACGAACAGGATTCCCTTCTCCCCGAGTTCTTTTCTACGGCGATTGGAATCTGTAAAGAGCGAATTTCCTCCATCGATGATGATGTCGCCTTTTTCCAGGTAAGGAAGGACATGTTCAATAGTCTGATCGACGACATCGCCGGCTTTGACCATCAGCATGACGCGACGCGGACGCTTGAGCAGTTTACAGAGTTCCTCAGCAGAGTGAGCTCCGACGACCTGGGTTCCCTTCGCCTCATGATTGATAAACTCATCGACCTTCGAGGTCGTGCGGTTGAACACGGCCACTTTGTACCCATGGTCATTCATGTTGAGCACAAGGTTCTGGCCCATGACAGCCAGACCGATAAGACCTATATCGCAAGTTCCATCAGACATTCAATTTCTCCACAATGATTCCTCGCCGTCGAGGCGAAAGAGATTGGATCAGGTTTCACGTAAGCAGCGAAGCGGACCGGCCAGAATCGCTACCGGTTTTGTCTTTTTATCATAGGGAGATGACGGCAGGACAGAGCCGGAGTCTTCTCCTGCGCTTCTCGCAAAAGGGAAAGACACCGCGTTAGCGATGTCTTTCCCCGGAACAGACGGTTCTTCACGAGCTTAGAAATAGAGTCTCGCTCCCAACTGGACCAGTCTCGGGAAGCCCAGCGTACCGGTAATCTGGCCGGCGGAGGCATTGCGGGTGGTACCGCCGCCGACTGAGAGGGTCGGCGTGGAGAATTGAGGAGTGTTGAAGGCGTTCAATGCTTCAGCGCGGAACTCAGCGTGTACCCGCTCTGTCACATGGAAGTCCTTATTAAGCGAGAGATCGGAGTTGATGTAGCCCGGCCCGTAGCAGCTGCTGGTACGCGCTGCGGAGCCGTAGGAGTATTGGGGTGAAATCGAGTAAGCATTGGCGTTGAAGTAGCTCTTCAGACGATCCTCAGGGCGCCCGGACTTACAGGGATTCATTCCCGGAATCAGGCTCGGCCGCTGGGCGCCGTTCCCAAACGCGGTGTTCGCATTG
Source organism: Edaphobacter sp. HDX4 (assembly GCF_036877565.1). Taxonomy (NCBI): domain Bacteria; kingdom Pseudomonadati; phylum Acidobacteriota; class Terriglobia; order Terriglobales; family Acidobacteriaceae; genus Edaphobacter; species Edaphobacter sp. HDX4. The sequence goes on from NZ_JAEDXW010000011.1 coordinate 134,582, forward strand.
GTTTGCGTAATGGCAAGAGGCGCTCCATTCTGCATGATCATGACGTCGTTGAACCGCCATCCACTGACAACGAGATCCATCCAGCGGTTGACGCCTCCCAGGAACATCTTTCCACGACCGAAGGGAAGCTCATAGGTTCCGGAGACGGTGAAGCGGTTGGGAATGTCGTTGATCGCCCGCGAGTACTCCGGCGCAAGGTTGTAGGAGTCCTGAGGGCCATTGTTTCCAGAGTTGAGAGTGCTCGAAGCCCCCCAGAGGTTATCCCAGTTTGAGGACCAGGTGTACGAAGCCAGGATAGTCAGGCCCCTGTTGAAGCGCTTCTGTACCTTGACGGCGAGCCCGTTGTAGTCGGACACGCCGGTGCTCTGCGCCAGGGTGATGCCTTGATACTGCGGGAACGGCAGAAGCGTCTGGTAGCGAGCGACAGTACCTCTGCCCCAGCCGCCCACACCTGCATAAGGATTGGTAACGCCAGTGCTCAGAGCAGAACCCAATGCGTAGCGACCATCCGGAAGTTGGTTGATGTTACGGCTGTTGGTGAGATTACGGCCATGGCCGCCAATGTAGCCGATCTTGAGTGCGAATCCGAGCGGAAACTCGTGCTCCATTGCCAGCGAATAGCTCTGAAAGAGGGGCGAGCGCCGATACTGGTCGATCAGCGATAACGTGCTTCCGATGCTGGTCGCGAGTCCGTTGGCGTTGCCGGTTGGCGTGGTCTGAAGGGACGGATAGGGATTGCTCAAGCTGATAGGCGCATTCGTAGCTGTCTGCGTAGGGATCGAATTTGTCAGGTTATAGCCCGGGGCGTAGCTGTTGCTGTTGCTATAAACCTGCGGGATATAAAACACTCCATAGCCGCCCTTGAGGACGGTACTGCTATCGAGGGCGTAGGCGAAACCAGCGCGGGGATTATATTCGCTTCCCATGTTCCCGGTATTGGTACCATAACCGTTCTGACCGGCGAACATCACACCACCCGTCGCCTGGATTCCGCTGTTGTAAGCGTTGTAGGTCGCCGTCCGATCAAAGCCAACCGAAATCTGGTTGTTCCGCTCGTGAATTCCGTTTTCGTGCTCATAGCGGAAGCCAAGATTCAGGGTCAATCTCGGAGTCATACGGTAATCGTCTTGGAAGTAAACCGCCTGGTAGGGGGTGTTGTACGCCAACCTTGACGGAACGATGATGGAACCCGTCGTCGGATAACCTTGCAGTATGTCTGCAGCGGCGGCACCGGAAAGGGCGTTGAACGTGAACGTCCCTGATGTATCGCTGAGGCTGGTGAAGGTAACACTGATCGACCGGTAGTTATAGCCGACTTTGAAGTTATGCTTGCCCCACGACTTGGCTACACCGGCGACGAAGTTGCGAGAGAAGAATACCGCCGGTCCCGAGTTCGAGGTACCCTCGCAAACGAGGGTGGTTCCGTTGGGGCAGCTTCCATCGGTTACGATTCGAGGAAACGCCTTCTTCGACATGGCAGAAGTGTAGTAGCTCGGAAAGCCCAGCGTGGACTGATCGAAACCGGAGCTGATGTCCTGCGTGTCATTGGGAAAGCGATTGAACCCAAAGCCAACCGTCAGTACGGTAGTGGGATTCAGCGTTATGGTGTTCTGAATACCGGTTGCGTCGACTTTGCGGTAAAGAAGGTACGAGCCAGAGTAGCTGGCCGCCGTCTGTAACGGATTGCCGCCCGGTTCCTTGCTCCCGTAGTGCATGTAGTAGAAGTCAGCCAGCCACCAGTTGAAGAACTGGTGCGTCACCTTGCCGATAAACTCATCAGCGCGGTCGCCGAGCGTGTCGCCACCATTGAAGTTGGGCTGCCCAAGAGCAGTGATGGAGGTGTTAGGAACAGGGTAAGCCTGAATGAGCTTAAGGCCAATGGGGTTGACGTTGGTGATCTTGTTGCCCGGATAGTAGGTGGTTCCGCCTGCCGCAAGATTCTTGATACAGGTGCCACTCAAACAGGTCTTTCCATCCGGGGACACGGTACCGATTTCGGAGAAGTCACCTGTGCGCTGAAGATTCGTCGGAACAGCAAACGAGGTGTTGTTCACGAATGGCGAACGCTGCCGGTAGCCCTCCTCCGTGATAGCGAAGAAGGTCTTGTCCTTTCCGCCCAGCCAACGAGGTAGAGGTATCGGACCGGAGAGGCTGCCGACGTAGGAATAAAACTCTGCGGCGCGCGCGGTGTGTTGTTGCGATTGTTGAAGAACGTGTTTGCGCCCCAGTTGGTCTGGCGGGTCTCGCCCATCAGTACGCCATGAAGTGCGCTGGAACCAGACTTCAAGGTGGTATTGAACATGCCGCCGCTGGTGCGGCCGATCTCGGCGTCATAGGTGTTGGACTGAATCTTGACTTCTTCCACCGACTCCAGAGATGGAATGATGACGGCGCGGTTATTGAAGTCGGTGATCGGCACACCGTCAACCGAATAGTTGTTGGAACTTGCGGGAGCACCCGCAATAGAGATCGTCGAAGAACCGCTTTGATCCTGGAAACGTACAAAACGCGGGTCGCCGACCGGAGCAACCGCGTTGTCGAGCTTGGAGAAGAGGAACGGATTGCGACCGGGATTCGGCAGATTCTGCAGCTTCTGCGCGTCGATCATCTGTCCGCCGTAGGAAGTCGTATTGTCGACCACGGGATCTGCAGCTGTCACCTCGATGCTCTGACTGGTGGAACCGAGCTCAAGCGCAACATCGTGGCCGATGGTGTTTCCCGCATCGACCGTGAGCCCTTTTGCCTCGGATCGCTTGAATCCGTCGCTCGTGACCGTGACGGAATAGGTGCCAGGCTGGACGGCGCTGAAGGCATATTCACCGGATCCGTTGCTCACCGTAGTTCGCGAAATCTTGGTGGTATCCGACGTCAGAACGACGGTCGCTCCCGGGATACCGGCTCCCTGAACGTCTGCAACGATTCCACGAACCGCTCCGTAATTCGACTGCGCAAAGGCAACAGTTCCGAACGTCATCAGGAGCACAACCACTAGTAGATAGCTGTAAAAACTCTTTTTTAAGCAAACCATCATTCGGCCTCCAGCGGGGAATTCAACACATGTGGGGGTCACAGCCTGTTCGTCCAGGCCACGGGAGAAAGAAATTTCAAAAGCAGACAGAGAATCAGCGACGTCCGTTTAGAGACACCGGGGTCGCCTGCGCGTTCAAGCACAGTAGCGCCATCGTCCGGATATCAATACGGACCAAAACGTATGTTTTAGCGAATGCTGTAGATAACTGCGGGGGTCTCTACAATCTGCTCACCGGCTACGCCGCCGGCTTCTTTGTCAGGCAAATTGAACGGAGCAGGAGGACTGACGTTGTCTCTGCTCATCCCTTGCATCAGTACGAAAGGGAGCTAAAGATACACTTCTTAGAGCAAGGCTCTCGCAGAAGCGGCGACCTTACCCAACGTGGACAATAGCCTTTGTGGTATTGCATCTAAGCGTATCGGACACGGTATGAGGTGTCAATAAAAATGTTCACCCAATCTTGAAGCGCGCCGGTCGGAAACTATGCCCAAACGAACTGCTCTCCCTTTCATATTTTCTTCTGGAAGGCTGCAAGTGATGTTCACTTCGCCTTTCCATTTGCCTTTATGGTGTAAGAAACGGAATTGAATCTAGCTGCTCAGAAAGGCACCTTCTCCTTGCTAACGCAACGTGTGTCTGCCGCCGCTTTTGCCCTTCTTGTTCTTCCTCTTTCCGCCCAGCCGCATAAAGTGACTCAAGCAGAGGTAGATCGCATCACCAGAGATGCCATTCTCATAGATACGCACAATGACGTAACTTCGCGCACCGTCGAAGGGTACGACATCGCTACTCCGAATACTCACGGACAGACCGATCTTCCCAGGATGAAGGGTTTCCTGGGGGCAGAGTTCTTCGCGGTCTTTGTGGGAGCCGATTATGTGAATGGCAACCATTCAGCAAATCGGGCTCTCGAGATGATCGACACGGTACGAACCGACGTCATCGCAGCTCACCCCAACGATTTTGTATTCGCGACAACTGCTGACGACATCGTGCGCGCTCACAATGAGCACAAGATTGCTGCACTGATGGGAATCGAGGGTGGCCATGCTATCGAAGATTCGCTCCGGCTGCTCCGCGACTACTATGCCCTGGGTGTCCGCTATATGACCCTGACACATTTCAACACCAACAACTGGGCAGATTCGCAGGGCGACGTTGACAATCCCAAGGTGGTCCATCACAACGGCCTCACACCGTTCGGTAAGGATGTTGTGAGAGAGATGAATCGGCTGGGAATGATGGTTGATATCTCCCATACCGCTGACAAGACCTTCTGGGATGCGCTCGAAACTTCTTCGGCACCCATCATCGCTTCGCACTCAGGATGCCGCGCCGTCACCAGCTATACCCGCAATATGACGGACGAGATGATCAAGGCGCTTGCGGAAAAGGGCGGTGTTGTCCAGATCAACTTCGGTTGCGAGTTCCTCTCGCAGCGCTACTTCAATGATTCCAAACCGCTGCAGGCCTCGATGCGGGAACAATACATGGAAGCGATGAAGCTCGAAGACCCTGCAGCTCGATCTGCCGCGATCGGAAAGCTTCGTGCTGAGTTCAGCGGCAAAGTACCACCGGCTACCCTGGCCGACGTAGTCGCGCAGGTCGATCACGCAGTGAAGGCAGGAGGTATCGATCACGTCGGCATCGGAACCGATTTCGACGGTGTGGCATGTGTACCGCCAGAACTCGATTCTTACAACAAATTTCCGGCTCTCACGCGAGCTTTACTTGAGAAGGGTTACAGCGCAGAGGACATCAAAAAGATATATGGAGGAAATCTTCTGCGCGTGATGCGAGCTGTAGAACAGCGCGCTCGAGAGCTTCGCTCCACTCCAACGATCCATTCTGAAATTTCGAAGAAGTAACTCGAGCTGAAAAAGCCGGGGCCACGTGGCCCCGGCCTTTCTTCTTGCCTTTTAATTACTCTTCACTGCGATCACTTCAATCTCAAGCGCTGCCCAGGGAGCTGCAAGCGCCGCGACCTGAAACGCAGACCGTGCCGGTTTATTGGGCTGCTCTTTCGTACCGAAGAACTTCACGTATTCGGATTGCATTCCAGCGAAGTCCAGCTTACCGGTCTTTGGATCTGGCCCCAGGAAGACTGTCATCTTGACAACGTCTTTCATGTCGAGACCTTGTTCTTTGAGCGCGGCTTGGATCTTGGCGAAGACGCTGGCCGCCTGCACCTTCGTATCGCCGTACTCTGCTGCTGTGCCCTTTGCAGGATCCGCAGGAGTTACAGGCGATGCGAGTTGTCCGCTCAGGTAGTACGTATCTCCAGCCCATACGCCTTTCGCAATGGCGCCTTTTTCATCCTGGATATGTTTGACCACTGTCTGCGCGTAGCTTGGTGCAGACGACAATGCGCACGTCGCCAGCAGGGCTACGGCTAACTTCATGTTCTTCATCACACAAATCTCCTTATCGATCGTTTTCTGTCGTGAAGCCCCATACCGGCGACGCTATGCTGAAACTGCCTGGCGATGATTGCCTTCCAGTCGTGCGGCTTTGACCTTATCGCATATCATCTGGACTGCTCGCCTGCCACTGAGCGCGGCGCCCTCCTGCCAGCCGACAACGTGGCTGGTGTGATCGCCTGCAAAGTAGATGGGCCCGTCGGGCTGTGTGATGACGTCATAGTCGGCTGGAGAGATCTGGCCGATCCAGGAACCTTCATTCCACTTGATATGCTTCCAGCCGCAAAAGATGGGCTTTTCAAGCTCTTTGCCGTGGCCAGGGTGCAGCTTCTCAATGGAAGCGCGCGAGGCCTCAAACTTCTCCTGCATACTGAGCTTGTCAAACCCGCCGGTCGTCTCATCCATATAACCTGCGACGACGATACCGCGATCGCTGAACATGGATGCGCTGGGATACCAGACAGGGCTTGGACCTGCTGACAGGAACGACAGGCCCCCGTAGATGTTGTAATCCATCTCCCAGAAGCGCCGTGATTCCCACGGAACCTTACACGAGCCACGGTACGCAGATCCGCCGCGGTCGACCGCACCACGATGTGCCGGATCGAGATCCGCTTTAATCTTTTTGAGAATCGTCAGCGGCATTGCGCACACTGCGTAATCCGCTTCGAGGCTCTTGCCGTTGCCGTATCCGATGCGAACGCCTTTGGCGGTCTTCGCAATCTCTGTAACCGGAGCATCGTAAACGACCACTGGGCCAAGATGTTTTGCAAGCGCGATGGAGATCTGTTGCATGCCGTTGACTGGCTGGAACATCGTCGCCTGCCAGTCCCAGGCTTCCTCGTAGAGCTCTGCATTCCAGAAATTCGCATCCAGCAGTTCATGAATGCTCAAGGGGTGGTTGTCCACCACCATTGTCTCCGGGCCAGCGCCGGGATACCGCGTGATGGCAGCGCGATCCGACCCGACATATTTACCGCTCTTATCGAGGGGACCGTAGACCTTCAGAACATCCGTCAAACGCTGACGATCTTCCGTACTCAGCTCCTGATCGAGTGCACCGCCGGCGATTGCCTTCGTCAGCAGTTCGCTCACCTGGCCGCGCGTGTCGTTGATGGCCTTGCGCTGACAGATTGCCTTGCCGCCGTTGACCTTATCGCTTTGCAGCAGCGTAGAACGCGAGGTGTTGACCTCCACTTCCAGAGGGACCTTGAGCTCGCGACAATAGCCAAGCATGGTTCCATGGACCGAAGGAAGCCGCGCCGGACCCATGTTTTGATAAAGCCCTTCGCTCCAGGTGATCGGCTGCTTGGTTCCGTCAACAAACTCGACGACGTCACCATTTCTGGCGCTCCACGCTCTTCCACCGGGACGCTGACGTGCTTCGAGCAAGACCACGTCGTAGCCCAGCTTCTTCGCCTCGTAGGCGGTCACCAGTCCGGCGACTCCGCCGCCCAATACGACCAGCTTTACTCCCTTGCCTGTTCCTGCTGCAGCGGCAATCGGTTCGGGTGCCAACGCCTTCATTGGCATCAGTCCCAACGACTGCATGGTTAAGAACGCAGCGCTGTATCCGCCAGCCTGCCCTACACGCATAAGAAAATCGCGTCTGCTGATTCCCATCGAAAGACACCTCGCCCTGGAAGGATTTGTCATCAACTCCCCTGTCGCCGGAGAAAATTGAAAGACCTGATTGTCGAAAGAGATGGAGCTTCGCCGGAGAGGCATCGTGGCCAGTCGCGAAGAGCTGTATAGATTCAAATAGCTGTAGCTTCACTGTAACGTAATCGACAGGAGCTCGCCACCAAACTCTTCCTAAAAATTAGGGCAAAGATCTGCAATGAATTCATTGCCATACCTCTCCGCAGCCACCCAACTTCCGGGGGTCCGGATGGATCCCTTCCTCTTCGCGGCCAAGAATAGACTTAAGCCGCGTGGGAGGGTTCATCCGATATGAATGACTCCCTGACTGCCGGGCAAGTGCCCGTCCACAGCTTGCCATACACGTACTTCGCCCAATGCCGAAGGCCGCGCTCGGGAGTCTCCTGCATCCATTCCCGTACCGGCACGCGAAACCCGCTCTTCGGCCGGTTCAGAATCTCCGCGGGAAGCGGCTTTTGTAAAACCTTGGCCATCGTCGACTTCCGCGGAGACAGAAGGCTGGCCCGCAATGGCGCTAATTTTTGCAGCAGCGCCATATCCACGAAGGGCACACGAATTTCGAGAGAATGCGCCATGCCTGCCCAGTCCGCGTCACGCAGCAGCTGAGTGCGCATGTAAAAGCTCATCTCCAAAGCGGAAACACGCAGAAAGTTCGCCTGCTCTCGGGAGGTACCCTGCAAATCTCCGAGGGGCTGAACCAGCGCATTCATCTTCTCAATCGACCCAAGCTCCCGCCATCCCGTTCGCACCATCTCCGGATCCAGAAACTGCGGCAGCTCCCACGGCATGAACAGGCCTCGGCGCAACAGGTAAGCTCCACCCCAGGACCCGCCGTATTCGAACAGGCTGGCGTACTTGGGCGAAGTAAAGCGCTGCATAAGCGGCGCGGTTACTCTATGCCAGGCGTGCGCGACCACAGGAACTGAATTGACCGCGCTCACCGCGTAGACCGTTGGAGGAATCTGTCTGAAGCTCGGATATCCCCCGAAGATCTCATCGCCGCCAAGACCGCTTATCGCAACCTTGAACCCGTACTCCCGCGCCAGCCAGCTGATGAAATAGGCATTTACACCGTCAATCGTGGGCTGGTCCATCTGCTGCAATAATCTTTCGCGATGTTCGACAAACGTAGCCTGATCGATAAAGCGCGTGGAATGGGGCAACGCATATTCCCGAGCGACTCGAGCTGCGAGGGAAGTTTCGTCGTGGTCAGTCCCCCGCAGCAGGTCGAAGCCAAGGGTCAGCGCCTCCACATGACGGCCGTTCTCCGAGGCCAGCGATGCGATCACTCCCGAATCGAGCCCTGCGGACAGGAAGACCGCCACTGGAACATCGGCGATCTCATGCATCTGTACGCTCTCCTTCAGGGCATCGTGCAGACGCGAATCGCGTTCAGCCTCGCTCTTCGGCAGCTCGCTCGGATGAAACTGCGTGAACGCTTCTACCGGAGAGCTGAATCGTCGCGGCCCAGAGATACCATCCCTGCCTGCGCATAGCCATGTGCCGCTGGGAAGGCAGTGAATGCCGCGGTAGAGAGTAAACGGCTCCGGCACCGATCCCCACACGAAGAATCCCACATGAGCCGCACTCTGTTCCCGCAGATCTATGCCGGGAGCGTCGAGCAGCGCTTTCACCTGCGACGCAAAATACAGGCAGCCGTTGCCCTCCGCATAATAAAGCGGCTTAATCCCGAACGGATCGCGGGCCAGAAACAGCTCTTGCGCTTTCTCATCCCAGATACCGAACGCGTACATGCCGCGCAGTCGGTGCAGCATGGCCGCTCCATACTCCGCATACATCTGAAGCAGGACTTCTGTATCACCCGTCGTTACAAATTGACACCCCTTTCCCTCGAGTTCCCGGCGCAGCTCTCGATAGTTGTAGATCTCCCCGTTGAACACTACCGTATAGCGTTGATCCGCCGAATGCATGGGCTGATCCGATCGGGTATCCAGGTCGATGATCGATAGGCGGCGATGGCCAAGCCCCACCTTCTCCTGAGAAGAGATCCATTGACCCATCGCATCAGGGCCGCGAGTCGCCATCTTGTGAGTGATGGCTGTAAGACTCTCCCGCAGATCTACGGAATTTGATCGAGAGCTGAAGATCCCTGCAATGCCGCACATCCCATACTCCATGACAACATCTGTCTATGAAGACTCCCGGTCAATCGCTGAAAGCGAGCGCTCAGGGGAACTTCATGCAGGGACTATAAGGCTCCGCTTTCCCGAAAAACACCGGAAAATATTCCGGGTTACCAAAGATTCGGCTCTTCTGAAGGTGATTATCCAGTTGCTCTCACAGGCATCGTCCTCTGCTTCCGCTCGAAGAATCGCGCCCGATCTGGACCCGCACTTGTGCCGTGCTGATTGCGATGGGCCGTTGAGACCCGCATAGTCGCATCGCTCCCCCAATCACAGTACAATTCAGATGGCGGGGCGTCAGTTCCTGACTCAGGCCGCAACCAGAGTTATTGGAATGGCTGTCCGTCAGACGCTTGACCCATCAAACAATGCAAGACCATGTGCGAAAGTGGCGAAATTGGCAGACGCACCAGACTTAGGATCTGGCGGGGCAACCCGTGGGGGTTCAAGTCCCCCCTTTCGCACCAACTCTTTTGGAAGTGACCGGATGAATCAGCAAAAACCCACCGTAGAACCCAGGCTCAACCTCTCCCACACCCCGGACTACCGCGAGGGATACGCAAATAGCGTTCAGGTCCGCATGTCAGTGTGGGACTTCCAATTGGTCTTCGGAACTATGAGCCAGGACTCTCCAGATGAGCTTACGGTCAAAAACTTCCAGGGAATTTATCTGAGCCCCCAGCAGGCCAAGGCGCTGCTGAACATACTCACCCACAACGTGGGACAGTATGAGCAGACCTTCGGAGCCATTGCTCTCGACCAACAGGTTCCACAAGCTGGCGGCCCTGTCCACTAAGAGGCGCGTGCGATCCTCTTCGAATCCCCGCCGCAGCCCTGCCGACCTTTCAACTGGGCTGCTGTTCCCTCTTTTCTTTGCGGCTGTCTACCTCAGCCACCTCACACTGCTGCGTCTTCCCTACTTCTGGGACGAGGCTGGCTACTACATTCCCGCCGCCTGGGACTTCTTCCGGACCGGCTCCCTGATTCCCCAGACGACACTTTCGAACGCTCACCCTCCTCTTCCTTCCATCCTTCTCGCTTCATGGTGGCACCTCTCAGGTTTTGTCATCAGCGGCACACGAACTCTGATCGTCATGGTCACGGCGACGGCACTGGTCGCGATCTTTCGTCTTACCCGTTCCCTGCTCAACACTTCGGCTGCGGCAGCGACCGTTGTCCTCACAGCAACCTATCCCATATGGTTTGCTCAAAGCACGCTGGCTCATGCCGACATGTTCGCTGCCGCATTCACTCTCTGGGCGATAGCGCTTTACCTTGAGCCAGACGCTGAAAATCAGATCCTCGTCTCGGGACTCTTCTCCTTCGCCGCGCTCTCGAAAGAGACCGCCATCGTTACCCCGCTCGCTCTCGCCGGCTTCGAGCTCTACCTCCTGGTACGTGAGAAGAACTCCTCAGAGCGTCGCTCCCAGATGCTCTGGGTTGCGTCGCTTGTCTCTCCGGTTCTTCCACTCGCAGCCTGGTACGCCTATCATCGCCATCGCACGGGATTCATCTTCGGCAATCCCGAATACCTTCGCTACAACGCGACCGCAAATCTGGGACCGGCACGAATCCTGCTTTCCCTCTGGCACCGGCTGCTGCACCTGACCACACACATGAATATGTACGTGCCGGTCGTGTGCGCGATCGCCGTCCTTTTCGTACCTCTGAAGCCATCCACCGCCCGGCATCTGTCGCGCCGAACCACAGCTGCGATATTCACAGTGATTGCTGCCAACTGGGTCGCTTTTTCCGTGCTGGGCGGAGCTCTACTCACGCGTTATCTGCTACCCATCTATCCTCTTATCCTTCTCTTGTGCGTCGCTGCCTGGCAGCGGCATATCCGAAAGTGGTGGTTGCTCTTTGCGCTCAGCGCTGCAGCGTTTGTTGCCGCCATCTGGATCAACCCACCCTACGCCTTCGCTCCGGAAGACAACCTCACCTACCGCGATATGATCGTTCTGCACCAGCGGGCCATCGCGCTAATCGAACATCGCTATCCAGCCGCCACCGTCCTCACCGCCTGGCCTGCCAGTGCGGAACTGACCCGGCCCGAGTTGGGTTACGTCCACAAGCCCCTCAAGGTAGTCTCACTCCAGAACTTCGCTTTCGATCAGATTGCCCAGGCAGCGCAGGACCCCGGAAGCTACGATACGGCGCTCATCTTCTCCACCAAGTGGGAACCTCCACCCAATCAGCTCAATCTGGGCAAAGCGAACACCAGCGCAGACGCAAAGTACTTCGACTTCCACCACGATCTCACGCCCTCCGAAGCTGCCGCGATGCTCCACGGAGAGATCGTCTGGCAGGCACGGCGCAAGGGAGAGTGGGCCGCGGTGCTTCGGTTCCCTCGCGCCGTTAATGCATCGGTGACTCTGCCGACAAGACCCTAGTAATCACTCTGCGCTTCGGTTTACAAGGATCTGATTGAGCGCCTTGCCGTCAATATCTTTCAGATGAAGATTCAAGAGCTCAGCAATCGTCTCCTCAGCCTCAGCTTCCCTGCGAGCCAGTCTTCGCTTCATGCCGCAATCATCCTGCGCTGTGATGATTACCAGTCCATAAAGGGCATGTTCCCGTCCCCTTACACCTCGTCTGAACCCCCTGTCTGTCACGCATGGAAGCTCTATACTCTAGCTGTGCTCAGGTTTCCCTCATCTCGTTTCGTGTCTCGCGGTCTCTTGCTCTTCGTCGCACTCCTTTTGTTCACCAACTCAGCCTTACTGGCGCAGCAGACCGACCAGGCGGCGGCACCCACCGGTCGAGTCATTCTGGTGCTTCCTTTTGAGAACCGTTCGGGACAGGCAGACTTGGCCTGGATCGGGGATTCTTTTCCCGACACACTCAACCAACGACTCTCTTCCGCGAGCTTCTTCACCATATCTCGCGAGGATCGCCAATATGCCCTCGATCACCTCGGATTTCCCGCCAACTTCCGCCCCACACGCGCAACCACCATCCGCATTGCCCAGACGCTTGATGCCAACTACGTAGTGATTGGTTCTTATAACGTCGCAAATGGCCGTATCTCTGCCCGGGCACAGGTGCTTTCAGTCAATGAGTTGAAGATGTCCCGGCCCTTGGAAGACTCCAACGATCTGCGCCGGCTCTTTGACGTGCAGAACACCATCGCCTGGAAGATTGCCAAAGATATCGACCCGCAGTTCAATGTCGCGCAGCAGACCTTTCTCGCCGGCTCCGGTCAGGTCAAGCTAAGTGCGTTTGAAAACTACATTCGCGGTATCGGCACCGCCGCGCCACAGGAGCGGATCAAGCGCCTCCAGCTCGCCGTGCAGGAATCTCCTGGTTACGCTGCGGCACTGCTTGCGCTTGGCAAAACTCAGTACATGGAACGCGACTACGATCGCGCCGCCGCCACGCTCGGGAAGATTCCACACAATGAGCGTCTCGCGCTCGAGGCCAACTTCTATCTCGGCCTCGCACGGTTCAACTCTGCCCGCTATGCTGAGGCGGAACAGGCCTTCAGCTTCGTGGCCACTCGTCTTCCCCTGCCAGAGGTTGTCAATAACCAGGCCGTCGCTCTCAGTCGCCAGGGCCATAATGCGACAGCTTTGTTCCAGCGAGCCGTTGCCGCCGACCCGAAGGACCCCGACTATCACTACAATCTTGCGGTATCTCTGTATCGCTCCGGGAACCTTGGCGAGGCGCAACGCGAGTCGATCTGGTTCTTAAGCTTCGGCCTGCCGATACCGAAGCCTCCAGTTTAAAGTCCCTCATCGCTCGCGGAGTTCCTTCGAAACCCGCAATCTCGGCTAATGTCCCGACGGCAAAGACCAGCAATTCAGCAGATCCCAGCTTCGAGCCTCTCGAGCGCATCCGCCGAACCTACTCCGAAGCCTCGTTCCGCCAGGCCGCCTTCCAGATCGACCAGTTGCGAGCCGCCCGCATGGCAACGCTGCCTCCAGCGGAGCAGGCTACACAATACGTACAGATGGGGAGCGACTACCTCGCCCAGGGGCTCATCCCTGAGGCTGAACGAGAGTTCCAGTCCGCACTCTCCGCGAGCCCCACCAGCGCGCAGGCTCGTGCAGGACTGGCCGAGGTCCGCGAGCAGAGCGGAGATGCGGCCGCCGCTCGCCAAGAGGCACAGGCATCCATCAGGCTGAAGCCCAATGCTCCCGCGTATCTTGTTCTCGCTCGCCTGGAGCTGAACGGAAACCAGGCCGCTGCCTCCGCCGCCGACGTTGCGCAGGCGCTAAAGATCGATCCCACCAACACTGCCGCCCTCGGGATGAAACAGGCTCTCGCCGCACGCGGACAAACTCTTCCCTGAGACCCTCATGACACGAAGCTGCCAACGCGACCTCTTCTTCAAGCAGATCTGTTGGCTCGTTCTCCTGCTCCTCTCTGCACCATGCGCGCTTGCTTCACCCGAACCGGTCCTCAAGCTAACCCTGCACGACACCATCCAACCTGTCTCGGCCGGTTATCTGGAGCGCGGACTCGCTGAGGCAGATCGCCGTCATGCGCCAGCGGTTCTTATCTCCTTGGGAACCCCCGGGGGGTTGCTCAGCTCAACCCGCGAGATGGTGCAGGCCATAGAGCGCTCCCGCGCGCCCGTCATCATCTACATCTCGCCCTCAGGCAGCCGAGCTGGCTCTGCCGGATTCTTCCTGCTCGAGGCCGCCGACGTCGCCGCAATGGCCCCGGGAACGAATGCAGGAGCAGCCCATCCGATCGTCGAAGGCCGGCAGCTCGATCCCATCCTCAAGGAGAAGATCGAGAATGACGCTCTTGCCTTTCTTCGCTCCTATATCTCCCGCAGAGGGCACAATCTGTCTGCGGCGGAAGATGCGATCCGGACCTCCAAATCCTACAGCGATGACGAAGCCCTCGAGCTCAACCTCATCGACATTACGGCTCCTGACGACGCCACTCTTTTGCGCAAGCTTGACGGAAGGCAGATTCATCGATTCGATGGCTCTCTCCAGACGCTTTATCTGGCGGGCGCACCCATCGTCCTACTTCCACCCTCCCTTCGCGAGCGCCTGCTCAGCCGTCTCGCCAACCCCGATCTGGCAGTCCTTGTGCTTGTGCTCGGCGCGCTGCTGATCTACCTCGAATTCAACGTTCCGGGTACCATCGTTCCGGGAGCGCTGGGAACGCTGTTTATCGTGCTTGCACTCTTCGGCCTCAACCTGCTCCCGATCCATCACACGGCAGTCTTCCTTCTGCTCGCCGGTGTCGCCATGTTCCTCCTCGAGGCGCAATTCCCCAGCCACGGTGCTCTGGCGCTGGCAGGAACCCTCAGTTTCACAGCGGGGCTTATGACGCTTGTCGATGGCCCAATTCCGGAACAGCGAGTTCATACCTCGACCGCAGTCGCCGCCGGCCTGGGTTTCGGCTGCATCTCATTCCTTCTTGCATGGATCGCCCTGCGAGCCCGTCGCAGCAAAGTCCTCACTGGTCCTGAGACGATGATCGGAGCGATCGCCATCGTCAGAACCTCAGCCATCGAAGACCAGTCTGGGAGAGATTTCCAGGTTGAGATCCGCGGCGAACTTTGGGAGGCCCGGGTTATCTCCGAGGATCTCTCTCCACCGCTCCCGAACTCTGAGGTTCGCGTGAAAGCCGTCGAGGGACTCATGCTGCTGGTCGAGCCGGTCCGTCACAAGGCGCAGCACAACACGTCAACCGTCGATCCAGAGTAGACTAATTAGGCAACACTTTTCGTTTCAAGGGAGTACTTCGCTGATGTCGATCGCGTCTTGCCCACTGCGTGTGTGGAGCCTCGTTTTTTGTCTGTTTGCAACCCTTGCAACATCGTCGGCCAACGCCCAGGCCACCGCAGGCAATCCCACCCTCGACAAGCACCTATCCAGGCTTGACGTTGCCGTCAGCGGCATCGGATCCTTCACCAAAGATGTCAAGGGGAACAACTACCTCGACCAGAGCATCGATCAGAAAGCCAGCTCTACGCTCGGGGCCCTGGTGACAGTGCGGTACACCAAATCGGCTTACATCGGCGGCGAGTTCAACTATACCTACGCCCGTTATACGCAGAACTTTTCGAACTACATCATTGGCGGTGTTCAGAACAACGCCAGCGAATTCTCTTTGGGCTACGTCATGCATCCTGACCACGAGCTCCTCGGCACAAAGCCCTTCATCGCGGTAGGCGCGGGAACGACAGAGTTCAAGCCCACCCCCAACGGCGGACAGGGACTCCGTACCCAGGCTCGCGCGACCTACTACTATTCCGTCGGTCTGGAGAAGGAACTCACGCCTCACTTTGGACTCCGCGCTCAGTTCCGCCAGGCATTCTTTAAGGCTCCCGATTTCGGTCAGAACTTCCTGACCATCCAGCAGCAAACATGGACCATTGAGCCTGGTTTCGGATTCGTCATTCACTTCTAGGAGTAAGCTGTCATTTGCCGAGACCGTGCCAGTTGCCAGGCTCATCCTCGAGATCGAGATCCCTCACGCTCAGTCTCTCAAGGACCGACGGCAGGTGGTGCGCTCACTTAAGGATCGTTTGCGTCATTCGTTCAACCTCGCGATTGCAGAGCTGGATTCCGGAGAGATCTGGAATCGCGCCAGCCTCGGCATCGCCGTCATCTCAGCTTCTCAAAGCTATCTCGCTGGGCAGTTGCAGCAGATTGACCAGGCCGCAAACCGCCTGACCCAGGCCCTGGGAGCGGAAGTAACAGATTCTTATGCTGAATTTCTTCAGGATTAGCGGAGTTATCCACGAAACGGACCCTGAAATCCACCTTTCGCATTAGATATACAAAGCTAGGTCTGATAGTCTAACGAGTTCACTAAGGCAGAAACCGTATGGCAGAACAACGAGCTCGAGCACATCACCGCAATCGCGTCGCAAATACTTTCTCGGAAGAGATCGGGGCAATGCTGGAAGGCGAGCTCTCCGATCCAAGGATCGCTCCGAGCTACGTAACCGACGTCGTCCTCGCCCCTGGGGGCAAATCTGCTCGCATCTATGTTGCGGTCCACGGCAACGAGCAGGAAGAAGAGTCCACGCTTGCGGGCCTGATGACCGCCCGAGGCTACATCCGCTCACAACTTCGCGATCGCATGGGCGTCCGCCACGTTCCCGACCTCACCTTCGCCATCGACCGATCCCAGAAGATGACCGGCAGAATGGAAGAGCTTCTGAGCCGGATGAAGAAACGAGAAAAGAAACAGGCCTCCGCGGATGTGGAAGCTTCACAGGCGGCGACCGGCTCATGAAGATTGAAGAACCCATTCCTGCTCTTCTTGAGCAATTCCGGTCTCATCCGCGTTTCCTGATTACCTCGCATGCGCGGCCGGACGGCGACGCAATCGGCTCAGTTCTCGCTATGGCGGAGATACTTGAGCAGATGGGGCGTGAGTGCATCGTCGTATTCGCAGACGAAATTCCCGGCATCTATCGCACAATGCCCAACATACACCGGGTCCGGCTTACGAGAGACGCGCGCGCGGTCGAGCCCGATCTCGCAGTTCCGGCGGTTGTGCTCGAATGCGACGGAATCCCTCGAACCGGCCTCGCCGGTCTCGAAGGACGTCCCCTGATCAACATCGACCATCACGCCAGCGGACGTCCGTTCGGAGTAGCGAACTGGATTGAAGAAGACGCGTGCGCCGTCGCTGCCATGGTCTACAAGCTGGCCATCGTCGCGGGAGTCAAGATCACTCCCTCCATGGCGACCTGCCTTTATACCGCAATCATCTCCGACACCGGATCGTTTACCTATTCGAGCACTACGGCCGAGACCTTCGCCATTGCGCATGATCTTTCGGCTCACGGCGCTAACCCGAGCCAGATCGCGCGCGACATTTACTTCTCCAATCCTGAGAGCAAGATTCGTCTGCTTGGGACTGCCCTCTCGAACCTGCAAACTGAGGGCCCGGTAGCATGGAGCTGGGTGACCAGTCACGACATGGATCGCGCAGGAGCGGGCGCAGAGGACTGCGAAGGGGTCGTGAACTATCTGATCAGCATCGCCGGCGTCGAGTCGGCCGTCTTTCTGCGGGAGATTCCCTCCGCGGATCAGTACCGTCTGAGCATCCGCAGCAAGGGTAAGATCGACGTCGCTCAGATAGCCGAAAGCTTCGGCGGCGGAGGCCATCGAAGCGCCAGCGGCTGCACTCTGGATGGACCTCTCACGGTCGCGACAGAGCGAATCCTTCAACAGCTTAGAACTGGACTCTGTTAGCCTTGTCTCGTTTCTCTTCCGAAATGATTGATTCTTCACCATCGACCGGACAGGGCCCGAAGGCCACGCATGCATCGCACGGTCGACTGTATCGTCTCTGGCATCGTCCGGAAGCGGCCGTTCCTCGCGAACTCCTGATTCTCGTTCTGGTCAGCGGCTTTCTCCTCCTCTATGGCCTCGTTCCGATGTTTGGAGGCGACCAGCTTGGCCTTGTCGGAGCCGACGAGCCTCGCTATGCGCAGGTGGCGCGCGAGATGCTGGAGGCGCATTCGGCAGCCTGTCATGAGGTCAACGCCAAGATCGTACCGCGCAGCCTCCGCCTTGCGGATCTCAGAGCCTCCTACCACTGCCTTGCGGGAGGGACCGTCACCCCCATCCTCTATGGGCAGCCCTGGCTCGAAAAGCCCGCGCTCTACTACTGGCGCGCCATGGGATTCTTCAAAGAGTTCGGGGTTTCGGACTGGTCCGCTCGACTGCCATCCTCTTCCGGGGCATTCGCCCTCATCGTTCTTATCTATCTGCACATGCGCAGATTCCGCCCCGGAGGTCATCTTGCTGCGGCCCTGATTACGACCTCGTGCATCGCCATCGTAAGCTTCGCCCGGGGTGCGTCGACCGACATGCAGCTTGCCGCGCCATTCTGTATCGGAATGCTGGGCTGGTATGCGTGGTACGAGACAGGCAAGAAGTTCTGGCTCTTCGATCTCTACTTCTTCGGCGCTGCGGCGACCCTTGCGAAAGGCCCGGTAGCTCCCTTTCTTGCACTCGCCATCATCCTGCTGTTCGCCGGCCTGCGCCGTGAGTGGTCCGTTCTGCGCCGGACAATCTGGCTACCCGGCGTGGCGCTCTACTTTGCGATGGTGCTCCCCTGGTTTCTAGCGGTCCAGCATCACAACCCGACCTTCTTCCGGGTCTTCTTCAAGGAACACAATCTGGAACGGTTTGCGACGAACCGTTACCAGCACCACCAGCCGTTCTGGTACTACGTCGCCGTGCTAATTATCGGGCTGATGCCGTGGACGGCGATCGCCATTCGAGCCCTGATCGATTCCATCGAGGTTTCGATCGCGGAGTGGAAGGTGCGGCACAATCCCAAACGTTACCTGGGCCATACCCGAGCCGGGGATGCCTTCCCGGAGTTTCTGGTTCTCTGGGCTCTGTTTCCGATCGTCTTCTTCTCTTTCTCCGGCTCCAAGCTTCCTGGCTACATCCTTCCCTCCATTCCTCCTCTGACGATCCTTACCGCCGACTATCTGAACCGTGTGCGCCACTGCGGCCTGCCTCGCTGGCTTCTGTGGGCTCACTCAGGCACCTGCGCTGTGCTGGTGTTCGTCCTGACGCTGGCTCCGCAGCACATGAAGTACGAGACCCTGGTGCCTGCGATGGGCTGGCTTGTGGCCGCTGGCGCTGCGGCGCTCGCATTTGCGCTGCTGGTCTTCCTGGTCATCCGGCGCTGGGGAGTCTCCCAGGTCACCAACGTGACGCTGCTGCCGGCGCTGGCCGTGCTGGTCTTCCTTCTCGGGTTTCACGGAAGGGATCTGGACATCAACTACTCGGCCCGTCCGCTGGCCCAGGAGATTGCGCAGAAGGCGCCGGGCATCAAGATCGTCGCTGTGGAACAGGTCCGGCGCGACATCGATTATGGAATCGCTTTTTACAGGAATGAGGCGACCGTTCATTACGAGCAGGACGGCGTTCCTGCGCAGGAGCACGTGCTGGTGATTCCGACCAAGGACAGCGCCACTCTCGAGCATTATCTTGCCGGACGCATGTATACTCCGCTATTCCTGTACGACTCGCAGGGACTTGAGGCCTATCGGGTTGCCGCGCGGCCCTGACGAGGAAGCATCCCGGCCGAAGGATTTCGTGCCGGAGCAGGATGAATTTCTGTAAGCTCAACGGAGACTTCCGCTCCCGTTGCGGTGTAGTTCTTTCCGATGCCGGTTGCTACCCAACTCGAACTGCTGGATCTGCGGCAGTTTTCCGCGCGCCAGCTTCGTCCGCTGCTGGAGGCGGAGGCTGAGTTGTGGCAGGCGAGGCTTCGCTGGGATTATCGAAGCTCAACCGAACTTCTGCTTCAGTATCTGGATTCGCGCATTCTCCCCGGCTTTGTCGCCCTTGACCGCGGACGGATCGCAGGCTACACCTTCTGTGTCTACGAAGGACAGAAGGCGGTCGTCGGAGATGCCTTCGCCCAGACGACGAGCGAGGAGCAGAGCCTGTATGTTGCCGATGCCCTGCTGCGGAAGCTGCTGGACCTGCTGCTGCACTCGCCCAGCATCTCGCGGATCGAATCGCAGCTCCTGCTCTACGACGCCGGGCGGATGGATGCCGGGTTCAACGAAGCCGGTTTTGTTCGTCATCCACGGCTGTTCATGGAACTTGAGTTGAACCGCAGAGAGCAGCCACGCACCAGCCGGATAGAAGGCGTGGAGCTGATGCCGTGGTCATCGCTCTATTACCAGGCCGCGGCTGAGCTGATCCATGATGCGTATGGGCGACACGTGGACGCGGAGATCAACGACCAGTACTGCACGCTGCACGGCTCTCTTCGCTTCCTGCACAACATCGTCCGCTTTCCGGGCTGCGGAGTCTTCGAAGAGCGGGAATCATGGCTGCTGCGCGACGTGGCCACGGGAAGGCTGGCGGGGATGATCCTCTGCTCGCGAGTCGGGCACGATGTGGTCCATATCACCCAGCTTTGCGTCGCTCCATCGCATCGAGGCAGAGGCCTGGGTCGAGCCCTGCTGAACCATACCATCGAGAGCCTGCGGCGAGGGGGCACGGCAGCGATCACTCTGACCGTGACCGAGTCGAACCAACCGGCAGTGACGCTCTACGAGGAGGCAGGATTCACAGTCCGGCATCGCTTCGACGCCATGGTCCTGTCCCGAGACTCCGCGAAGTGGACGCGAAGCTAGCCACCCCCTGATATTTGCGCAAAATCTTCCAAACAAATAGCTTAGCTTCGGACCACCTGCGTAAATTCCTGATTCTAAAGGGCGAATCTTGCAAAATCTTGATTGCGCAAGACTTACAGGAAATCCGTCAAGCCCAGATCACGCCGAGGTACCGACCCCTCTATTTGCTTGCAGGGTTCTCGGCTACTTCCATTTTACCGAACAGAGGAAATTGATCGGCAATGGATCGGCGTGTGTTTTCTGTAGTTTGCCTGGGAATGAGCTTGACAGGTATATGGCGGCGGCCGCTCTCAGAACAGCCGAACGCGAGGCAACCTGCTGGCGGTTCTCCTCGCGTTCAAGGCTGTGGATGACTACTCGACGTGATAGTTGGGAGCTTCGCGGGTGATGATGACGTCGTGTACGTGACTCTCGCGGAGACCGGCCCCGGAGATGCGAATGAAGCGCGCGTTGTTTTGCAGCTCTGTGATCGACGCGCAGCCGAGATATCCCATTCCGGAGCGGAGACCACCGACCAGCTGGTAGACCATGCCTTCGAGCGGCCCACGGTGGGGCACGCGTCCCTCGATTCCCTCAGGGACGAACTTTGCGAGGCGGTTGGAGCTGGAGGTCTCGCGGGCCGTCAGGTTCTGGCGCTCAGTGGAGGCCTCGGAGATATCGTCCTTGCTCTGGAAGTAGCGCTCGCCGGAGCCCTGGGCCATGGCCGAGAGCGAACCCATGCCGCGGTAGGCCTTGAAGGAGCGGCCCTGGTAGAGGATGGTCTCGCCGGGAGACTCGTCGACTCCGGCGAAGAGCGATCCCATCATGACGACGGAGGCTCCGGCAGCGATGGCCTTGGTGACGTCGCCCGAGTACTTGATGCCGCCGTCGGCGATGATGGGGATGTCATTCTCCTGCCCTGCCCGGAAGGCCTCGGAGATGGCTGTGATCTGCGGCATGCCTGCGCCGGTGACCATGCGGGTGGTGCAGATGGAGCCGGGTCCGATTCCAACCTTGACGGCATCGGCACCTGCCTTGATGAGAGCGAGAGCGCCTTCGTAGGTGGCCACATTTCCGGCGAGAACATCCATCTCGGGGAACTTCCGCTTGGTGTCGCGAACGGCCTCCAGCACGCGAGAGGAGTGCCCGTGGGCAGAGTCGATCGCGAGGGCATCTACCCTTGCGCGAACCAGCTCTTCGGCACGCTCGAGGAAGTCTCCGGTCGCCCCGATGGCTCCGGCGACGCGCAGACGTCCCTGGGAGTCCTTGCTGGCGTTGGGATACTTCAGCTTCTTCTGGATGTCCTTGACGGTGATCAGGCCCTTGAGCTCGTACTCGTCGTTGACCACCAGCAGTTTTTCGACGCGATGCTTATGGAGGATCTGCTCGGCCTGTTCGAGGGTCGTTCCCACCGGGACGGTGATGAGGTTTTCCTTGGTCATCACGTCGGAGATGGGAATGTCGGTGCGGGAGACGAAGCGGAGATCGCGGTTGGTGAGGATCCCGACCAGCTTCTTGTTCCTGGTGACAGGAACGCCCGAGATCTTGTAGCGGCGCATGACATCGAGCGCGGCGGCGATGGGTTGATCAGGATCGATGGTGACGGGATCGACGATCATTCCGGACTCGGAACGCTTGACCTTGTCGATCTCACCGGCCTGCTGCTCGATGGTCAGGTTCCTGTGAACCACTCCCATTCCACCCTGCTGCGCCATGGCAATGGCAAGACGCGACTCGGTAACCGTATCCATGGCAGCCGACAGCAGAGGGGTGTTGAGGATGATGCGGCGGGTCAGCTGGGTCTGGGTGCTGACCTGGGTGGGAATGACTTCGCTGTAGGCAGGTACGAGGAGAACGTCGTCGAAGGTAAGGGCTTCGGGAAGCGGAAGATTGATCATGTCTCTTTTAGGTGATGGTAGAGGCCTTGTGGAAGGCGCGTGGCCGTTGGAGTTTTAATATTCGATTGTATGGGAGGGGTGAGGATGCAGCAAACCGCACCAGCTTTGGGGTCCGGAATCCGCATACGATTTAGCCATCTCCTGAAGGCTGCCCTTCGGCGGACCGGGGGTTATTCTTGCCTCGGCTTTCAGGCCATTGAAATGAACCGGGCTATCCGGGCGTGGCGCGGGGCGGTTCTCCAGGCGGATACTGGTCGGAGAGCGTTATTCTTATCTACAGAACGTTCGGTTCGGCCGGGCTTCTCCGATTCATCGGAGTTGGCCATGAGAACGACAGATCTCACGGATCTGCACAACAGGGCCTCTACGCCCTCGACACATTCCCACAGCAGCTGCCCGGAGGCATCGGCTCCTTGAACCCATCGATCGGCTTCGTTCTGCTTACGCACCAGAATCCCTCGCAGATTCTGTTTCTGTGCCAGCAGCTCACCCGGCTCTTCGATGCCGCTCCTATCGTGATTCACCACGACTTCAGCAAATGCGACGTGAACACGTCGCTGTTTCCGAAAAACGTCAGCTTTGTGGAGGACTGGGAGACCACACGGTGGGGGGGATGGGGCGTTGTGGGAGGGCAGCTGAAGGCGACCCGCCAGCTTTACTCCCGGCATAATCCCGACTGGTTTGTGGTGTTGAGTGCTTCCGACTTCCCTGTTAAATCGGCCAGCTACATCCTCGAGGATCTTTACGGCGGCGGCTTCGATGCGTACCTCTATCATCGGCCGATCGGACCGTGCCGGCTGCCTCTACCTCCGGAGGGATTCGGCGAGGAGAACTTCGCCCATCCGGCATGGGAACGTCTGGCCTTCGAGAGATATGTGGCGATCGGGTTCGGGTTTTACAAGCTTGCGACGCGCCTGAAGTGGAGGAAGAAAGCCGTCTATCTGCGGCAGAGATTCTTCATCGAGCGGTTTACGCCGTTCGACGGCTCGATCGGCAGCTTCGCAGGCGACTTCTGGCTGACGGGTAATCGTGCGACGGCAGAGGCCATGCTCGAGGACAGTGCGTTGAATCGCAAACTTATCGATCACTTCCGTCGGCGCCCAAATCCCGATGAGGGATTTCCGCATACGCTGCTGTGCAATGTTCCGGGCCTGAAGATCTCGGCGGATAACAAGAGATTCACGGACTGGGCGGGGCAGGTCAATCATCCGCGCACACTGACGCGAGACGATTTTCCCCGCCTGCGGAGTTCGTCCGCTCACTTTGCTCGCAAGTTCGCCTTCGACCCGGAGGCGCTGCTTGAGCTGAGTCTGTCCCTGACGCCCGAGCAGGTGGGGTGAGAGAGGCCGAGAGCGAAAAGGCGACCGACGCAGACGCGCCAAGGAGAAGGCTGGGCGGTTGGAGCTGGTTTGATATCTCGAAAAACTCGATGTATCATACAAGTTGCAGCGTTTTTTCCGTTGTCCGACAGAGGCCGTGAACGTACCGGCGAAGGACGGAAGAGATGAGTGGGCCAAAGCCCACTTTTTATTTGCTCTGAAATATGTCCTTCTCCGAAGCCGGGCGAGGACGCGGGACAGGCGGCAAGAAGAACAGGTATGGCGCTGAATCTAGACACAATTCGGACCACGGCAGAGCGCGTCGCCGCCTCCCACCACCTTGAAGTGGTGGACCTGGAGTTTCAGGGCGGGGCCAAGTTCCGCACCCTGCGGGTGTTCATCGAGAAGGACGCGGAGGAGCGTGCAAAGCTGGCCGCCAAAGCGTCTGAGAACGCAGAGGGAGATGAGACCCTTCCCCGCGGTGTTCCGGCAGAGATGCTGTCGGGCGTAACCCATGAGGATTGCGCAGCGTTTGCCCAGGACTTCGGCACGGTTGTGGATGTCGAGGACCTGATACCGGGAGCGGAGTATACGCTCGAGGTTTCGAGTCCCGGATTGGAGCGGAAGCTTCGCGGTCCGGAGGATTACGTAAGGTTTAGAGGCAGCCTGGTGAAGGTGCAGACGTTTACGCCGGTGAGTGACAACCGGCACTGGCAGGGGCGATTGACAGGATTTGCAGGAGACGTTTTGACTCTGGACCTGTCGGCAGTGAAGCAGAAGGGCAAGGCAAAGAAGGCGGTGACGGCCACAGTGGTCGAGATCCCGCTGGCAAATGTGGAGAAGGCGCAGTTAGTGGCTGAGATTTAGCCCGGCTGCAGCATCAGAAGAAAACAGGAAAGACGAACGCCCCGGGGAAGAAGCTCCACCGGGACCATGAAGGGCAGATAACGATGGCAAGTGCTTTGTATCAGTCGATTGAGATGTTGAGCCGCGATAAGGGAATCGATCCGGGTATCGTTATCGGCGCGGTCGAGGACGCAATCGCGCTGGCGACCCGCAAGTACTACAAGACGCAGGAGAACATGCGCGCCGAGATGGACCGCGAGAGCGGCGAGATTCGTGCTTATGTGTTCAAGACGGTAGTTGAAGGTCCGGAGCAGGTGGAGGACGAGACCAACCAGATGACGCTGGAGGAGGCTCGAGCGCTGGCTCCTGAAGTGGAAGTGGGCGCAGAGCTCAGGTTTTACAAGGACACGACTCCGCTGGGCCGCATTGCGGCGCAGATGGCGAAACAGGTGATCTTCCAGAAGGTTCGCGAGGCCGAGCGCGACACTGTATACAACGAGTACAACCATCGCGCGGGCGAGGTGCTGACCGCTACCGTCAAGCGTCTGGAGCCGATGGACGTGATCTTTGACCTGGGCAAGGCCGAGGCGAGGATGCCCAAGCGTGAGCAGAGCCGCCTGGAGCAGTTTGCCGTGGGCGAGCGCGTCCGGGTCGTCCTGCTGCGCGTGGATCGCGCGGCAAAGGGACCGCAGGTGATTGTCTCGCGCGCCGCACCCACTCTTGTGCAGAACCTGTTCCAGAGCGAAGTTCCAGAGATTTATGACGGGACGGTAAGCATCAAGGCCATCGCTCGCGAGGCGGGTGAGCGGACCAAGATCGCCGTGCAGAGCCGCGACAAGGATGTAGATCCGGTCGGAGCCTGCGTCGGTATGAAGGGCATGCGCGTCCAGTCGATCATCCGCGAGCTGCGGGGAGAGAAGATCGACATTATCGAGTACTCCGACGAGATTACGACGTTTGCAGAGAAGGCGCTGCAACCGGCGAAGGTGAGCCGCGTCTCAATAACAGACCTCGGCGAGAAGCAGCTTGAGGTGATCGTGGACGACACGCAACTGTCGCTGGCGATCGGCAAGAAGGGTCAGAACGTACGGCTGGCGGCGAAGCTGCTGCAGTGGAAGATCGACATCAAGAGCGAAGAGGAGAAGCGCCAGGAGGTCGAGCAGCAGATGACGGCCATGGGCGGCGGACCTTCGACTCCGATCGAGCAGGTGACGGAGCTTGGTGATGCGATCCTCGAGAAGCTGATTGCAGCAGGTATTACGACGGTTGAGTCGCTGGCGGATATGACTCCGGAGCAGCTGGAAGAGGTTCCGGGCATTGGAGAGAAGACGGTCGAGAAGATCTCGGTCGCGGTTCGCCATTACTTTGGCCAGTACGAAGAAGGGGAAGAACGGCCGGCGGGAGCTGAGGCTGCACCTGCCGCGGAGGAGGAAGAGTCCATGGAGAAGACACCAGAAGAGATTCTTGCCGGTGAGGCAGGACAGGGACGGGCGGAAGAGGTCGGCGGCCTTTCGGCTGAAGATCTGATTGACGCAGAGGAAGAGAATTCTGAGTCGGATGCATACAGCGATGCAGATGCCCGTGAGGAGGCGATCGAGTTGAACAACGATTCGGTCGACACCCTTGTGGACGAGTCGCAGGATCTTTCCGACGAAGGCATTGACGATGGACGCGACCGTGGCTAGCCGCGGAACCGAGGCGCTGTACCGCGGGTACAGCAAGTTCAGAGATAATAGATGTATTGACTATTCCTACCTCGAAGAGGCGTACATGAGCAGCTAGGGCGATAGGGAAGCGAAAAAGGGACGGATGAGCAAAGTTCGAATCAACGATCTGGCACGTGAGCTGGAAGTGAAAAGCAAGTCGATTCTGGATGCCCTGACGGCGGTTGGCGTCACGGAGAAGAAGACCCACTCCAGCTCCATCGAATCTGATGAAGCTGACAAGGTACGTGGGTACCTCAGGGGTGGAAGCCGCGGAAGCGGGCAGTCGAGGCAGTCGGCCGATCGGCCGAAGTTTGACCTGTCGAAGGTATCGAAGCCCGGAGACGCGCTGAAGGCGATCCTGGAGCGCAAGCAGGCAGAGGCGGCTGCAAAGGCAGCTCCGCCGGTGATGGCACGGCCTGCGGTCGTCCATCCTCCTGCGCCGCCAGCAGCCCCGCCCCAGCAACGGCCCGTGGTAGCGACGGTCACCAGCAGTGCGGCGAGCACACCTGCTCCCAGCACTCCGGCAGCGACTACGCCACCGGCGACTCCGGGGCCGCGAAGAATCGTTCCCCAGCCCCGCCAGGCAGTAAACATGGTGGCACCGCCGCCTGCGGCTCCTGCGATTGCTAGCAGGCCCCCTGCGGGTCCTGTGGTTGCGCGTCCTGCTGCGGCTCCTGCTGCCGGTCCCTCAACGGGATCACCGGCACAGACTGCTCCACGTCCCGGAACCCCTGCTGGTGTCCCACCGGTGGTTGCGACACCCCCCAAACCGGCTGCGCCAGCGGCGGCACCCGCCGCTCCTGCTCCTGTGGCAGAGGCTCAGGCGAGTCAGGCAGCTCCTGCTGCACCGGCGGCCCCTGCCGCTCCCGCGGCGGCAACTCCTGCGCCAGCGGCGACAACCCAAGCTCCGGCACAGCCCCAGGCTGATTCTGCGCCTGCGGCCGCTCCGCCTGCAGCCACTCCGCCCGCAGCACCTGCTGCTGCAGGGCCACCGGCGCCACCCGCACGCCGCGTCATTATGCCGCAGACGGGTCCGCGTCCGATTTACACGGCTCCGGTGCCCGCTCCAGGAGCGCCGCCACGGAACCGCCCCATCTTTGAACGCCCACGGCCGCAAAGCGGCGGTCCGGGAGGACGCCCGACGCTGCCTCCGGGAGCACGGCGCCCGATGCATCCTACTCGCACCTTCCCCGGTGGACCGGGCGGTGGCCCCGGAGGTCCGGGAGGACGTCCCGGCTTCGGCGGACCGGGCGGTCGGCCCGGCTTTGGTGCACGTCCCGGCTTTGGTGGACCTCGGCCCGCTGGAGCACCAGGAGGATTACTTCCTCCGGGTGGAGGTGAGGCCCCCGCCGGACGTCCAGTGGGTCGGCCAGCCCAGAGGCGTGGTGGCAATCAGCGCTACGAAAAGAGCAAGGAAGGCCCGATGAAGGGCTTTGCACCGCCGCCGCGTTTTGGCGGTGCCCAGATTCCGCAGCAGCCATTGCCGATCACCCGTACCATCACGGTGACAGAAGGCATCTCGGTAAAAGATCTGGCCGAGAAGCTGGATATTCGCGGTAAGGACCTGATTGCAACGCTGCTGATGCGGGGCGTGTTTGTGACCGTGAACCAGTCGCTGGAAGGCGAGCTGGTGAAGGACGTCGCGCGCCAGTTTGGTGCCGACACGAACATCATCACGGTGGAAGAGCAGCTGGAGAACGAGGCGATCGAGGGCTTCCTGGAAGACACGACGGGAATGACCGAGGTCGTGCGCTCGCCGGTAGTCACGGTGATGGGTCACGTCGACCATGGAAAGACCTCTCTGCTGGACGCCATCCGTCTGACGGATGTGGCAGCCGGAGAAGCTGGCGGAATTACACAGCACATCGGCGCGTACAAGGTTCACGTGACGAAGCCGGACTCCCCTGCTTTCGGACGCGAGATCGTGTTCCTGGATACTCCGGGTCACGAGGCCTTTACCCGCATGCGTGCACGCGGCGCGAAGGTGACGGATATCGTCGTCATCGTGGTCGCAGCGGACGACGGCGTGATGCCGCAGACGCTTGAGGCGATCGATCACGCGAAGGCGGCCAATGTGCCGATCATCGTGGCGATCAACAAGATCGACAAGCCTGAGGCGAATCCTGATCGCATCAAGCAGCAACTGGGCGAGCGCGGTCTGCAGCTGCAGGGCTGGGGCGGCGACGTTGAATATGTCGAGGTCTCTGCGAAGAAGCGCATCAACCTGGACAAACTGGAAGAGATGATCTGCCTGGTCGCAGACGTGAACGAGCAGAAGTCGCAGCCGGATCGTCCTGCAGTCGGAACGGTCATCGAAGCGAAGCTCGATCGCGGACGCGGCGTGGTCGCCTCGATCCTGGTACAGAACGGCACTCTGCGTACCAGTGACAGCTACATCGTCGGCAACACCTTCGGCAAGGTTCGCGCCATGTTCGACGACCGTGGACGCGCGATCAGCGAGGCAGGACCCTCGACCCCGGTCGAGATCCTGGGCCTTGAGGCCATCCCTGACGCGGGCGATACCTTCCTCGTCATGGCTGACCGCGACCGCGCGAAGGAGATTGCACGCTACCGCACGATGAAGGATCGCGAAGCACAGCTGGCCAAGAGCTCGCGAGTTTCGCTCGAAGGATTGGCGGAGCAGATCAAGCAGGCCGGCATGAAGGACCTGAACCTGATTCTGAAGGGCGACGTGCAGGGCTCGGTCGAGGTTCTGGCCGATTCGCTCGAGAAGATGTCGACCGAGAAGGTTCGCGTTCGCGTCCTGCGTGCAGGCGTTGGCGCGATCACCGAGTCGGACGTGCTTCTGGCTTCGGCATCCAACGCTGTCGTGATCGGCTTCAACGTACGGCCGGATCGCAAGGCCGCCGATATCGCCGAGCGCGAGAACGTCGAAATCCGTCTCCACTCCATCATCTACGAGCTGCAGGACGAGATGAGGAAGGCGATGTACGGGCTGCTGGAGCCTGTGTTCAAGGAGAACTACCTTGGACGGGCCGAAGTGCTCAACGTCTTCAAGATCACGAAGGTCGGCCAGATCGCAGGCTCCATCGTTCGCGACGGGCTTATCCGACGCGATTCGCAGGTGCGTCTGCTCCGGAACGGAGACGAGGTCTGGAAAGGCAAGATCTCTTCACTCAAGCGATTCAAGGACGACGTCGCGGAGGTTCGCCAGGGTGTCGAGTGCGGTATCGATCTCGGCAACTTCAAGGACATTCAGGTCGGGGACATCATCGAAGCCTTCACCACCGAGCGCCTGGCGGCGGAGCTGGGCCAGACTGCCGCGGAACGCAAGGCAGCTGCTGCTGAATCCGTCAACGCATAACAGCATCTACCAACAAGCAAGTGAAGAGGCCGGGAGAGATCCCCGGCCTCTCTTTTTTGGCGGCTATCAATGCCCATCGATACGCGCGGGTTTGAGATATATGCTCAAGCTGAAGTAAGACAGAAACGGCAGAGATTCTCTCCCTGGTCAAAGCTCTCCCCAAGAGGGCTATGTCCTGCTTCAGGTGGCGCAACGAGGTTATGAAAAGCAGAGTGCTGATCGCAGCCAAGGAGTTTCAGCAGGAACAGGGTACTCCTAGTTGCCAGTTGCGGATGAATGAGTGGCTTGGCGATTTAGCAGCAATTGAGAGTTGTTCCAGCGAAAGTTCCGTGTTGCCGACCACACGCTTGGAACTCGAATAAAAACCAGATTGCGGACACGAAGACCACACTTACGCGGCCCTGTCCTGTTGCTTTCAGCCCCTGACAGGCGGTACGGTGGAGCCGTGGCGGCGATCCCATTCACGCGTCTCTTCGGCACGGGCGGCGGCCGCCGCGCGGTCAAGTCGATCGTGTCGCGCCGGACATTCGACGATGTGATTCTGCCGCCCGCGACTAGGCGCGCGCTTGACACCGCCCTAGCGCAGGTGACACAGCACGATCTGATCTTCAACCGCTGGGGCCTCGGCGACCGGCATCCCACCGGGCTCGCGCTCGCCTTCAACTTTGCTGGTCCTCCGGGCACTGGCAAGACGATCTGTGCCGAAGCCATCGCGCACTCGCTCGGCCGGCGGCTCCTGCTCGTCCGCTATGCCGAGCTCGAGTCCATGTGGATGGGTGAGACGCCGAAGAACGTAGCGGCCGTTTTTCGGGCGGCGCGTGACGAGCGGGCCGTGCTGCTGTTCGACGAAGCCGACGCCATCGCCGCGCGCCGGTCTAAATCAGTCGATCACGGGACTCAGCGCGAATCGAACACCACCGTCAGCGTGCTGCTGCAGGAGCTGGAGTCATACAACGGCGTAGTGATATTCGCCACGAATCTGGCGGCGAATTTCGACCCGGCATTCGAGCGGCGCATCCGGACACATGTCCTGTTCGAGATGCCAGGGGAGGCCGAGCGCGCCCAGATTTGGCGCGTGCAGTTGCATCCTTCGCGGACGCCGCTCGCGGCCGACGTCGATTTCCAGGCGTTGGCGCGCCGGTACGATGTGAGCGGCGGTGACATCCGGAACGCGGTGCTGAAGGCGGCGCTTGCGGCCGCGGCTGAGCCCGTTCCCGATTCGGCGAAACGGATTCATCAGCACCACTTCGAGGCGAGCATCGAGGAAGTGATTGCCGGCAAACGGGTAATGCGGCAGTCGCTGTTTGCAGACGAGACACTCGTGGTGCCGGAGGCGAACCTCCTCGGCGGCGCGACGACGTCCCCCGCATCGCCGCTTGTGACGTACGCCCTGCCCGGCGCCGCGCTGCTCGTGGCCCTCATTGCACTCGCGGTGGCCCTGCTCAAGTAAATTGAAAGCGGTAGTTATGGGCCCACTCGTGTCCGGATGACCGGCAACCCGGAAGTTTGGACCCCAATTGATGAGTTCAGGGCGAAGCACTCATTGAGGCCATCTTGGCGAGCACATCGTGGATTTGGCGCTCATCGAGAAGACGAGCATCAAGCTTGCGCTAGATTATCCTGGCCTTGTTGCACATACGAAAGCCCAGACGCGTTCCCAAGAATCTTTCCCGGGTGCATCTGGGTTTGGTGTTACGCTCGCATCCCATGAACCCTCCGAGCGCCCTCGGAGAGGGTCGACCCAACCGGATAGAGTTCAGATCGAGCCAGCCGGCGTAACGGCGGGAAAGTCCTTCTTGGGATCGAATACGTTATTGAAAAAGTTCGTCAGGGAGTACATGGCCACCAACGCGACGATCTCCATGACGTTCGCATCCGTGTAGCCGACGTCACGGACGGCTTTCAGATCGGCGTCACTGACCTTGCCGCGGGTCTCGATGACTTTGCGTGCAAACTGGACGGCAGCGTCTCGCTTAGGGTCGCTGGCATGGCCCTTCCGAGCGAGAATGATTTCATCGGCCGGCAGCCTGGCCATATGCTCGGCCGTAAAGCTGTGAACCGTCAGGCAGTAGTTGCAGCCATTCACTTCGGAGACAGCGAGGCCGATGCTGTCACGCGTCTTCACGTCGAGCGCCTTGCTCAAGGAGCCGAGCAGGGCGGCCCATGAGTTGAACGCGATCGGGCTCTGCGCGAAGGTCGCCATCATATTTGGGGTAAACCCGATGTTCTTGGTGAATGTATCGAGGATCGGTTTCGAATGCGCCGGCACCTGTTCCGGCATTAGAGCTTCAGCTCTTGGCATCATAGGCTCCGCTAGTTATCGGTTTAACGAGAAGTTAGACGAGTTCCAGCACATCGGCCACCGGCCGACGCGGCTTCTGCGGCCAGTTTCCCGGACGCTCGGCCCCTATGGACAACAGCATGACCGGCACTTCGTTTTCGGCCAGTGCGAACTCACGATGCACCGCTTCGGCATCGAAACCGATCATCGGCGTCGAACCCAGGCCCAGCGAGCGGGCCGCATAGATCATCGCCGTCGCGCCGATGGCGCCGCTGCGTACTGCCTCGTCACGTTGGCGATGCGGGTAATCGAAATACAGATCGCGTGCGGGGATTTCCCATTCCGGCACCATCGCTTCCGGCATGATGCCCGCTTCCACCAACGGTGCCAGGCGCTCTGGTATTACGCTGGAATCGGCCAACTGGCCGCAGACGATAAAGGTAACGGCAGCATCTTTGATCGGGGGCTGATTCCAGGCGATCGGACTCAGTCGAGCCTTGGCTTCAGGCGTGCGAACGGCGACGAAGCGCCAGTTCTGCATGTGGAAGGATGTAGGAGCGCTGGTGCCGATTCGCACTAGTTCGCGGATTTGATCGTCACTCAAGCTGACGGCAGGATCGTAGTACTTGGTGGCGCGGCGGCTCAAGATACATTCGATGACGGCATTGGTCATGGTGTTGGTCATGGTTATTGCGTCGGTCATGGTGATTCCGTTGATCATGGTGACTCCTATGGGTGAAGGGAGAGGTTGAAGTACAAGAGCGTTTTCGCGTGTCGCTCAGGAGCGAACGCGGATGATCGTCTTCCCTTTGGCAGGCTCAGTCCACTGCCGGGCTGGCGCGCACCCGCGGAACGATCTTAGTTGTCAGATAAAGCGGGAATGTCGATCTCGATGTCTGCCACGTTGTTCAAGAAGTTGGTCAGGGTGTATCGGGCTGCCAATGTAGTCAGCTCAACAATCTCTGTATCGGAATACCCAGCTACCCGGACCGCCGCGAGATCAGCATCGTTCACCTTTCCGTGTGTGTCGATAATTCGTCTGGCGAATGCAGCAGCAGCCGCTCTCTTTGCATCGCCGGACTTTCCTTCGAGATTGAGCGAGATCTCGTCAGGTAATGTCTGAGAATTGGCATGGGTGATGAAGCAGTGGGTGGCAACACAGTAGTTGCAACCATTGGCCATCGAAACAGCTAACGCGACCGCTTCTCGCGTCTTCGCGTCGAGGACATGCGACATCGTGGTTTGGATGTCTACATACGCCTGCAGAACACTCGGGCTCAAGGAAAGCAATCGAAGTCCATTTGAAAGAAATCCCAAACGCTGTTGCATTTCGTCGAGAATTTTGTGCGTTTCGGTGGGAGCTTGCTCCCGTGTGGGAAGTAGGATTCGTGCCATGGCTCGTAATTCCTGTGAGTTCAATTGATAGAGGTTAAGATCTGGTCGCATGTACAGGCGGGGAGAATAGACCTTGGGCT
This sequence comes from Edaphobacter sp. HDX4, assembly GCF_036877565.1. NCBI lineage: Bacteria > Pseudomonadati > Acidobacteriota > Terriglobia > Terriglobales > Acidobacteriaceae > Edaphobacter > Edaphobacter sp. HDX4. Next base: position 167,769 of record NZ_JAEDXW010000011.1, read on the forward strand.
TAGGCAATCCCCGCGTCCCTACGGACGAACTCGGATGATTGTCTTTCCCTTTCGTTGCTCAGTCCGGTTGAAGGCAGCAACAGCATCATCAAGGGCAACCACGTTGCCGATATTTGTCCGCAGCCGTCCGTCGCGCAAACGCCGGACGATCTCATTCAGTTGCGCCCGATCGGACTCAACAACAAAGTCGACCGTCCGTCCATTGGACGGCCGTGCCTCGGTCGGACTGGTGATAGTCACGAGCGCTCCTCCCGCGCGAATCACCCCCGCAGACCGCTTTACGATGTCGCCGCCAATGACATCGAACACCAGATCGACTTCGCCTATGTCTTCCAAAGTGTCGTTGTCGAGGTCGACGAACTCCTGTGCGCCAAAGTCGAGAGCCGTCTGACGGCCTGCAGCGTGCCCGGTGCCGATGACGTATGCGCCCGCATCACGCGCGAGCTGGGTCGCCATCGAACCGACTACGCCGGCCGCACCGTGTACGAGGACGCTCTGCCCCGCCTGAAGACGGCCGTGTTCGAACAGCCCCTGCCACGCGGTCAGGCCCGGCATCACGAGGGCCGCGCCCACGGTGAAGTCAACGTCACCCGGAAGCGGTGCGAGGTTGCGTGCCTCGACGGCTACATACTCCGCCAGCGCGCCGTCGCGATACCAGTCCGTGAGGCCGAACACCCGTTGTCCGATCGACAGCCCCGTCGTGCCGTAGCCAAGAGCGGTGACTACTCCGGCAAGTTCGTGTCCGGGGATTGAAGGCGTCCGGTCGCGGCCGACGCGATCGGTCCAGGTCGAGGGCCATGTCAGCTCATCCCCGGTAAATCCCGACGCATGAACCTGAACAACGACGTCGTTTATCGCCGCCTGCGGCTCGGGGCGCTCTACTAGCTTAACCCCGGCCATTCCTGCTGCTTGATCCGTAGCTACAATCCCCTTCATCGGTCACCTCCACATGTCGAGTTCTCGCCTGTAAGATCGCCGCTCCATGCTTGTTTCATAGGAATTGTCCCCTTGGTAAATAGAAGTTGGTGATGTTCATGTTCGATTCAAAAGCTTGTCTAACGTGAATCTGTCAGGCTCCCAGAAGGCCAGTAAGAATGCTGCAGCGGCCGCCGAGAAGACCGAATAGTCGAATGGCGTCTTGAGGCCAAGACCTGTGACCATGCCTATTGCAAATGACAACAGGAGAAGACCGGAGAGGACGGAGGCCATTCATATTTTGAAGCCTGCGACGAGCAATATCCCTAAGAGCGTCTCCGCGACGGTAGCTGTCCATGCGAACGATACCGTCAATGAACTGGGGAACAGAGACGTCACCGCGCCCGTGTATCCTACGAAACGAGCGAAATTTCCCCAAGATACATTCTTTGCTCCATATGGCCCCCAAAAGCCAAAACGATCAGCCACAGCAGATAGAAAGGAAGCTCCTAACGCAAACCGTGCGAACAGACGGACAATCTCTCTACCTGTCTCGGTGAGTTGCTCGGTTTTTGAATTCATACGTGCCTCCACGTAAGGAATATCGCTTTAGGCAAAATGGTTTCCATCGGAGAAATACAATGCTCGCGTCCAAAGCTAGTGAACGGGAGTGAGAATCGGTGCTCCCTCATTTTTGATAAAAAATACAACGAATTTCGCTGGTTTCGTCTTACTCGCGTTACGGCTTACGGTATGAATGTCTTCAGGTGATTCGTAAAATACCTGCCCGGGACCAAGCCGCTGAAGCGTGCCTCCGCGAACCTGCATCTCAACTTCCCCTTCGAGAACATAGACAACTGCATGCGCATCATGCCGGTGGATCGCGTCGACGGCTCCTGGAGCGTAATTGACAGTAATGACTTCAATTTCTTTACCCGGTGCTTCCGGAAGCTCTTTCGTCAGGAGCGTATTCACTTGCTGGCCATGCGTCACTGTGGCGAAACCGAAGATAAAGATGGACATAGATAGGATGAGCTTCTTCATGTTGGGCATCACTTCTGTCCTTTCGGGATGATGTGCTGCGGTAACCGACTTAACTGATCTTGGGTGGTTGATACTCACCTGGGATCGTTCGGAAACCTATCGCAAGTCGATTCCAACCGTTGATCGTGATGATCGCCAATGAGAGGTTGACCAGTTCTTCTTCGCCAAACTCCTTTCGGACTTCGGCATAGACTTCATCCGGCGCGCGGCCCTCCGTGATAAGAGTTAGCGCGTTGGTCCATGCGAGAGCTGCGCGTTCGCGGTTGGTAAAGAAGGTGGTTCCTCGCCATGCAGACAAGGCGTTGAGACGTTGCTCCGTCTCACCATTCAGACGTGTGTCCTTGGAATGCATATCAATGGAGAAGGCACACCCATTGATCTGGGAGACTCTCATCTTGACCAGTGCCAGGAGAGATTGCTCAAGCTTCGATGACTTATTTACGAAGCTCTCCAATCCAAGCATCGCATGGTAAGCAGCGGGTGAAACCTTCGCGGGCTCCAATCTCATCTTCAAGACGTGTTCCCCTTCCACAGTCAGGCTATACTGAGGTGGAATGACCAAACAGGCCATAATCTTCTAGACGACCAGTCCATAACAGGTGCCCAAAACCGTGCCGAAGATAGAGACATTTCAAGATCTGCTTTTAGCACCACGACAGGATGGCCAGGAGATTTGGCGTTGGCTCTATACGGAGCTGCGCTCCGCAATTATTGATGGTCGATTGAAGTCTGGAGGGCGATTGCCGTCCACGAGAAACCTGGCAGCACAATACGGCATTGCTCGCGCTACAGTCGTGGCAGCATTCCAGCAACTTCAGGATGAGGGATTCGTTTCGTCCGAAGTGAGTGCTGGAACATTTGTCGTACCGGCGCCGGGATGGGAGATGGCCTTTCCGACGAAACGAAGATCTTCCCAACAGGTGATGTCCAAGGCAACCATAGCGAAGCGTACGCAGAGTCTTCTGAAAACCACATTCTTCTTGCAAGCGTCGCATTCCATCGGCAAGGCTTTTAGGGGCTACGAGCCGGCTATCGACCTGTTTCCAGTCGAACTGTGGGCGCGGATTGCGGCGCGCGTTTATCGCAAAGCACCCCGTTCCTTGTATGGGCAAGGTGATGCTGGTGGTTATCCGCCGCTGCGAAGAGCCATCGCCGAATATGTGGGCCAGTCCCGCGGAGTACGATGTTCCGCTGAACAGATCATCGTGACTTCGGGCGCGCAGCAGGCGTTGGACCTCTTGGCGCGAGTGCTTCTCGATCCCGGCGACGAGGTGTGGATGGAAGATCCCGGGTACCCTGGAGCTTGTCAAGCCTTTCAGAGCGCTGGCGCGAGTGTGATTCCCATTCCAGTTGATGGGGACGGTATAAATGTTGCAAGAGCGATCAAGTCATCTCCTGCCGCCCGCGTGGTGTACGTAACACCAGCCAATCAGTTTCCCCTTGGAACTGTCATGTCGGCAGAGAGACGAGTCGAACTTCTCTCCTGGGCCGCGCGTGCGGGGGCATGGATTATCGAAGATGAATACGACGCGGAATATCGTTATTCCGGGAAGCCGATTGCCTCACTGCACAGCCTCGATAAATCTGGATCGGTCATTTATGTTGGAACATTTACGAAGATGCTCTTCAACGCTCTTCGCATTGGGTTCATCGTTGTTCCGGAACGGCTAGTCGAAGCATTTAGAATCGCACGAAGCTTCCTCGATCGACATGCCCCGACGTTAGAGCAGGCCGTGCTCACGGAATTCATCAACGAAGGTCACTTCGGCCACCACGTTAGAAAGATGAGGCAGGTCTACTCGGACCGTTCGCTGCTACTTGCAGAAGAAGCAAATCGGCGTCTTTCCGGTTTGCTCGATGTAGAGCACGCGCAATCTGGGATGCGTACCGTGGCCTGGATCAAAACACGTGTCACCGAAAGGGTGTTGACTCGACGGGCAGAACAGCTGGGATTGGAAGTAGTTCCAATCTCCTCATATGTAAGCATGTACGAGCAGAAGCCCGCGTTGCTACTGGGCTTCGCTGGATGTAGCGCAAGTGAAATAAAGAGGGGCGTTTCGGTTTTGGAAGCTATGCTCTCTCGATGAATCCGTACTAACGGACGCTCCAAGCGTATTGCCCTTTCATTTCCTCCAAGTATTGTGTAAAGTGCTGTTTCAGCAAACCGCTGCCAGATTCGACCGTTGTTTCGTCCTGCTTGTGATGGAAGACCGTCTATCCTCATGCGTGCAGAAATGGTCGGCATCTCAACCATGATTTGCCAAGAAATGCGGAAGACGACGGACTCTCAAATGACGATTTGAGGACAAACCGCTTTTCCAGAACTGCCCGTCTGGAAACGCGGTTTGGCGATAATGCACTCACCGGGGGCCAGTTCCATCTCCGGATGGCGACACACTGTCCGGAACCACCCTTCGGCACTTCCCAGAGACCCGGTTTGGGATAACTTCCGGGTTGCCGACAACTCGGAAGCCAACGGACAACATCCTGATTGTGCGGGTAGTGCTGGAGGCGAACTGGAACAGATCCAATTCCTCTTGGGTCAAGTTTCGATCCAGACCACAGAGCGGTATCTGGGCTGCAAGCAGCGCACTCGGTCTGCGGTGAACGACAGAATCGGGATCGAAGTCGGCGCCACGGTTGCCGAGCTCTTACCGCGTATCTCCGCAGCGC